>NZ_JBEPEH010000033.1:0-145723 GCF_040300725.1 Dactylosporangium sp. NPDC000244
GTCGCGAACCTGCCGATCCGCCTCTGGCCGGGCATGAAGATCGGGCAGCTGTGCATCTTCCGGCTGTCCTCGCCGTCCGAGCACCCCTACGGCTCCGCGGTGTACGGCTCGCGGTACCAGGGCCAGCGCGGACCGACCGCGAGCAGGTCGTGGCAGAACTGGCGCACCTGGCCCACGACGGCCCCGATGGAGGCGTGATGGACCCGCTGATGCAAGCACTCGCCGACCTTCACGAGCACGCCGACGTGTTCACGCGCTATCGGGCGGTTTTGCCGCACGGGACGGTGAAGGGCGTCTCGCTGACGGACGCGCTGAACGCGGTCGCCGAACACGGGGGCCGGGCGGAGCGGTCCGAGGCGTGGCTGCTGCCGTCCGGGCACGAGCTGTTGTGCCCGTGGGAGCCGATCCGGGAGGAGCCGTCGTGATCGACCCGGACATCCTCGAGTCCGTCGCGGGGCGGGTCCACGACAGGTGGCTGGCCACGAAGGCGGCGCAGGGCTGCACGTCGCGGCTGTCGGAGACCGGTGAGGAGCTGATGGTGCCGTACGCGGACCTGCCGGAGCCGGCGAAAGACCTGGATCGGGGCACCGTCAGGACGGTGCTCGCCGCGCTCGAGGAGATGACCGCTGGTGGCTGTGGGTGATGGCACGGTAGGGCCTGTCCGGGGGTTCGAGTGTCGCCGAGTTGCACCGAGACACTTTGGAGACATCAAACGGACATATCGACCCGGTGCCAATGACTCGCAGACTCGTGAAATCTATACGTAGAGTAACCGCATCCTGGGCACCCCCAGGGGCTAAGCGAACGTGTTTCCGGGGAACGCCACAAGTAGTGGATCCCTTTGCAGGTAAAGGCGTACCACTAAATCTGTTGCTCCGGAGAAATCCACCAATCGAAACGCGCGGCTAGGTCGACAGGACGAATCCGAACACGTATCGTAGCGAGCAGACTTCGGCGAAAGCCGGACGGTCGGGCGGGGTGGTTACCAGGCCATGAATCCCCGCCCGCCGCCTCACTGACGTCCGAGTCGAAGACCACAGACGCCGCGGCAGCTGTCTCACCAGCCGCCGGCAGGTCCAAGCGTTTCATGGCGCCAATGGGTGAATCAAGCACCCCCTCGGCAGCCACGCTGAAGACCCGGCTCCCGTGTCGCTCGGCTCGGTCCTGACCGAAAGGACCACGAATGCCCGACATTGAGCTCGAGCCCGCCGTGAAGAGCTTCCTCTCCGAGCGCGCCCGCCGTGCCGCCCTCGCCAGGCACGAAACCCCCGAACAGCGCCGCGCCCGCACCGCCGCCGCCACCGCGGCCCGCAAGAGCGCCGCGCAGAAGATCGCCGAACTCGAAGCCCGGTTCACGGCCGAGGTCGACTCGCTGCGCGCCCAGGTCGCCGAGCTCGAGCAGCGCGTAGCCGCCTGAGCCCTCCCGCAAAGGGAAAGGGACCGGCCCGACAGCCGATCCCTGAAGTCGATTCACCCTCACCGGCAGCACGACACCCACATGATACCGCGATTACAGCGATCATGATAGATGGATCGAGCTGCCGCAGACCGCGGGAGCAGCCATGACGACCACGTTGAACACCCCGACAAACGACCAGACCCCGCCCACCGAGGACATCGAAGCACTCCTCGACATCTCCGACGAAGAGTTCGAGGACGTCCTCACCG
Source organism: Dactylosporangium sp. NPDC000244 (assembly GCF_040300725.1). NCBI lineage: Bacteria > Bacillati > Actinomycetota > Actinomycetes > Micromonosporales > Micromonosporaceae > Dactylosporangium > Dactylosporangium sp. NPDC000244. The sequence goes on from NZ_JBEPEH010000033.1 coordinate 1,669, forward strand.
AAGCGCTCATGCAAGCCAACGGGCCCACCTCCCAGGAGCCAGACTGGCAATGCCTCCTCGCGCCCGAAGTGATCAATCGCACCAGTCGCGTAATGGGCCTGCTGAGCGTCCGTGTCCAGGGGCAACTCAGCGAGGTCAACTCCAAGCTCGACCTACACCTCGACCGCCGCGAGCTCACCGCCACCCGAAAGGTGCGCAGCGGGCTCCTGCTGTTCCGATCCAGGCTGATCTCGCGCGGCACTGAGGCGAAGGAAATCCGCAGGAAGCTCAATCTTGCCAAGAGCGGGACGGCAGCATCCGCAGAGGCGACAGTGCCCAACCCGCCTCGGGACGACCGGCTAGCCGACCATGTCAGCCTCATGGAGCGCAACGCCCGTGAGGCCCGGGACATCGTCCGCCTCCTGACGCTCGCCATCCACCAGCACCGGCTGTCGGCCGTCGAAGCCGGCCTGACGCCAGAACCAGCCGACCGCGAACTCTGGCGCACCCTCGACGAAGTCCAGCTCGGGCTTGGTGGGCGATCCATCACCCTGACCGAAATGCTCGGCACAGGCGTGTGGACCGAGGAACGCGGATGACCCGCGCCGCGACCGTCCCGCTGCGCAACCCGCGCACCATCGGCGTCTGCCCGTACGACGGCCAGCCCGCCCGGCTCTATGCCTGCGGCTGGCGATGCCTGGCGTGCGCGCCCAAGCCGCGGGCGGTCGCCGCATGACCGGCACCTTCTACCTGGGCACCCACCAGCCGCACTGGCTCGCCCTGCCGCCACGCGACCACAATGGCGACCCCATCCCCCTGTTCGTCTCCCACCGACGACTCGCCGGACGCACCACCCTGCCGCGTGCACGCACCAGTTGGGCCCTGGACTCTGGCGGCTTCTCCGAGCTCTCCCTGTACGGCGAATGGCGCACCACGCCCGAGGAATACGTGGCCGCGGTCCGCCGATACGACCGGGAGATCGGCATGCTGTCCTGGGCCGCCCCCATGGACTGGATGTGCGAGCCGATCATGCTCGCCAAGACCGGGCTGACGGTCGCCGAGCACCAGCAGCGCACCGTCGCCAACTTCAACCTCCTGCGCGACATGTGGTGGGACGCCGAAGACGCCGACCTGCAGCGCGACTGGGGCCGGCCCGACGCTCGCCACGCCCGCGACCCGGAGTTCTGCCCGTTCATGCCCGTCCTGCAGGGCTGGCACCTCGACGACTACCTGCGCTGCGTCGACATGTACGAGGCCGCGGGCGTCCACCTGTGGGACCACCCGGTTGTCGGCGTCGGCTCCGTCTGCCGGCGGCAGGCCACCTCGGAAATCGAGGCCATCTTCGACGCCCTGTCCGAGTTTGACCTGCAACTACACGGCTTCGGGGTCAAAACGTCCGGGCTCGCCCGGTACGGGCATCACCTCGCCACCGCCGACTCTATGGCCTGGTCCTACGACGGACGCCGCACGCCGACCCGCTGCGGGTCTACCACGCACATCAACGAGGCGAACTGCCTCACCTTCGCCCTCGACTGGTACGAGCGGCTCGGCGACATCGGCGGCGAGCGAGACGAGCAGCTCAGTCTCGACCTGTTCTCTGGGGTGGCCGCATGACGCGCACCACCACCGTCCAGCTGCGCAACCCGCGCACGATCCTCCGCTGCGCCGACTGCGGCGGGGAGGCCCGACTCACGCCCGGCGGCCCCGTTTGCAGCGCAGGCCAGCCCAGCCCCGCCGAACCACTCCGCCCGCCGGGGCACGGGCAGGGACTCGACGCTCCGCCCTGCGCCGAGCGCGCCCAGCCACAGTTCCCCGACAGCGGCGACTACCGGGTCCGCATGTGCGTGCGCTGCGGGCGCATTACCGCACGGCTCGACCTCGACGGCGTCGCGTGGTGCGGAGGCATCCTCACTGAGCAGTCCAAGCCCATCAGGCACCTGACATTGGTCGGTGCCTGATGCCCGTTGCGCTCCTCCCCCCGACCACCAACAGCGGAGGCGCCTGGTCCGGCCAGACCCCGCTCACAGAGGCGCCGCGCTACATCCGCGGCCGGGGCAACAGCCGGTGGCATCGCGTCCGCTCCGCCGTCATCTACCCCGCCGGCCACGTTCGCGCCGCCGATGTCACCATCTACCACTACTGGTGCGGCCCCTCCGGCGGCAGTAGCGGCAAGGCCGGACCACTGTGGCTCGTCGACGACCTGCCGCCCGGCGAACCCGTCTGCGGTACCTGCGTCGGACGTGCCCTCGGCGCCGGCCAAGACGACACCCCGGCTGGACTTCCGCCGCTGCTGTTCAGTCCCCGCTGGCAAAGCCCGCCAACCGTGTGCCCCGGCTCGAACAAGCAGGACCTCATGGTTGCGCTCAACCAGAGGATCACCGTCGGGCAGTGTCTCGTGTGTGGAGCCATCGAACGTGTCCACGCCCTCGGTCGGGGCTACAACGCCTACGGGTACGGCCTGATCAAACACGCGCCCGGTGAGGATCTGGCCAATCCCTGCCCGTTCCATGCCTGGTCGCAGCTTGTGGAACGCAAAGGGCAGGCGGTCTGCCGCTGCGGCTGGCCGGGGAACGCGTCATGAGCTACCAGCGCGTCGAGAACGTCCTCTACCACGCCCCCGCCTGGATCGACCCCGCCGCGAAGCTCGTCCTCATCGCGGTCGCCGCGAAGCTCGCCGGCACCGACCCGGAGCGCACCGTCAGCATGGGCCAGGACGATCTCGTCGCCGCCGCGAACGTCGACCACCGCAACGTGCGCCGCGCCCTGGCCCGGCTCGCCGACGGCGGCATCGAGATCAGGGTTGCGCTGAGTAAGGACAAGAACGGCGACCCGGTCTACGCCCACCGCGGCAGCGTCGGCCAGTTTCGGGTGCCGTGGTTCCCGAAGCCGGACGAATGCGGCTGCCCCACATGCCACAAAGGCGGACGGCAGCGTCCGCCTTCCAGTGCGCGAAAGGCGGACGCGAAGGCGGGCACCAGCGCCCCCCTTTCCGAGGGTAAGGCGGATAGCAGCGCCCCCCTTAATCCGAGAAAGGCGGACGCTGGTGGTCAGAAAGGCGGGCGCCAGCGCCCTCCCCTACCAACTAACCAAGCAAGCAAGCCAAGTATTGGGCGCCCCGAAAACGCCGCTCACGCCACTTCGCACACCCAAAACCGCGCCGACGGCAGCAGCATCCGTACACCGCTCCCCGAGAGTCTTCAGCTCATCGTCGACACCCTCGCCGACGCCGACATCACCGAAGTTGAGGCCCGCGCCGTCCACAGCCGGTTCATCACCGAACGTAAACCGCAAGGCACCCGCCTCTTCCACCTCGTCGCAGGCGAAGGCGGCATCCCCTGGCGCACCGCACTCGCCGGCATCCGCGCCGACGCCAAAGCCGCGAACATCGCGAAGATCGCCGAACTGGGCCGCAGTGCCCCCTGCCCCCACGGCCAGCCCGGCGGCGATCAGCCCCACCCCCGCACCGGCGAACCGCTCTGCCCCCTCTGCCGCACCGGGACACCAGCACCCGACCCCGACCAGCCCAAGCCCGTCGAAACCTACCGGCGGCTCTACACCACCACCCACGAACGCAAACCCGGCCTCGACCTCATGGCCGCCGTCGGCCAGCAACACCACGAACTCGCCAAACGCGGCGCCACCCCCAGGCAACTCGACGCCGTAGCCGCCTCCGCCGCCATCAACGGCCACGACCTCATCACCGAACTCCGTCAGCAGAAGGAGCGAGCCAGTGCCTGACAACGCCAACGCCCGCCGGCTCGCCGCGGTTCCCGACCTCCCCGAACAGGAACGCGCCGAAGACCGCGACGCCAACCGGGCGCGCATCGAACGGCACGTCCTCGGCACCGCCATGGACAGTCCCGGCGACATCCCCGCCATGCGCATCCACATCCAGCCCGGCAGCTTCGCCGACCCCGTCCACGGCCACATCTGGGAAGCCATCAGCACCTGCCACGACGGCGGCGAACCCGTCCACCCCACCGCCGTCACCGAGCACCTCATCCGCGGCGGACACATCCGCAAACTGCCCCACAACGCCTACCTGTTCGACCTCTACCAGCAGGCACTCCCCGGCCAAGGCGGACACTGGGCGCGGCTCCTCGCCGAACGGCACACCTGGGACCGCGTCAACGCCGGCACCCACAAGATCAAACGGATGCTCGACACTCCCGGCGCCGGACTCGACCAAGTCGCCCACCTCGCCGAACACCTCGTCACCGTCGCCGCTGGCCGCGGCACCACCGGCAACGACGGCGAACACATCGCGGACCTCGCCGCCGCCTACATCGACGGCTACCTCGACTGGGGCAAAGCCAAAGGCGCCGCAACCCCCTGGCCCGACCTCAACCAGCTGCTCACCACCGAAGGCTTCGAGCGCGGCCAGGTCGTCACCTTCGGCGGTGCCTCCGGCATGGGCAAGTCCGTCGCCATCACCGACATCGCCCGGCACACCGGCGTCGAGCTCCAGCAACCGACGCTGATCTTCACCATGGAGATGACCGCCGACCAGGTGCTCTGCCGCATCCTTGCTGGCCTCACCGGCATCCCGGAGAAGGCGATCAAGAACCGCGACCTCACCCCAGACCAGCTCGTCCGCGTCGACGAAGCCCGCAGACGCTTCCAGGACTCGCCGCTGTGGATCGTCGCCGAACCCCGCACGGTCACCCAGATCGCCAACGCCGTCCGGCAGCACAAACACCGCTACGGCAGCGTCCACACCGTCGTCGTCGACTACGTCCAGATCGTCCCCACCGAAGGACGCAAGGAAAACCGGCAGCTCGAGGTGTCCGCCACCATGCAGCGCCTCAAGCAACTCGCCCTCAAAGAGGACGTCCTCGTCGTCACCGCTGCCCAGATCAACCGGGCGCCCGCGCAGCGCACCGACAAGCGCCCGACCCTCGCCGACCTGCGCGAATCCGGCGAGATCGAGAACAGCTCCGACATCGTCGTGCTCATCTACCGCGAGGACTACTACGACAAGGAGTCTCCGCGGGCCGGCGAAGCCGACTTCATCGTTGCCAAGCAGCGCGGCGGCGTTACCGACACCGTCACCGTCGCCGCCCAGCTGCACCTCACCCGGTTCGTCTCCATGGCCGACGACTGGACCCCCTCGGGGGCGGCGCGATGAGGCACTTCCCGATCGACGGCACCTTCGACGAGCAAACCCGCTGGTGGATCGAGAACAACGCCGACGTCATCGACCGCGGCATCGCCCGCGGCCAGACCGTCAAACCGATCACCACCTGGGCCGAGGTCGCCGCGTTCGTCGACGACGCCGTCTGGGAGCGCATCCTCGGCGACCTCGGACCCAAGTCCCGCGCCGAAGCGCTCGCCTGCCGGCCGTGCAAGGCGTACCCCACCCCCGATGCTCTCTGACCGCGAGAACGGACCCCCATGAGCTTGCCCACGATCTCCGGCACCGCCCAGCTCCTCACCGACCCGAAGAAGGCACTCACCAAGACGAACAAGCCGATGGCGACTGCGCTGCTCAAGTTCACCGGCTGGCGCAAGGTCGACGGCAAGTGGGAGGAGGGCGACTCCGTCGTCGCCTCGGCGATCGCGTTCGAGGACGCCGCCCGCGCTCTGGCCGCGTTCAGCAAGGGCGACAACGTTGCCGTGACGGGGATGGCCACGCTCACCGTCTGGAACGACCAGCCGCGGCTCAACCTCACCCTCAGCGCATGCATGGCACCAGCAGCGAAGCAGGTCACGGAGCGGGCTGCCGCATGAGCCCGCCCGAGATCTTCGAAGACCTCGCCCTCAACCTGCTCGCCCACCTGCAGCACCAGCAACGTCAAGGAGACCCGATGTCCCGACCCGACCGCTACCTCGACCCGTTCGGCGAGCCCGTCGAAGCCGTCCGCTGGAACCCCGCGGACCCGCTCGCCTGCGGCGCGATGATCGGCTGGCTCATGTCCGCTGGCGCCGACTTCCACCACCCCGACGGCCTGGGCGCCACCACCACGCTCGCCATCCGCCGCAGCAACGGGCAGGCCGACCTCGTCGTCAAGCCCGGGGATTGGATTGCCGGGAATCGGCGCACATGGGCCGGGATGGCGTTCGCCGCCGTCACCGACGCGGTGTTCGCCTCCGCGTTCACCGCCGACGAGAGGGCGTACCGATGAGCACCCAACCCGTCGTCCCGTCGGCTGTCGCGCTGTGGTTGGAGGCCGGCGGCGGCACCCGCGGCTTCGACCGCGACCGGTACCGGCAGCTGCTCCGCGACCGCGGCCTGCTGGTGCCCGGTGAGCCTGAGGCGCTGCCGTGCGGGTGGACGCCCGGCGGGCTGCGTGGGGAGTTCGCGGGTCCGTCGGTGACGGAGGCGCCCGAGCATCGTGCGGCCCGGCAGCGGACCCGCGAGGAGGACGCCGCGGCCGAGGGTGCGAAGTACTGCCGGGCGAACCGGGGGCGGCGTGAGGCGGTGTCTCGTGGCTGACCTGACCCCGGAGGCACGTGAGCGGGTGCTGGCCGACGTGCAGCGGCGCCGTGAGATCGCCGCCGACCTGCGCAAGACGCTGCCGCAGGAGACGTTCGAGGAGCGCATTCTTCGGCAGCACCGTGAGCGGCAGGCGCGACTGGCCGAGGCTGCCGGGCAGCTGGACCTCGGCGATAGGTAGCCACGCTATGCAACCGAGCCCGTACGGCGAACGGCATGGACCCCGGTACGTCGGCGCGAAGTCCCGCCAGTGGCCCGAGGGTAGGCCGTTGTGCGGGGCTCGCAGGAAGCAGGGCGACGGCGAGTTCTGCACGAAAACCGCAGGTCACGGAACTGATCACCTGGGGATCGGCGAGTGCAACAACCACGGTGGGAGCACGCCGAACCAGCGGAAGGCGGCACAGAAGGTGAAGATCGAGCAGGCGGCACGCAGCTTCGGGCTGCCGATCCGGGACGTGCCGGCGTCGGTGGCCATCCTTGACGAGTTCGCATGGATCATGGGCCATTTGGCGTGGCTGCGGGAGAAGGTCCAGGAGATCGAACCCGACGCCCTCGTGTGGGGCAAGACGACCGAGGATCACAAGCTCGCCGGGGAGTTCCCGGGCATCGACACAAAGTTCCAGGCGCTGCCGAACGTGTGGCTGAAGCTGTACCTGGAGCAGCACCGCCTGTTCCTCGACTACGTCAAGGTCATCGAGACGTTGAAGATCGAGCAGGCGAAGCTGGCGCTGGCCGATCAGGTGGCGACCGTTCTTGCTTCGCGGATCAAGGTGTTCGTGGCGCAGCTCGGCTTGACGGACGAGCAGTCGGCGCGTATCCCCCAGGCGCTCGCCGCGGTGCGCGGTGAGCTGACGATGGACGTCACCGGGATGGTGGCGGCGTGAACGGCGGTGCCGGGATCGGTTGCAATGGCGCCGGAAACCGCCCCGAGGGCTCGCCAGGCAGGCGTACGGGCGTTACCGAGGGTGCGGGAAACCCCCCAACGGCTCCTGGGCCGTCTGAGCGGGCTGCAGATCTGTCCGACGAGGCGCTCGCCGAGGCCGGGATGCGCCCCTGTGGTTGGCCCGACTGCCCGGAGCGGTTCGACGCCTACGGGCACATCTTCACCGGCGCCAACGTCCAGCCGGGCTGGCGCCGGTCCAATGTCGTCGGCTACCTCGGCCCCGCGCACCGGGACGCGACCCACCTGCCGCGGCTGGAGCGCACCGACACCGGCACAGATGTGGTCTGCGGCTGCGGCTGGCGCCACGAGAATCCGCCGACGCTCGGCGCCGCAGCCGACCTGTGGCGTGACCACGTTCGAGAGGAAACCTCATGACCACCGATGAGGCCATCGGCCCGAAGTCCTGGTTCGATCAGTTCGCGGTCGCCCTGGTTGGCGTCAAGGGCAACGACCAGTGGTGTGCCCGGCACTGGGCTCCGTGCCCGCTGCTCGGCGCAAACGGCTTCGGCGCCGCGACCGAGGTCATGTCGGTGTTCATCAACGAGGTTGCGTCGGCCCGCTCACCCGAAGGGCTCAACGCCGAGATGCAGCGCGTCGGGAAGCTCTGCTGCACCATCGGCGACGAGCGCATGTACGAGATCTGGGGCCACTGGCCGCCGAGCGGGGGCGACCGTGCCTGAGCCCCGGATGGTCCGCTGCCAGTACGGCCAGACCCCGCATCCACTCGACGACGAGTGCGTCAACGTCGCTGACGACGCCACCGGCGGCTGGCTCTCCGGCTCGTGCACGGACCCCGACGACGCCATGGAGGCCGCCCTGCGCCATGCGGCAGCCGTAATCGACGGCTGTCCGCCGAAACCCGTCGTCCACCCGAGCCACCAGCCGGAGGAGCCGGGCGCCGAGCTGCTGCCCGGCCACACGACGTGCAAGGTCTGCTGCCGGTTCGTCGCCCACCACGGCTGCGCAAGCCCGCGCGGTGTCGCCCCGTGCGCGGGGCCGGGCCGGGTCGAACTGCGGGAGCCCGCATGACCGCGCGCCTCCGCCCAGCCGACCGTGACGACTTCGACTGCTCCCCGTACCCGGAGGGCGACGGCCGCCACGACTACCGCAAGACCGCGTCGAGTTACGACCGGACTGGCCTCGACCATCCGGACTACCGCGACGGTGAGACGACGTGGCGGTGCCGGCGCTGCGGTGACGTGTTCGTCGCCCTCGACGAGGAGATGGCCGCCCTTGATGAGGAGCGGTGGTGGGACGGTGACTGAGCGCTGCGGTCATTGCGGCCGAACCTCGCACGGCTTCGCCTGCTGCGGGCAGCTGGCCGCGGAGGCGGGCGAGGTGTGCCCGGTCGACCACTTCGCCGAGGCCAACCCGAAGCCCGCGCCGGTCAGGGGCCAGTCCGGTCCGCCGCGACCGCTGCGCGCCCCGCGCCGCATCGACCCCCGGAGGAGCCGGTGACCCACCACGCCACCCTGCGCCGCGTTTCCGGTGTGACCGAGGTTGCCCGGCCGCTGCGTGGTACCGGCTGGACCCAGTGGCGGGCCGAACGCGCCTGCCGCAAGACGATCGGGCACTGCTGGCATCCGGACGGCATGGTCGGCTGGTGGTGCTGCGAGTGCTCAGCCGCCACCGAGGGTATGCCCGAGCAGCGGTGCGTGCACTGTGCCGTCATCCCGGCTGAGCCGCAGGAGTGCCAGGGTGCGGACTTCTCGAAGCTCCTGGCGCGCCTCGGCGCCAACCTCGAAGATCACGCCCGGCGCGACGGCCTCAGCCCGGTCCGGACGGCGATCTTTCTGAGACGGGGCGGCCACGCGCCCGGCGAGCACTGCCCCACGGCGTCGCCCGCGACGCCCGTGCACGTTTCGACGTGCTCGTGGCTGCTTGGCGAGGAATGCGACCGGGGGTGCTCGGCATGATCGCCGTTCTGTGCCGCGTCCTGCGCCTGCTCGGCGAGTTCTTCGACCTCGTCGAACCTGAGCCGACCCGACTCAACTGCGGCTGCCCCGACGTCGCCCAGCGCTACCTGTGCGGCTGCGGCCGGACCGTCTGCGAGCAGCACCGTTCGGACCCGCACGACTGTGCCGAGGAGCCTGCCGATGTCCGCTGACCTGCACACCCGGCTCAAGATCTGGATCAACAACGCCGAACGAGCCGCCATCGGTGACCGCTACAGCGTCTACCCCGAAGAGTCCGTCCGCGACGGCTGGCACCGCGCCTACTGCCGGGCCCACCACGAATGCGACTGGACGACCACCGGCCTCGAGAACCCATGCGATGAGGCCGCGTACGAGCACGTCTACGACAGGCACCGGTCCGGGCCGCACGCTGTCGCAGCCCTCCAAGCCCTCGCCGCCCTACGCGCCGTCATCGACGAACACAAGCCCGAAACGACCTACCCCGGCACGACGACGTCAGTGGGTCGTTTCCCGCTGTGCTTTGCCTGCGACCTCGACGGCTACGACGCCGACCATCCCGAGTGGCCCTGCTCACCGATCCGGACCATTGCCCGCGAGCTCGAACTCACCGAAGGGGCAGGCCGTGACGAGCAGGGCCGTTGAGATCTTGCGCGAGGTCCGCGAGCGGCGGCGGATTAACAATCGTCGCGTCCGCGGCTGCACCTGTCCGCCCGACACGCCGGAAGGCGGATACGCGGCAGGCTGCCGCCCGCATGAGGACTTCGCCGTCGAGCTGCATCGCATGGTCGCCGACTTGCTCAGCTGCGGCTGCCCCCGCTCGCTGACCGACTGGCGGCATGCCTGCGGGCACGTCACCTGCGAGCAGCACCGTAGCGAGCACGACTGTGGAGAGCTGACCCATGCCTGACCTGGACATTGAGCCGTGGCAGCTGTACCCGATGCCGCCCGAGCAGATCGGGAAGATCCGCGAGTACCTCGCCCGCCGCGAGCGCATCGCGGTGGAGCGCGGCAAGGCCGAAGGCATCGCCGAGCGGCTCGTCGGCGTCGAATTCCTGACCGCAGTCGTCTGCGCCGTCCGCGACGACCCAGCGCACCAGGCGATGGCCGAGGACGAGGTCTGCGGTAACTGCGAGGAGATCGCCCGAGAGATCCAGCGGCACGTTATCGCCAAGACCGGAGGTTCCGATGCCTGAGCAGCCCCGCATCGCCGAGGAACTCGCTGCCGTCGAGCGTCTCGCCGTTCGTCTGCACGAGCAGTTCCGGCCGCTGGCCGGTGACGTGCTGATCTTCGACGACTGCCTTGAGATCGCACGGTTCGCAGTCGGCACCCTGCGCCGCGAGGTCGACGCTGCCCGCGAGCGGGGCATCGCCGAGGGCCTCCGCCAGGCCACCGAGGGCTGGCAGCCCGTGGCGCGTGCCATCCACGACCTCACGCACGACACCGACGGCTATTGGGTCGACGGCGACCTGCCTGCCGAAGAGGTGCGCCGCATGCTCTACGAGGCGCTGGGCGCCGTGCCGCTCGTCGGCCCGTGGGAGCCCGCCGAGCAGCCCACTGAGGAGCGCCCGTGCGGCGAGGTCGAACTTCGCCAGATCTCCAGCGGCAACTGGGTGGTCGGTTGCAGCTGCGGCAGCGTCACGGTCACCAGAAACGAGACCCATGCCCGCGCGAAGGCCGCCGAGCACGCGCCCGCCGAGCAGCCCGAGCCCGCGCCCCCGTGCCCGAAGATCGCGCACGAGTCCGGCGTCGTGCTCGCCTGCACCGTCGAGCACAGCGAGCCGCGCAGCGGGATGCACGCCAACCACCACCACCGCGAGCTTTGGGGCGAGGACGACGACCGGATCATCGCCGAGCCTGCTCGTGGTGGCACCCCGCCGGCGTCCGGCCCGCTGACCACCGAGGAGGCCACACCCGACTGCGTGATGCCGGGGGTCGGCTGGCGGCTCGCACGCGACGAGGACCTCCACCGGCCGCACGCCGCCCTGAACGCCCGCGGACACCTGCGGGGCTGCCGCTGCGAGGACTGCGAGCGCGACGCCGAGCGGCCCGAGGGCGGCACCCAGTGAGCCGCTCGAACTACGTCTACATCGTCCAGCACCCCACGACCCAGATCCCGCTCGCCGCGTTCACCGTCAAGCACGAGCTCATGTCCTGGATCACCCGCCGGCTCGCCGACGACACCCTGCTGCCGCAGACGCCCGTCTGGCGTGTCCGGGACGGCTGGCGTACCGGCGAGCAGGTGCTGCTCGGCACCGTCGCCCAGGCGCTGGAGCGCGCGGAGGTGGAGGAGCGCCATGGCGGCTGACCTGCACACCAACATCCTCGCCGACCTGGATGCACGCGAGTCCACACACGTCTCGATCGGTCCCGAGGTACACGCCGCCCTCCGCGCCGTCGTCGAGCAGGCCCACGTCTGGTCACTGCTTGCACCGCCGGACGACTGGGGCGACACCCCGCAGCACACCGAACGGGCCGACATCGGCCGTCACCTGCTCCGTACCATCGCCGACCAGCTCGGCCTCGATCGTGAAGGATCCACTCCATGACGACTCCTGACGAGACCTGGCGCACTCTCTACGGCACTTCGGATGGCCGCTGGCTACTGCTCACCGGCATGGTCGGCACCGTGTCGCCGCCGTACATCGCGGTCGGCGTCGAGTCGCGCATCGTCCGGCTCGACCACCTCGGCGACCCCGCCGACGTCGTCCGGAGCGTCTACCGCCGCCTGGCCGACGCGTTCGCGGGCGGGCGGACGGGCTACCAGGCTGGCGGCCGGACCGGTGGCGCCGATGTTCAGCAGGCCATGTCCGAGATGCTCGGCGTGTCGCAACAGTCGGTGTCGCGGTACGTGCGCGGCACCTCCACGCCGGACCTGAAGCCCGACGGCTGGTCGAACCTCGTCCGGGCCCATTTCGCGGACACGCCCGCCGACCAGCTCGGCGTCAGCGTCGAAGGAGAAACCCTTGGCGACCGTTGAGGACCGCAAGGCAGCCCAGCGAGGCCACGTCCACACCCTGCTCCGCCTGATCGGCGAGGGCGAGATCTCGTCGATCGGCGACGACTACTGGTACATCTACGACGACACCACCCCGCAGGGATACCGGCTGCCCGACGTCGACCGGCTGATCGAGTCCGGCCTGGCAAGACCCGAGGGGTACTACGCGGTCCGGCTGACGGAGGCTGGCGCCGGGAAGCTCGCCGAGCTGGCCGCCGCTCTCGGCGCACCACGGGAGGCCGGCCGTGCCTGACTGCGGACCTGTGCCGAAGCCGCGCGACCCGAGCGACCGGGACCCGGCCGAAGTGCCGCGCGCCGACGTCGAACACCTCATCGCCCAGGTGCTGCACGAGCAGTCGTGCGGCGACGTAGACGACAACCCGGCGTCCGCCGCCGACGACCGCCGCGGCCACGCCTGGAACGCCCGAGAGATCTGCGCCGAGCTGGAACGGCGCGGCTGGACCGTCAACCGAAGGAGATGACCGTGCCCGACCTGACCTTGCCCGAACCCACGGGACCCGTGATGGAGTCGCCGCTGCTCGACCTCGCCCACACCCGCCTCAACGCACTACGCGCCGGGGACGAGGAGACCGTGCTCGACACCGTGATGCGCCGGCTGTTCGACCCTCGTAAGCGGAATACCGTCACCGTCTCTGCGTTCCAGTCGGCGCTGTGAGCGACGTCATCGCGCTGCACAACGGCGCCATCCTCGAAGTCCACGACCCCGCCAGGTGTGCGGGGCAAACGTGCTGCATCCACGCACCGTCGAACCACCTGATGCTCGGGTTCCCGCAGCACTGGCGCTCCGACCGGCAGCTCATGGAACGGATCTGCCCCCATGGCATCGGGCACCCAGACCCCGACGACATCGCCTTCAAGTGGCGGACCCGCGGCGACCAGTTCGCACGGTACGAGGCGATCCACGGCTGCGACGGCTGCTGCACCGGAGGTGGCACCGATGGCTGACAGCCTCGCCCACCTCCTGTACGAGATGCACCGCGACACCGGCCGCCTCCTCGACATGCTCGACCGCAACGACCGCCTGTGGCAGCCCGAGCCTGGCCGCGCCCACCCCGACGTCGAGCGGCTGCCGCTGCTCACCGCCCGGATCGTCGCCGCCGCCATGCATCAGGAGCCGGCGTGACCACGTTCAAGATCGCCTTCACTGTGCTTGTGCTGGCGAAGCTCACCGTCGGCATCCTGGTCATCAACACCATGACCGCGCCAGGCGTCGGCCGGCACATCTGCTGGACGGTCATGGCCGTCACCGTTGCCGCTGGGCTCGCCTACTTCTGGGCGCCGCACCGCAGGCGACCAACGTGACCCGCCGCGCCCGGTGCCGGCACCACGCGGCGCTCGCCCTCATGACCGTCGCCCTCGCCTGCATCCCCGCCGACCTGATCCTCGCCGCCGAAGACCTCAACGCCTGGCGGTGGATCACCCTGCCGACACTCGGCATCTCCGCCGCCGCAGCCATGCACCTACGCGGCTGGGCCGTCGGCTACGAAGCCGCCCAACCCCGCACCGAACCCGACCCCAGGAGGACCCGATGATCGTGACCGTTCGCCGGCGCCAGTTCGACACACGCGCCGTCAGGTGGACCGGTAGCAACGAGGCCGAGGTTCGAGAGCTGTGCCCCGACTTCCACGCCATCGACGTCGAGGACCGCGGCGACGACCCGGATGCGACCGGCGAGTTATGGGATTTCTCGCACGGCCGCCGGGTCTTCATGTACGACGGTGACCACATCGTGCTCGTCCCGGGAGGCGCCCGGCGGTACACCGACGACGAGTACGTCGCCGAGTTCGAGCCGGTGACCGCGTGAGCACTATCGCGATCATCGTCGTCACCGCCGGTGCGGTCATCGTCGGCGTCAGCTGGGCGCTGGCCTGGATGGTCGTCCGTGCTGCTAGCGACGGCCGCCGGGGGCGGCAGTGACCGCCCAGGTCTGGCGGACCGACCCGGCGACCGGCCTGCAGCGCCGTGACGAGGACGACGGCTGCAAGCCCGGCAACCACCGCCGGGACGCCCTGTGCGCCCGGACCCGGGTCGAGACCCTGCCGCGCGATGACCAGTCCGAGGACGACCGAGGAGGAGCGACGTGACCGACTTCGCCGAAGCGCTCGCCGCCGTCGCCGGCGACCACATCACGGGCATCGTCACCCGGCCGGTTGAGCCGACTCCGCCGATGACCTGGGCGGAGATGCGCCGGATCGCCGAGGAGTTCGCAGCCAGGCCCCCGATACCGGACCGCCTCGTGGTCGCCCCGGACGTGCAACTGCTGCTGACGATCCAGCACTCGGCGCCGATCGTTACGGACCTCATCGGCCTGCGGATCGTCGTGGACGAGACCCTGCCGCCCGGCTGCTGGGAGATCCGGGCTCGCGACGTGGTCGTGAAGCGCATCGTCCCGGCGCCGTGGCCCGGCGAGATGATCATCATCGACGGTGCAGTGCTCCGCGCGGCGACCGAGATCAAGCCGCCCTGGGCACACCGAATTGGAGGAACCCATGCACGACCCTGATGTTGTCGCGTTCGACATCCGCAGGCCCTGGCCGCAGCGCACCAGCACCGGCCTCTACTGGCCATCCCTCGTCACCGTTTGGCATCGCGAGCCCGGCGGCGCCGACTCCGGCGAGGTGTGCAGGCACGACAAGCGGACGCAGGACGCCGACGGGAAATGGCAGACGAAGATCCTCCACGGTTGGAAGTGGCACCTGCACCATTGGCGCCTACAGGTCCACCCGCTCCAGAACCTCCGCCGCAAGGTTCTTACCCGCTGTGCCTGGTGCGGCGACCGAGACCGTAAGGGCGACCACGTCAGCCACAGCAACCAGTGGGACGGTCCGCGTGGGCGATGGTGGCAGGGTGAGCCCGGCCTGTTCCACCAGGACTGCGCGATGATCCACCGCGCGCACGCCACCTGCCTGTGTTTCGACCCGCTTACCGATCATCACGGCTATGGCCACTGCCTGGCCTGCGGCAACTACCTCGCGTACGGGCGCACCGAGCTGCAGGCCGCCCAGTACCGCATCCTCACCGCCATCCCAACCGGCCAGCGCGACCCCGCCGCCTATCAGCAGGTCTGCGACATGTGGGACGCGTCGAAGAGCATCTCGCTGACCTAAGACAACGACGGCCCCCGATCCGCTAAATCGAGGGCCGTCGACACCGGCTGGATTCCCGCCCCGCCCGTGCTCCCAAGCAGACGATCATAGCCTTGAGCTGCGCGAACGGAGCCGATAATGCCCAACCCCCGCCCACTGTGCGCCGTCGACCCCTGCACCATCCCCAACCGGCACCTTGACTCCTGTGAGCAGCGCGACACCTGCAAGGGCTGCCTCCCCGGCCTCGCCGCCGACGGGCTCCTCCTCTGCACCCACCACGCCCGCCGCATCGGCCGCGACGCCCTCACCCTCGCCGCCCGCCACCGGCAGCTCGCCCTCGTCCTCGCCGGCACCGGCCAGCCCGGCGGAGAACGCACCACCGGCGGCGACAGGAACCCGAACGTCAACCTCAACCTGCGCGCTGCCGCCATCCGTCGCGACATCGAACAGCTACTGACCCGGCTCGCCCGGCTCATCACCAGCCAGCGCGGATTCGCCTGGCCCACCGACACCGCGACCGTCGTCACCGAACGGCCGTACGGGTTCATCGGCCCTATGCCCGCCCGGCTCGTCGCGCGGCACACGTTCCGCGTGGCGCCGCTCGCCCGGCTCGTCGCCCGCTCCGCCGACTGGCTCGCCGCCGACAGTCGCGCCGCCGAACACGCCACCCAGCTTGCCGAGCTCGCCCGGCAGGCGTTCCGGACCGCGTACCCGACCGGGACGAGAGCGTTCGAGCTGCCGGGACTCGACGGGGAACGGTACCTGGCGTGCCCAAATCAGATCCCGGACGAGGATCGCGATGGCGAGACGAAGCCGTGCCCGGGGAATCTGTGGACGATCATGCGGCGGGATGGCGACAGGCTCCCGGCGCAGATCATGTGCAATCACGACGATGAGCACCAGTGGCCAGCCTCGCAGTGGATCAAGCTGGGCAAACGCATGATCAAACACGTCACCGAGGCCACCGGCGCCAAGCCCGAAGACCCCGGATACGGCTACTCAACCGTCGAAGAGATCATGCGCACCTACAGCATCACCAAGGCGTACATCTACAAGCTCGCATCGACCAAAGGGTGGGGCCGCTACCGGCACCCCGACGGCGGGGTGAGGTATCGCAGGGATGACGTTGCCGCAACTCTCGCCGGTTGCGCTGGACAGGGCTAGACGCCGAGGGTAAGGTCCGCGACTAATGATCCACCGCACTGGCTGGATCGCCTGAAGCCTCGACCTCCCCTGTGGGTCGAGGCTTTCGCATTTCCAAGCTCCGGTGCGCCCGCCGCCGCCCGCTCGGGGGTTCGGGACGCGCGTGCCCAGTTGCGCCCGGACGGCGCGGCCCCAGGCCTCGAGGGGTGGCCGGGGCCGCGCCACCAAAACGGGAGCCCGCCAAACCTCGGGTCAGGCCCGGCCGCCAGGGAGCAGCCGGAGATACCCCGCGAGTGCAGCCCGTGCGAGTCGGGCCGGGTTCGCCAACCCCAGAAGGAGCCGCCCCGATGCTCCGCACCGTCCTCACCGCGTTCGCCGCCGTCGGCGTCTGCTGGATCGCTTACCGAATGGAGCGCCTCATGACCGCCCAGAACGACAAGCTCACCGCCCTCCGCAACGACCTCGCCGCCGTGTTCGCCGACGTCGACGCGAAGCTCGACCAGCTCAACGCCCAGACCGACGACTTCAACCCCGAGGCGCAGGCCACCTTCGACTCGCTGAAGCAGCTCGTCGCTGACAAGCAGGCCCAGATCGGCGACGTCGACGGCTCCGACACCCCTGCCACCGAGCCCGAGACGCCGGCTGAGCCGGAGCAGCCGGCCGTCTGACCCCGGACGGGCGCCGCCCACCCCCACGGGCGGCGCCCGAACCCGGACCCGAAAGACGAGGTGAGCCGTGACGCTCGCCTTCGACCAGATGGTGTACGCCAAGCTCCTCCAGCAGTTCCAGCCACAGCCCGAAGTCAACGTCTTTGGCCAGCTCGAGTACGAGCCGACACCCCGGCAGCAGATCTTCCACGACGCCACCGAATTCGACGTCCTCTTCGGCGGGGCGGCCGGCGGCGGGAAGACGAAGGCGCTCGTCGCCGACGACCTCCGCGACGCGATCCGATACCCCGGCATCCGCATCGGCGCGTTCCGCCGCACCTACGGCGAGTTGAAGGAATCCCTGCTCGCCGAACTCGCTCAGTTCGGGTTCGCCGCAGCGCTCGGCGCCCGCTGGAACGGCACCGAGTACGAGCTGCGGTTCCCCAACGGCTCACTGATCATGTACCGGTACGCCGAGTCCGTCGCCGACGCCACGAGACGCCAGGGCGGCCAATACCAGAAGCTGACGTTCGACGAACGGAACCTCACCTCCCCCGAGGTCATCACGTTCCTGGAGTCGCGGCTGCGGTCCGGCCGGAAAGACATACCCGTCCTCGGCATCCGCTCCGGCACCAACCCCGGCGGTGTCGGGCACGGGGCGTCCCGCGACCGGTACATCGACCCCACCGAGTACGGCAAGCATGTCGTCACCGACGTCCGCGGCCGGACCGTCCGGTTCATCCCGTCGAAGCTGTCCGACAACCCGCATGTCAACGCCGAGTACGCCATGGACCTCATGGCCCTGCCCGACGCGATGCGGGCCGCGTTCCTCGACGGGAACTGGGATGCATTCGCCGGCGCCATGTTCCCCGAACTCAACCGGGACCGGCACGTCATCGACCCGATCCCACTGCCGTCGTCGTGGCGCCGCTATTGCGGCGTCGACTGGGGCTTCACCGCGCCATGGGCTGTCCTGTGGGCCGCCGTCGACGAGGACGGACGCGTTTGGATCTACCGGGAGATCTACCGCAAGCAGGTCGGCGAAGCGGACCAAGCCCAGCAGATCCTTGCCGCGGAGGCCAACGGCGAGCGGGTGTCGGCCCGGTTCGCCGACGACGCCATGTGGTCCACCCGCGGCGATGCGAAACCGATCGCCGACGTCTATGCCGACAACGGCGTTCACCTGACGAAGGCCGGCAAGGGTGCCGGGTCGAGGGTCCACGGCTGGCAGCGCTGGCACACCTACCTTGCCGAAGCGCCAGCCTGCCCCCATCACCGAGCGCTCGGCTGGGACTCCTGCCCCCGCCTGCACATGTTCTCGACGTGCGTCGACACGTTCAAGGAACTCCGGGACCTTCCCCACGCGATCACCGGCGACCCCGAGGACGCCGACCCGCGCGCCCCCGACCACCTCGCCGATGCGGGCCGGTACCTCCTGACGAACCTTGAGGGCGCCACCTCGGCCGACTTGTTCCCGCCACTGCGCTGGCGGTACTGGACCCCCCTCCCCGGCAACCGGGCACAGTGCGCATCGCGGTCCTGGCCGATTGAGCAGGCCAACCGCTTCGCCACCCTGTACCTGCCGCAGGGAGAGGACGGCGACGGCGAACGGGCCGTCGCCCTGGCGTGGGCGTACACCATCGACGGCGACATCATCCTGCTCGACCGGGCTGCCGCCCCCGCGCTCGGCGCCGACATCGGGTCGCTGCTCAGACCGCTGATGCGTAACCACCAGCTCGGCACCGCCTACATCGCGAAGCGGCAGGCACCCGACCTCGTCCGGATGGCCGCCCAGAAAGCCCGCCTGCACCTCTCCCCGGTCGACGTCGACTCCGACCGGCTGGCCAGGGCGGTCGCCGCGGCGGAGAAAGTCGGCGCTGGGAAGGTGTGGCTGCCGTCCGGCCCGGCATGGGTCCGTGAACTCGTCGCGGAACATTCGGCGTTCCCCGCCTCACGGACGACCGGCCACGTCGAGGCGGTCGCCTTGGCCGCGAAGTCCGCCGCCACTCGCTGGATGCCGACCCCGGCTCCCGCCCGGGTGCCCGACCTCCACGAGCTCGACTACATGACGATGCGGATCTGAGAGCGCGGAGGCGAACATGGCCACCTCCGCCATCCGGGTGCCGTCAGCACCTCGCGGCCGAGTGTCCGAGGCTGAATACGAGCTGCTCATGGACGAGTGGTTCGCGGACACGCCCGCGGACCTGATATGGCCGCTCAACATCCAAACCTATGCGGCGATGCGCCGCGACTCGTCGATCAACGCCATCCAGCAGGGGTACACGCTGCAGCTGCGGCGTGCCCAGTGGCAGCTCGACGGTCACGGCGTGAACCCGGCCACGACCCAACTCGTCGCCGACGACCTCGGCCTTCCCGTTCTCGGCACCGACAGCCACGGTGCCGCCCGAACCCGCGGCGTGTCCTGGTCGGAGCACCTCCGGGTCTCGCTCGCCCAGTCTCTGACGTTCGGGCACTCCGGCTTCGCCCTCGGCGCGGACCTCGTCAACGGCAAGGCCCGCCTCAACGTACTCGCCGAACGGCCCCCGTGGACGATCGACCGCATCCACGTCGACCGCGTCACCGGGGCGTTCCTCGGCGTCACCCAGGCCGGCATCCGCCGCGACGACACCCCGGAGATCCCGGCCCGGCACATGGTCTGGTACTGCCTGGACCGCGAAGGCGCGAACTGGGCCGGCGTCTCCATGTACCGGTCGGCGTGGCTGCCGTGGCTGATCAAACGCGAGATGATCCGCGTCAACTCGACCGCCCACCGCCGGTGGGCCGCCGGCGTGCCCGTCATGGAGGCCCGGCCGGGCACAAACCCGGGGCCGGCCGAGATGGCCGAGGCGCAGAAAATGGCGTCGGCGGCTCGCGGCGGCGAGCAGGCCGGCGCAGCATCCCCGCCCGACTTCACACTGAAGATCCTCGGCCTGTCCGGCGCGCTGCCGGACACGCAGGGCTTCATGGAATGGCTGGACCGGCAGATTACCCGCTCGAGCCTCATGTCCCATCTCGAGCTCGGCCAGGGCACGTCCGGCGGTGCACGCGCTCTCGGTGAGGCGTTCATCGACTCGTGGCATCTGTCGCTGGAAACCCTCGGCGAGTCGAACGCTGACACGACCACCAGGCAGGTCGCGGCCCGGATTGTCGAATGGAACGACGGCCCCGACGCGCCCGTCCCGCAGGTCCGGGTCGCCGGGATCGGTTCGCGGCGCGAAGTGACCGCCGAGTCCCTCAACCTGCTCCTCGGCTCGGGCGCCCTGCAGTCCGACCCGGCGCTCGAGGCATGGGTCCGGCGCGAATACCGGCTTCCCGAGCGTGAAGGCATGGCCCAGCCGGCGCCGTCCGTAAAAGGCGACACGGTCACCGCCGCGAACCGGCGCACCCGCAAACAGCCCACCCCCGCCGAGGGGCAACTGAGCCTGCCGCTCGGCGGCGAGGAGGACCAGTGAACACCGACCAGTGGTTGAACCGTCTCCCGAACCCTCTCGCGTCGGCGAAGGCAGGTGAGCCGCGGCAGTGGTTCCGCATCCGCGCCGCCGCCGCTGGCACCGATGCGGGCGGTGAGATCGTCGCCGACGAAGTGACGGTCTTCATCTACGGCGTCATCGGCGGCTGGTGGTCCGGCGTCGATGCGAAGTCGTTCGTCGCCGCAATCAACGCCATCAAAACCAAGCAGCTGAACGTACACATCAACAGCTACGGCGGCTCCGCCTACGACGGCCTGACCATTTTTCAGGCGCTGCGGAACCACTCCGCCCGGATCGTCACCTACGTCGACGGGATCGCCGCCTCCGCCGCCTCCGTCATCGCCATGGCCGGCGACCACCGGATCGTCGCGCCGTACGCGTCCATCATGGTCCACCGCGCGTGGACCCTGGCAATCGGCCACGACCTGGAGCTGCACAAGGAGGCCGACGAGATCGGCCGCCTGTCGAAGAACTACGCGCGCCTCTACGCCAACCGCGGCACCACAAGCGCGTCCGCCGACGACTGGTTGGCCGTAATGACCGACGAGACCTGGTACTACGGCGAGGAGGCCGTAGAGGCAGGCCTGATGCACGAAGTGCAGGAAGACGCCGAGAAGACCGGCGACGACTCCGCCGACGACCCGGCTGTTGTCGTCGGCACCGAGGGCGACGACGAAGACGAAGACGACGACGTACTGGCGATGAACGCGTTCGCGCAGCAGTTCTTCGGGTTCCAGGCCCGTGACCGCTCCACCCCGCCACGGATGCCAGCCGCCCACGCCGACGTACCCCGCAACGCCGACCCGGCCGTCTCGGAGACCGCCACCGAGACGCCCACCGCCGAGCAGGCGAAACCCGAGATGTCCGGCGCCGAGCCGGAGCCCACAACCGAACCGGAGGAGGACCCTGTGTCCGACCTGAGCGAGATCAGCTCGCGGCTCGGCCTGACCGACGACGCCGACGAGACTGCGGTCCTGGCCGCCCTCGACGAGCTCAAGGCCAAGGCCGACAACCCGCCCCCGCCGCAGCCCGACCCGGCCGCCGAGGCCGCCGTGAAGGCGCAGGCCGACGAGAACGCCGAACTGCGCAAGACCGTCGACGTGCTGTCGAACAAGGTCGAGGCCATGTCGACGGAACTCGCCGCGACGAAGGCCGAGAAGGCCGCCAACACCAAGAAGTCGATCCTCGACGACGCGCAGGCCAAGGGCAAGTTCACGCCCGCCGAGCGCGCCCAGTGGGAGGCCGACTACGACGAGGCGCCGGCCGCGGTCGCCCGGATGCTCGACCGGATCGCCGCCGGTACGGCCGTGCCGGTGACCGCCGCGGGCGAGACCGGGGCCGCCGAGCCGACCGACACCACGGACTGGGCTGCATGGGACGCCGAGCTGGCGCGCCTCGACGGCCCCGTCTCCACGAAGGGGAAGAACTGACCATGGGCGCCTACGAGCCGAAGTACCTGTACCACGACGCCGTCTCGGCGACATTCTCTGCCGCGGTCACCGGCGGTCAGGTCGTCGCCGTGTCCAGCAACGGCACTCTCGGTCCCGCCGCTGCGGACTCAAACGCGGTCGTCGGTGTCGCCGCGCAGGACGTCGCCATCAACGGCCGCGGCGCCTACTTCCCGCGCGGGAAGGTTCACGTGTCGACGGCGTCGGGTGCGATCACCGCCGCAGCCCGTGTCAACGCCGGCGCCTCCGGAACCGTGGCCTCCGCTGCGGCGGGTGTCGGCAACATCGGCATCGCCCTGACCACGGCCGCGGACACCGCTGCCGTGGAGTGGATGGAAATCTAGCCCTCCACCCGCGGGTCGGTCGACACCCACCGCCATCCGTTTCATCCGAACCGCATCTTCCGAGGCCCCGCGCATCGCGTGTGGGCCTTTTCGTCGTGCCCGGACGGCCGGGCTCTTTGGAAGGGAACGCCCATGCCGGGTGCTTACCCGCCGGCTGCGCCTACGCTGTCCGGCGACCTGCTCACCATCCACCGCCTCCTGCAGGACCCGCTGCGTCTGGAGCGGCGCCTTCGGACGATTGTCGACCTTCGGTTCATCGCCGACCGTCTCCTGACCGGCCGTGGCCGTTCTTCCGGCGGTGCCGCGCTGATCCAGCAGTCGGAGCCGATCGTGAACCCGCGGGCCGTCGAGGCGGTGTCGCCGGGCGCCGAGTATCCGCGGGACGTGACCCCGGAGGGCACTGCGGTTCTGGTGCCGGTGTCGAAGTGGGGCCAGGCGGTTTCGCTGACCGACGAGAAGCTGAAGCGGTCCGTATACATGGGCCGGGAGGTCGACCGGGCTCTGACGAAGACCGCGAACACCGTCATCACGAAGATCGACCGGCTGGCGACGTCAGCGGTTGCGTCGGCGGTCACGAACACCGTCGCCGCGGCGGCGCAGTGGGACTCGGCGTCGGCGCTGCTGTACCGGGATGTGGAGAAGGCCGGCGCGAAGATCGTCGACCAGAACCAGGGCTTCAAGCCCAACGCGGTCCTGATGTCGACGACGAAGTACGCGATCCTCGTCACGGACCCGGCGATCGCGCAGATGCGCCGCCGGGAGACGTCGGACAACCCGATCTACGGCGGTGACATCGAGTACCTCGGAAAATACGAGGTCATCACGACCGCCGTCAGCAACCTGCCGTCGGACGACGTGTGGGTGTTCGACTCGAACGAACTCGGCACGATGATCGACGAGGTCGAGGTCGACCCCGGCTACGCCCGGATCGACAACGGTCTGCAGTACCAGGTGAAGCGTGTCAGCGAGCGCGACGCGTGGGACATCTGGGCGCGGCGTATCACTGCCCCGGCGGTCGAGGAACCCGCGGCGGGCGTCAAGATCACCGGTACGGGGTCGCTGGGCTGATGACGGACCAGCAGATGTATCAGGTGACCGCCGAGTGCGTGTACGCGACGGTCGACTCGCAGTACGGCATGACCCGGCAGCTGCTGCTGAAGGGTGCCGTGATCCCGGGCGACGCGAAGGAGATCGAGCATCTCGTCGCGCAGGGGTTGATCGCGAAGATCGGCGACGGCGACGAGACCGGCATCAACGCCCTCGGTGGTGTCGGCGCCGCCGAGAGCGTCGAGGGTGCGGCGGGATCGGTCGTGTCGCCGGACCCGGCTGCCGGCCCGATGGGCGGCAGCCCCTCGGTGACGGACGAGGCCGAGACTGCCCGTGAGGCGGCGAGGGCGAAGCTACCTGCCGACGGTTCCGCGCCGCACCCGAACGCGGGCCGCGACGTGTGGGTCGAATACGCCGTCAAGCAGGGCATCGACCGCGCCGAGGCGCAGAAGGCAACGAAGGACGACCTGAAGGCCCTGTTCAAGTCCTGACGCACAGCCTGGCGGGCATTCGGGGGTTCCGTCGTGTTCTACGAGGTGTCGGCTCCGTGTGTCTGGTACGTCAGGCGCACGGAGCACGGCGACAGCATCCAGATCGGCTACGCCGGGCAGCGTCTGCCGGATGACATCGCCGCCGAGAGTTTGGCGTTTCTGCTGGCGAACCGAATGGCCGACGAGGCACAGGAGCTTCCGCCTCAGGCGGTGGTGCCTCCGGATGCGACCGCGTCGTCGGCGATGGCCGCGGCGATGGATGCACGTCAGGCGGCTGTTGCCGCGCAGACGACAGCCCAGTCGGCGGCGGCCGATGTGGCGGCGGCGCAGGCACAGATCAGTCCGGCTTTGGCGGCGTCGCTCGCGGACCGGGCGCAGTTGAACGCGCGGATGGCGCAGCGGGAGCAGGCTGACGCCACGCAGGACTCGGCGCTCGCCGCGCTGCAGCAGGCGTTTGCCGGCGTCCAGCTCACGCCGGGACCTGCCGGGGATCAGGGCGTCAAAGGCGACCCGGGGCCCGCCGGCGCGGTTGGCCCTCAGGGTCCTACCGGTGCCACCGGTCCGCAGGGCTCGAAGGGTGATGCTGGACCTGCGGGCGCGGATGGTAGGTCCGCCTACCAGGTGTGGCTCGACGCGGGCAACAGCGGTACGGCCGCGCAGTTCCTGGCGGCCTTGGTCGGAGCTCGAGGTCCCGCCGGTGCGGTTGGCGCCGCCGGCGCGACGGGCGCGCAGGGCCCGAAGGGTGACACCGGGCAGACCGGGGCATCTGGCATCCAAGGCCCAAAGGGCGACGTCGGCGCGACGGGCCCCGTGGGGCCGACGGGAGCGACTGGCCCTGCGGGGTCGAACGCTGCCGCAACGGTCACCGACCTGTCCTACGGCAGGCTGACCGCGATCCTCGCGCTCGGCGGCTCTACGGACGTCACCGTCACCTGGAACGTGACGTTCCCGTCGACCGGCTACAACGTCCGGCTCGTACCCGGACCGGGCATGGTCGGCAACGCCACCCTGACCCTCAAGTCGAAGACGACCACCAACTGCGTGGTCACCGTGACCGCGGTCGTGGCGCTCGCCGTCGGTGCGGCGTTCTACGCCGACGCGGCTCTCTGATCCATCCCCTTCCGCACGCAAGGAGTGCACATGTCCATCGACGCTGCCCGTGTGGCCGATGCCGTCGCCGTCGGCGCGTCGGTGCCGATGCCGGGCGAGTCCGCCGCGGGCACCACCCGGTGGCAGGTCGAGCGCTGGGATCAGGAGCAGACCGGGTGGGCGGCCCGCCGTCTCGGCCTGGTCGCCCCTGGTGCGCGTCAACTCGTCGGCGCCGACTTCCGCGCGTTGCGGGTCGCCCCGTACCTGGCGACCGAGGTGGTCGGCAACCTGATCACCAACGCGGGTTGGACCAGGTTGATGAACCTGCTGACCAACCAGGGCGCGACGCAGGCGCTCGACGCGACGCACGCGCGGGTCGGCGTCGGCAACGGCACCACCCCGGCGGAGGCGTACGCCGACACCGACCTCGCTGCGTCGGCCGGCTCGTCGAACCGCTGGTTCCAGCTCGTCTCCAGCGCGGGCACGCTCGGCACCCGGACGCTGACGTTTTCGGCAACGTTCGGCACGTCCGACGGCAATTTCAGCTGGAACGAGTTCGGCATCGACTTCGGCACCGCCAGCGGCAACACCGTCACGGCGCCGCTGCTCAACCACAAGGTCGGCATCGCCCAGGGCAGCAAGGTTTCCGGCCAGACGTGGACCGCGACGGCGACGCTTACGTTCTCGTAGATCAACAGGAGAAGAATATGGTCGCTCAGAAGCAGGGCGGCGGCCCGACGTCGCCGTGGCAGTTCTACGACAGCGGCGGCGACTACCAGGGCCGCAGCATCGTCGCGAGCGTCACGTTCGGCGCCGACCAGGTGCTCACCGGGGGCAGCGTCACCCGGGATACCGGCTGCGTCTACACCAAGATCATCGTCGGCGAGCTCGACGAGGACGGTCAGCCGTCCGGCACCGCGAAGACGATCAACGTCGCCAACCTCAACGGGACCCGGTCGTTCAGCAAGGCGCAGCTCAACGCCGCCGGCCTTGTGACCGTTGCCGACATCAGCGGGTACCAGATCACCGCAGCACCTTAGGGGGCTGATCGGCGATGCCCGTCGCGGTCGACGCATCCTCCCCGGCCATCGTCACCCAGACCAGCACGACAACCGCGACGGTCACGACCGCGAGCTTCACGCCGCCCGCGAACTCGCTCGTCGTCGTCGAATGGTCCGGGAACACGGGCACCGCGTCGGACCCGGCCGCGCCGTCGGTCACCGACAACCTCGGCACCCACCTGTCGTACGGGTCGCCGACCTGGAAACACCGCAGCGTCGGCACGGCAGTCGACGGGCAGACGGCGATCTGGCGGGCGGCGGTCACCACCTCGGCCGCGATGACGGTCACAGTCACGACCGGCACCGGCTCCGGCGCCCGGGAAGCCGCCCTGCGCGTCACCGTACTGACCGGCGTCGACCTGACCACGCCGATCGGGGCGAGCGGCATCGGTGGTTCGACCAGCGCCTCCTCGATCGCGCAGACGTACACCGGCACGGCCAGCGGCTCGCTCGGCCTCATCTGCACCTGCGACTGGGACTTGAAGGGCGCCCAGACGGCCGGCTCGGGTATGACCCGCGACGGCTCCGCGAACGTGCTGTCCGACTTCACGTACGGGTTCTTTCGGCGCACCAACCCGGACGGCTCGACCGGCGTAAGCACCTCGCTTAACGTCACGCTGCCATCTGCGTCGACGAACCTGAGCTGGTCGTACATCGAGATCCTGCCCGCCAGCGGCGGTTCCACGCCGATCAGCGTGTCGGAAACCGGCTCAGCCTTCGACGCCCTCACCACGTCGGCCAGCGCAGCCGCCGCCGACACGGCATCGTCTTCGGACGCGCTGACCGTCACCGCGAGCTCCCCGCTCGCCGATGCCGCAGCTGTCGGAGAAACGCTTGGCGCCGCTGCAGCCAGCCCACTCGGCGACGTCGCCACCGGCACGGACACCCTCGCCGCGGCGGCGACGGCACCGCTCGCGGACGCCGGCAGTGCCGCCGATGCCCTTGCATCTGCGATCGCGGTCAGCCTCTCCGACGGCGGTACGGCCGGGGACACGCCCACTGTGTCCGCGACCGCGGCCCTCGGCGAGAGCGGCAGCGCCACAGAGTCGCTGGCCGTATCGCGGACCATCCAGGTCACCGACAGTGGTACGTCTGCGGAGACGCTTACCGCCGTCGTCGACAGCCAGGTCGGCGACAGCGGATCCGGCACCGCGACGCTTGTCGCGGGCATCGCCATCCCGCTCGGCGACTCGAGCACCGCTGCGCAGACACTGACCGCGGCGGCCTCCGCACCACTCGGCGACAATGGCTCGGCGGCAGATGCGCTGACTGCGAACGCCACTGCTCAACTCACCGACGCCGGCACGGCAGCCGACACCACGGCGGTGAACGTCGCCGTCGCGCTCAGCGACAACGGCGCAGCCACCGACGCGCTGACGGCCGGGATCACCATCCCAGTCGGCGACGGCGGCGCCGGAACACAGTCGCTCACCACGACCGTCACGACACCGCTCGCCGACGCCAGCACTACCGGCGACTCGATTGCCATCACCGCGGCGACCGCACTGGGCGACACGGCGTCAGCAGGCGACGCGCTCGCAGTGAGCGTGAGTGCCGGTGCCACCGACACGGGGTCCGCGGCCGACGGGATCATCGCCGGGGTCACTACCACCCTCGCCGACGGCGGCTCTTCCGCTGACACGGTCACGGTGGCCAACGTCGTCGCGATCGCCGACGACGCCAGCGCCGCGGAGACGCTGACCGTTGTCATCGTCACCCCCGGCGGCCCGACCTACCCCGCCCGCTACGCACGCGCGGGGGCAACCCGCCCCTACGCCCGGACGAGCGCGGGGCGCCCCTACGCAGGAACCGGAACGGGACGGGAGGCCTCGTGATCCCGGACCTGACCGTCGGCGACTCCGAGCAGCCCTGGGTCGACGTCGCCCCCTACCAGGTCGGCACGACCGCGGCCACGCTCACCCTGCACTCCCCCGCCGACCCGGACCCGACCGGCACCGCCATCCCTGTCGACACCGGCGTCGAAACGACCGTCGACGGCCGGCAGGTGCTGCGGTTCACGACCATCTCGAACGTCCGATACACAGCGGCCGGCTGGTGGGTCCGGGAATGGAAGGTCACCGGCCCCGGCGCGATCGAACCCAAAGAGACGTTCTTCGTCGCGCCGAGCCCCCTTGCGGGCGGCCCGCTGTGGACCCCGACCAGGTCGCGCGTCGCATCCTACGTGCCGTCCCGGCCGCTGGTGCCCGCCGCTGACGGCTCAAACGTTGATCTTATGGCGTTCGACTCGACCACGCGGCCGACCGGTGGCCAAGTCGACCAGCTCATCGCCGACGCCGTCAACTGGGTCACCGACGAAACGGGCGTCCTCGACGAGCGCCTCTACGAGTCTGCGACCGCCTGCGCAGCGATCCGGGCCGCCGGGTTCGTGGAACTCGGGTATCCCGAGCGCAGCGACCCGATGAAGTCGACGGCGAACACCACCTCGGACCGGCTGTTGAAGCAGGCCGAGCAGATGCTGGCCCGGCTCGCGGCCCGCAACGCCGCCCTCACCGGCGCCGACGGCGACACCCCCGACCCGGCCGTCGCGCCCATGCCCGTCTACAGCTTCCCGCCCGCCCCCAGCTGGGGCGACCAGCTCCTGTAGTAGTGCCCGCCCAGCCCGGAGGAACCCATGGCCACCAACTACGTCGGCGTCTTCCCGAAGAACTTCGCCGCCAACCAGCTGTGCACGCCCGTCGCCGCGTCGCTGACGGGCGACACGATCGACGGCTCCGACATCATCAATGACGCCGTGTTCATCGTCACCGCCGGCGGCACCCCGACCAACGTGACGTTCGTCGACCCGGGCAAGACCCCGGCCGGTACCGCAGCCGGGACGGTCACACCGCAGACGGTCGCGGCGAACACGTCGCGCTGCTGGGGCAAGACGCAGCTGCAGGGGTACATCGACCCCGTGTCGAACAAGGTCGGCGTGAACTTCTCGTCGGTCACCGGCATCACGGTGATGGTCGTCGGCTGAGCCCGTGGCGGATGTCGAGTTCCGCGAGAACCGCGCCGGGGTTGCAGCGATGCTCCGCACGGCGGGGATGCTCGCCGCGATGGAGCATCTGGGCGACATCGTCCGGATCGACGCCGAAGCGACCGCAGCCGTCGACACCGGCGCGTATGCGTTCGGGACGAACCACAAGCCGGGCGTGACCGGCGGCGGCTTCAACGTCGACGCCGCGATCCGTGACGGGGTGGCCAGCGTCGTCGTGTCGAACGACGTCCGCTCTGCCCCGTCGGAGCATTGGCCCGAGGGCTACCCGTATGGGGTCGCCCAGGAATTCGGCAACGAGCGGGTTCAAGCCCGTCACACGCTCGGCCGCGCCCTCGACGCCCTGTCCACCCACATCTGAACTGAGAGAGGTGGCCGATGCTGGTCACGATCGTCGCCGTCCCCAACGCCGACAACACCGGCCTCGACGTGGACCGGCTCGAGCAGGTCGAGGATCTCCCCACCGAGGTCGCGCTGAAGATGCTCGAGGTCGGCACCGCCCGTCAGCCGTCCGAGGCGGAGCTCGCCGCCTACCACGACAGTCGCGACACTCGCGACGAGCAGGAGCCGGGCCCTGCCGTGCCGGCCCGCACCGCCGTGAAGAAGACCGCCGTGCCGGCCGCGGGCATCCCCGACGCCGTTTAGCCTCACCAGCCGCAGGGAGGCAGTGGTGGGCGATTTCGTCACCGCGTACGCGCTCCTCGCCGATTTCCTTCCCGGCGTCGGTTTCGCGAAGGTGTGCCGGGGGGTTCCGGCGAACCTGTCGCACGCGATCCCGCTCGTGACTGTCGCCCGGTTCGGCGGCGTCGACACCACGGAGACGCTTGACCGGCCCCGTGTCCAGGTCGACGTGTACGCGTCCACCGATGACCGCGCCGAGGAGCTCGCCGGGCAGCTCCGGACCGCGATGCGCACCAAGCTGCCCAAGTACACGTTCGGTGGCGCCGTCGTCGGCCGCGTCGGCACGATCATGGCGCCGCAGCTTGTGCCGTACTCGGCCAGCGGCGTTTTCAAAGCCACCGCCCGCTACGAGCTGGTCATCCACCAGTACACCGGCATCGGCTGAACCCGGACCCGCTTCGAACTCGAGGTGACGCAACGTGCCCGAAGATCGATCGGACCTGCCGACCGTCATGGACGGTGCGATCCGTCCGGCGTATCACTGGCTGGCCGCCAACGGCGTCACCGAATGGCTGCCCGAGCGCCCCCGCATCGACATCAGCAACGGAACGATTCGGTACACGGCATACGTCTGGAACGACGACGCGGAGCGTGGCTTCAACGCGCGCTGGCTTCTGGTCGGCGACAGCATCAGCGCCGAGCGCGCCAAACAGATCATCGCAAAAGGCCGGTTGAAGCTCGGCGATCCGGTCATCGAAGTCCGCACCGTTCCGCTGCGCGTACCACTCACCGACGACGCCAGAGCCGCGTTCGCCCGGGGCGGCGCGACGCTCACCGTCAAATAGCCGCCGCCCTTTCCGCCTCAGACCTGCATCACCAGCAACCCCGGACCGACACGGCCGGGGTCTTTTCGTGCGCCCTGAAAGGACTTCCGCGCCGTGAGCGACAACAGGAACATGCTCGCCGGTATCAGCGCCACCGGCGCCGACGGCACCGGCCTCGTCTGGATGGCGGCCTCCGGGTCGACCGCCCCCACCGACGCCACGACCGCGCTCGCCGCCGCCTGGAAGAACATGGGCGGCATCACCGAGGCCGGCATCTCCGTCAAGCAGTCGACCAGCACGACGAAGAAGAAGTTCTACGGCTCCCCGAACGTGCAGCGGGTCCTCGTCACCGACCAGGAGACGACGATCGAGGTCGCGTTCGGAGAGACGAACGCGCGTGTCATGGAGGTCTTCTGGCGCAAGGCCCTCCTGTCGATCACCCCGACGGTCGGGACCGGCGCATGGGCGACGACCGGTGGCAACTACTCCCGGCAGCTGTACGCGCTCGTCACCGACATGGTCGACGGATCGAACCGGTTCCGGCTGTACTTCCCCTCGGTGGAGGTCACCGGCCAGGGCGACATCAAGATCTCCAACTCGGAGACGCTCGAATGGGGCGTCACCCTCACCGCCTACCCCGACACCAGCGGCAACTACGTCTACCCGTTCGGCCTCCAGCCGGCCCTCGGCTAAAGGAACCCCGATGCCCCCCGCAGCACGCAAGAAAACACCGGCGAAAGCCACCGGCAACGGTGACCTCGACGCCCTCCGCGCCGAGGTCGCCGCCGAACCCGACAGCGCCGACGAACCGTACGTCGTCGCGATCGGCGACACGTCCGTCCGCGTCAAACACTTCCTCGACTGGCCGGCCAGCGCCGACGACGACCTCCAGGCCGGGCGGATCACCGCCTGGGCCGGCAAAGTCCTCGCCGGTGACGACTTCACCACCGTGTGGGCGAACGCCGACCCGACGAACCGTCAGGTCATCGCGTTCCTCACCGACCTGGAGCAGGTGACCGGGCTCCCTTTCGCGTCGCGGCTCGTCTCGCCGACCAGATAGCCGCCTACACCCGCCAGATCGAAGGCGACCTGGCGTTCAAAGGTGTCGACCTGCGGGACATGCTCCGCGTGGGCGGCGGCCAGTCGCGGCTCACGCCGCGGCGACTGGACGTGCTCCTCGACGCCCTGCCCGGCGACAGCCTCTACAAGACCGCCGTCCGGAACTCGCTCTCCGACGACGACCTGGCAGACCTGGCGTCGGAGCCGCCGACAGGCCACGGCCGCTGGTCTCACACCGACCTGCTCCTCGCCGACATCATCGACCGGCTCGGCGTCGTCGCGTGGGCACTGCACGCCTACGAGACGCCGCCTGAGCCGTACCACCGGCCCGGAATCGTCCGCCGGCGGCGCGGCCGATCCAACCCGGCGATCAAAGCCCAGATCGAAGCCATCGCCCGCGAACACGCGGAACTGCACGGCTACGCCATCGACGACCCGCCCACCTAACCGCTGAGGGGGCTGGCGATGGCTGACGAGGGGATCTCCGCCGGCTCCGTCTACGTGACGGTGGAGCCCCGCAGCCGCGGCTTCTGGGCCAAGTTCGTCGCCGAGAATCAGACCGAGGCGGCGAAAGCCGGCGACGAGCTCGGCGACCGGATCGGCAAAGCCATCGCCACCCGGATCGCGCGGGGCGTCCGTGACGGACTCGACAGCGGCGCGGTTCGCGCCCAGGGTACGAAGCTCGGCAACGAGTACGGCGG
Organism: Dactylosporangium sp. NPDC000244; assembly: GCF_040300725.1. Classification (NCBI taxonomy): domain Bacteria; kingdom Bacillati; phylum Actinomycetota; class Actinomycetes; order Micromonosporales; family Micromonosporaceae; genus Dactylosporangium; species Dactylosporangium sp. NPDC000244. The sequence continues at coordinate 33,989 of NZ_JBEPEH010000033.1, forward strand.
CACGTTCGCCGACACGGCGCGGCGGCGCATCGAGGCCGCGCTGCGGTCGCTGCCGACACCGCAGATCGGTGTCGCGACCACCGAGGCCGAGCAGAAACTCAAGGATCTGCGCGGCGAACTGTCGACGCTCGCGTCGAAGCGGATCGGTGTCGACATCGGCGCCACCGAGGCGCTCGAGGAAGTCCGCCGGCTGAAGGTCGAGCTCGATCGGCTGGCCGGGTCGTCGCCTTCGGCGCAGGTGCGGGTCGACACTGCGAACGCCGCGATTGAACTCCTCGCCGTCGACCGGGAGCTGTCCCGTCTCGACGGGCGCCGCGCGAACGCGACCGTCTCCGTCAACACCAACGCGCTCGGCGCGACCAGCGAAATGAACACCCTGGTCGCCGCCGGGCTGGCGCTCGGCCCGGCGATCGTGCCCGGCGCAGCCGCTGGGGCGGCCGGCATCGTGGGTCTCGGCGCGGCAGCCCTGTCCGCGGCGCCCGCGGTTGGTGTGGTCGCGCTCGCGTTTCACGGTGTCGCCGACGCCATCAAAGCGTTGGACGGCGCGCAGAAGGACGCGGCGAAGACCGGCAACACGGTTGTGCAGCAGCAGCGGTCGTTGGCGTCCGGCGCTGACCAGGTCCGGGCCGCTGAAGCGTCGCTGGCGAACACCCGCGCGGGCGCCGCCGACGCTCAGCGGCGTTCGCTGCAGCAGATCGCGGACGCCGAGCGGCAGGTTGGTGCGGCGCAGCGGGACGCGCAACGCGCCCAGGAGGCGCTCACCGACGCCCGTGAGGCGGAGCGGCGCAGCCAGCAGGACACGGCGTTCGCGCTGCGGCAGAACGCCATCGACCAGCGGCGTGCCGCTGCTGAGGTCGAGGCGGCCACCGCCGCCGTCAAGACCAAAAGCACCCAGCAGACCCGTGACGCGCTCGAGGAAGCGCTGCTCCGGCAGGAGGAGCTGCGGGTCGCCGGTGACCGACTCGTCGCTGAGCAGCAGCGCAACGCGCAGACCGGTGTCGACGGTTCGAAGCGGGTCGTCGCGGCGCAGGATGCGATCGCCCAGTCGCAGCAGCGGGTTGTCGACGCCGAGCGTGGCGTCACCGAGGCCCGGCAGCAGGCCGCGGCGCAGGCCCGCCAGTCCGCGTTCGCGATCGCACAAGCCCAGCAGGCGGTTGTCACCGCGCAGCGGGCCGCGGGCGCGGCGACGGTCGCCGCCTCGGCCACCGCCGGTGCGGCCGTCGACAAGCTCGCCGACGCCATGGACAGCCTGCCCGTGTCGGGGCAGGTGTTCGCCCGGTTCCTGTTCGGCCTCAAACCGGAACTGCTTGGCCTGCAGACGGCCGCCTCGGACGGGCTCCTGCCCGGCGTGCAGGAGGGTATACAGATCCTGCTGCCGTACGTCGGCGACACCCGCACCGCGATCGCCGGCGTGTCCACGGAGCTCGGCAGTCTCGCCCGCCGCGGCGCCGCGACGTTCACGAGCCCCTTCTGGCGGCAGTTCTTCGGCTTCATCTCCTCCCAAGCCACCCCCACCCTGGAGGGGCTGTACGAGGCAAGCGTCAACGTCGCCGAGGGCGGCGCGCGGATCATCCAGCAGTTCGCGCCGTTCGAACGGCAGGTCGGCGGCGGCCTCGTCAACGTCACCCGACGCTTCGTGGAGTTCTCGCAGAACCTCGACCACAACCAGGGCTTCCAGAACTTCCTGCGCTACGCCCAGACCGAAGGGCCGCGGGTCGTCGCCACGATCGGCGAGCTGGCGGGCGCCGGCCTGCGGATCGTCCAGGCGTACGCGCCGATCGGGTCGGTCGTCGTCACCGAGCTGCGCGTCCTGGGCCAGATCATCAACGCCATCCCCGTGCCGGTGATCACCGCCCTTGCCACGGCGATTACCGCTTACAAGACGGCGGCGCTCCTCACCTCTGGCGCACAGACGCTGCTGAACTCCGGGCTGCTCACCGGCATTGCCCGGATGGTCACCTACAAGACCGTGGTCGAGAGTGCCGAGGTCACGACCACCGGCATGCAACGGGCGCTCGGCGCCACTAGTGCGTTCATCGGCGGTCCGTTCCTGCTCGCCGTCACCGCCGCCGTCACCGTCATCGGCATCCTCGCCGCCAGGCAGAACGAGGCCAAAGCCAGCACCGAAGGTTACCGATCGGCGCTCGAGGAATACGCCCGCACCTTCAAGGACGGCGTGACCCCCGCCGCCCTCGATTCGGCGAAGTCAATCCTCGCGAACAACGTCGCGCTCCGTGGCCTGGTCGAGGTCACCCAGCGGCACGGCATCACCGCCTCCGAGGTTGTTGCCGGGCTCAACGGCGAAGCCGAGGCCCGGCAGAAGGTTGTCGACGCCATTGACGACAGCATCGGCGCCCTTGCTGTCAAGGCCGCCTATGAGTCCGGCGACGCCCGCAAAGCCGACCTTGACCAGTTGCACCGCTTGGAGGCGATGAAAGGTGCGTTCCTCGACTCGTCCGCGAACGCGGCGGAGGCGGCCAGGCTGACCGGGCAGCTCGCGAGCGAGCAGCAACGCGCCAACGACGTCTTCGACACCGCGAGCCCGACGGTGAGGACCCTCGCCGGCGCATACCGGTCCCTTGCCGACGAGGCGTCGACCGCAGCGGACAAGTCAAACGCATTGAAGCAGGCATCGGACGCTCTGTTCGGTGCTGCCCGCGATCAGGACCAGGCCGCCGCCGACCAGGCGAAAGCAATCCGGAACACCAACAAGGCGCTCGACGACCAGAAGCTGCTGAATGAGGACGGCGCCCGGAAACTCGACCTGAACACCGAGGCCGGCGCCCGCGTCCGGGATAGCCTCCGCGAGCAGCTGATCGCGATCGACAACGCATATCGTGCGAACGTCGCAAACGGTATGAGTGTCGCCGAGGCGACGAAGAAGCACGACGAAGAAGTCGCCGCGCTGAAGAAGAATGCCGACCAGCACAACCTCAACAAGGACGCCGTCCAGCACCTCATCGACACCTACGGCAAGGTGCCGCCGTCTGCAACGACCGATGTGAACGTCACCGGCCTCGACGCGACGAAGGCCCAGCTGAACGAGCTTCTGACCTACCAGTACGCCCTCCGCAACGGCATCACAATCGGCGAAGCCCGGGACAAACTCGACCCGCTGATCCATACCGGCGGTGGACGGGGTAACGCCCGAGGCGGGAACCTCGCCACCGGCGGCCCGGTCATCGGGCCCGGCACCGGCACCTCCGATGATGTGCCGGCCATGGAGCGGTCGACGGGCGCCCCGTTCTGGCTGTCCAACGGCGAATGGGTACACCGCACGGCGGCCGTCAACTACTACGGCCAGGGCGTCATGCGCGCCATCAACGAGCAGCGCATCCCCCGCCAGGCGCTCACCGGATACGCCACCGGTGGCCTCGTCGGCGACGTGCTCACCGACCACTACCCGTACCCGACGACAACGTCGATGACCCGCATCCCGTCCCGTGCCGAGGTCGCCCGGATCGTCACCGAAGGCCCCAGCAGCGGCGGCCGGGAAGACATCAAAGCGTTCATCCGGTCCACGGACGTCCTGCCGTATATCTGGGCAGCGGCGGGCCCGTTCGGCTACGACTGTTCCGGTCTGGCATCAGCTGTGTTCGGCCTGGTCACCGGCCGGGGCGGCGGGCGAGGCCAGCGATACTTCACCACCTACGACTTCGCGGACGGCCCGCCGCCGGGGACGGGCCTGAAGCCGGGCGCTGGCGGGGTCCTGACGCTGGGCGTGAACCCGCAGACACACATGGCCGGCAACTACGGCGGGCTCGGGTTCGAGGCCGCATCCACCCGCTCCGGCATCAAGATCGGCACGTCGGCTCGGAAACCGTCGACCTTCCAGAAGCAGTTCCACCTGGCCTCGGGCGGTCTCGTGTCGGCAGCGCTCCTCGACGAGCTCGGCCTCGACATCGGCGGCGACCCATCCGGGATCACCGTCGACGGTCGCCGCGTCCCGCTCGGCGCCTACGACGTCGGCGGCTACCTGCCGGAAGGGCTGAGCCTCGCCTACAACGGCACCGGCCGGCCTGAACCAGTCATCCCCGCCGACCGGCTTGAACGAGCGTCCGGCGGCCGTCCGGCGCCGGTCATCAACGTCTACCCGGCGGCGGACCTTGATGAGCGGGCGGTGGCGACGATGGCTGCGCGCAGGCTGGCACTCGCGGCGGTCAGCTGATGGTCAAATCGGCTAGTTCTTGAACCCGGACTGGGCACACACGGTCGCGAGGTTCGTGGCCGCGGTGCCCATCTCGATACTCGCGGTTACGTCATCGCTCTTCGCTTTGGCTGCCTTGGCCTTGTCCGCAAGCGCTTGACCCTTCAGCGCGATGAGGCTGTCAGCTGACGTTGCCGCCTGCTCGCCGATTGCCAGCATCGAGGCCGTGTCGTCGTAGATCGCCTGGGTTCCCATCGCCTTTGCGATCTTCGGGCACACGATTGCACCCACCGGGTCCGGCGCTGCAGGCGATGGGGGTTCCTGCATGCCGCCGACGCAGTATCCGTTGGGGAGCCGCCCGTTCGGGCAGCGACTTGGCGTCGGCGACGGAGCCGCACTTGCCGCCGCCTGCGTACTCCCGGCCGGCCCGGCCGTCGCGGTGTCCGGGGCGGGTTTGCTCGAGCATCCACCGAGGGCGAGAAGCAGGGCTGCGACGAGCAGAAATGTGCGGCGCACGGTGGGCCTCCGAGTTCGCTGTGATGGCTGAGGATGTCACATCGTCGCCACCGAACGTCAGGCCTCAATACCTGGTTCGGCACCTACAGCCGAGGCACCTGGTCCAGACGGTGGGGGAAAGCGACCGGTCCAGTTGGCCGATTCCGGATGGTCGGCGCTCGCTGATTTCGACGAACGGGCGGTGGCAACTATGTCCGCGCGCAGACTTGCAGCCGTGGCGGTCGGCTGATGGCCGACGGCAACGAGCTCGGCCCCCTGGTGCAGATCGGCGACATCATCTGCAACAGCGACGGCCTCGACAGTGCTGGCGTCGCCTGGCTGTGCGAGGAGTTCGAAGGCTGGGGGTCACCCGGTTCGACGCTTGAGGTGGTACAGCGGTCCGGGGACCACGGCGGCTGGGACGGCGACGCCTTCCTCAAACCGCGGATCGTCAGCCTCAAGGGGATGCTGGCCGCGCCGACCGCGGCGGCAGCGCAGGACGCCCTGTCCCGGCTCAACCAGGCGGTATCGCTCGCCCTGTCACCGTTGACGGTCACCGAGGCTGGACTGGCCCGCACCTGCATGGTCCGCCGGCAGGACGACGTTCTCGCATCCGCCGTCTCAGCGCGCGAGTACGAGTGGTCGGCGCAGGTCGTCGCCCCGGACCCGCGGAAGTACACGGCGTGGTCGGCGGCAGTGACAGGCCTGCCGTCGTCGACCGGTGGTCTCACCTGGCCCGTTACGTGGCCCGTGGTGTGGGCGGCGACGGTCACGACCGGCGTCCTGTCCGTCGTCAACGCCGGCGATATCGGCAGTAGGCCAGTGCTGCGCATCGACGGACCTTGCCAGCGGCCACGCGTCGCGCTGGTCGGCACGGGTCAGGTGCTCGCCTGGGATTTGACCCTCGACGTCGGGCAGTGGCTGGATGTCGACACGGACCGGCACACCAGCCTCCTCAACGGCCAGGTGTCCAGGTCCGGGATGATGACGTCGCGGGGCTGGTTCGAAATCACCGGCGCGCAGGAGATCCAGTTCACGGCTGACGTGTACGACCCGGCGGCGCTCCTGACCGTCACCTACCGGTCGGCGTGGCAGTGACCGGCGAGCCGTACAGGGTGCAGTGGCTCGGCTGCGACCTGCAAACCGGGCAGATCGTCGAAGAGCTGCCCGCACTCGCCCCGTCGGGGCCGATCTCCCGCATGCTCGGCAAACACACCACGGCCGGGTTCACGCTCACCCTGGCGGGGGCGCCGCAAGGCTGGGAGGCGGCGACAATCCCTGGCCGGACGATGATCGTCGCCGTTGCTGATGACACGCCGGTGTGGGCTGGTCTCGTCCTCACCCGCACCGGCGGGTCCGCGGCGACCGTGGATCTCGGCACGGCCACACCAGAGGCGTACCTCGACCGCCGCTACACCGCCGACCACACGTGGACCCAGCAGGACGAGGCCGCCGTCATCGCCACCGGGCTCCTCGGCGACACCACCACCAACGGCATCGGCCTCGCCGTCGACGCCCCCGCCACGGGCACACTCCGCGACCGGGCATACCTCGACGCCGACGACGCCACCGTGTACAGCCGCCTGCAGGAGCTGATGGCCGTCGACGGCGGACCGGAGTGGACGATCGACGTCCAATGGTCCGGCGCGTCGTCCGTCCAGCTCGTCGCCCGGGTCCGGCATCGGATCGGCACCCAGTCGAGCCAACCGGGCGCGATCTTCACGCATCCCGGCGATGTCGTCTCGTACCAACTGGCCGAATCGTACGAGTCGGGGAAGGGCGCCAACGCGATCCGGGCCCGCGGCGAAGGCGAAGGCGACACCCGCTATTCGTCGACCGACATGATCGCCGCCGATCTTCTCGCCGCCGGGTTTCCGCGCTACGAATATCGCTTCACACCGTCCACGTCGATCACCAGCCAGACGGTGCTCGACGGACACGCCACCGCCGCCCTCGCTGTCATGCGCGAAGGTGCCAGCGTGTGGACGGTCGAGGCGGTCGCCTCCTACGCGCCCCGGCTCGGCATCGACTGGACCCTCGGCGACACCGTCGGGCTGCACGTCATCCGCTCTCCACGCCACCCCGACGGGCTATTCGTGACGGCACGGGCGTGGGGCTGGGAGTTCGACGTCACCGGCGACCGCCTCAAGCCGATCCTCCTGGAGGACTCGTGACATCGAGGGCCGCCCAGGCGCAACTCGACCCGTATGCGGCGCTGACCGATCGGGTCAGGAAACTCGAATCGGACCTACGCGAGTTGCGGGCCGCCCGCCGGCTCGAATCCGCGTCCATCGACTCCGGTGCCGTCATCGTCCGGGACACCGGCGGCGGCATCCTCGCCCAGCTCGGCGACCTCGGCAACGGCCACCGCGGTGCAGTCCTCTACGACCGCAGCGCCAACTTCGTCGTCTCCGACGACGAGGCCGCCCACCGAGGCCTTGCCCGGCCGTACATTCCGCTACACGCCGGCGCCCTGTCCGTACCGGACTCGACCACCACGTCGGCGACGTTCGCGGACGTGGTTGCCGGGTCGGCGATCCTGCAACATGCCGGCCTGTACGCCCACCTGCTCGTCCGGGCTAGCGACGGCACGACGGGCGGCGAGGTGCGGCTGGTCGTCAACGGCGTCCAGGTCGGGGCGACGTTGACCGTCGGCCTCGGCGCGTTCGCGGAGGCGACGATCGGGCCCGCCGCTGTCAGTTCTGCGCTCGGCCCCACCTACTCGTCGATCCTGCGGATCGCTGTGCAGGCCCGCCGGACCGCCGGAACCGGCACGGTCGGGGTGCGGCTGCTGTCGCTCCTCGGGTTGGACTCCGCCTGGCTGTGATCAGCCTTGCGGCTCGCACTGCACCTCATACCCGGCCGGGCTGACACACCGCCGGGCCACGGGTAGGGGCGGCGGCGGCACGTCCGGGTAGTCGCTGGACCCGTCGTACACGTACGGCGGCGGCTCTACCGGGTCGGTGCTCTCGGCTTGCATGTTGGCGGTTTCGTCCACGGTTCCTCTTCCCTTCGCGGCCCACTTGCCCCACCCACCGTAACGACCAGGAGGGGGTCGCATGGCGATCACCGCACTGCCGATCAACGCCTCCGGGGGTAGCCCCTCCTACAGCGCCCGGCAGACCCGGCAGGCGTTCTCGGCGCTGATGATGCCCGGCGTCGGCCCGCTGCGGACCCGGTCCGGGTTCCGGCCGGGCGGGGCACCGACCGTGTCGGTGACCGCGTCGACGTGGACGGTCGGCCCGCTGTCCGCGGTCGTAGACGCCGCCGTGTCCAGCATCCAAGCCCCCTACCTGGTCGCCTCCGACGCGAACGCCACCGGCTCTGTCACCGCCGCCGACGCCACCAACCCCCGCAAGGACATCCTCTACCTGCAGATCAGCGACACGGACGAGGACGCGTCGGGGTCGCGAACACCGCAGATTCTCTACCTGGCAGGCACCGCGGCGGCATCACCGACGGCACCGAGCACGCCGGCGCGGAGCCTCCTGATCGGCGTCATCGACGTGCCGAAGGTCGGCAGTGGCAGTCCCGCGTTCACGCCGTCGGGTCTGTGGACGGTGGCGGCGGGCGGGATCGTGCCTGTGGCGTCGCAGGCGGCCCGTGACGCGCTGTCCGTGTATCCGGGTCAGTTGGTGGCGCGGACGGACACGACCCCGGTCCGGGTGGACATGTGGAACGGGACCGCGTTTCTGGGAATCAACGCGGGCGTTGCCGGTCTCGGCTTCATCTACGTCGGCAGGCGCGCGACGGTCGCTGGTCGTCTGGCCAGCAACTTCTCCGCCGAGACGACGATCTTCACGCGGAACGTCGACCTGAAGGCGAACCGCCTGTACCGGATCAAGACGTTCTGCTACGTGATTTCCGGCGCCGGTGGCGGTACGGACTGGGCGCTGCGGATCAAGGACGGCAGCACGACGATCCTTGAGGGCGCCGCCGGACGTCTCAACAACGCCGGCGTGGATGGCAAGATCCGTCTGGCCGAGGAGTGCCTGGTGTCGAAAGGCTCCGATACCACTGTCACGTTCAACGTGACCTGCCGGCGCACGGCAGGGGCTAACCCGGCCGACGTCTATGCGGAGCCAACGCATCCGTTTCAGTTCACCGTCGAGGACATCACCCCGGTCGCGAGCGGGACCGGTTTCGTCGTCGACCTCGTCACCTAGGAGTGCGGCATGGCGTGGAGAGCAGCGCGTTCCCTGCTGGTCTTGCACCAACAGTTGCAAGCCGGGGCGCCTCGCGCGCGGCCGCCCGGGACCGGGGCCGACGAGTGGGGGCTGATCGGCGACGCGGCCCATGATCCGACGTCCGACCACTCGCCGCACAACTTTCCCAGCTGGGGAAACCAGATCGTCACCGCGGCGGACTTCCCCAACCGGCCCGACCTCGGGCTCGACGCCCACCGGGTGCTCGACGACATCCGGCGCTCGCGCGACGGCCGGGTGAAGTACGGCATCTCCAACGGGCAGATGTTCTCGTCCTACGCCGTGGCCGGCTACGGGCCGTGGACGTGGCGGCCCTACAACCCCAAGAACGGCGACCGGCACTTCACGCACGGCCACCTCTCCGTGGTCGGCGACGCGCGGGCGGACGGCACTCAACCCTGGCAGACGATCGGCTCGCAGCTGGCGACCGGAGGGGACTTCTACACCATGCTCAGTGCATGCAAGTACGGCGACAAGGGCTTCGCGGTGTTCGTCCTCCAGGCGACGCTCCTGGCCTACGGGTTCAGCCCGGGTGACGTGGATGGCGGGTACGGCGACAAGACCGCCGCCGCGCTGGCCGCCGCGATCCGGGACGGCGACGGGAAAAACTTCGGCTACTGGGAGTTCGCCGCGTTCATGAAGCGCGTCGTCTCGGCGGGCGGCGGCAAGGGCGAAAAGGGCGACCCGGGCCCGCAGGGCATCCCCGGCCCGCAGGGCAAGCCGGGCGACGCCGCCGTGCTCCCGCCGGGCGCCGTGCTGACGATTTCGCAGGGCTGACGATCAGCCGCAACATCCACATCCACGGGGAGGGGCGGCGATGACCGTCGAGCGTCGGGCACGCCGCAAACCACCACCGCCGCCGGGGCTCGCGCCGTGGCTGCGCAACCTCGTGATGATCACGACGTTGACGGGCTGGGCCGCGGTCGTCGCCGGATACCTCGCCCAGGGGAAGCTCCCGGACGCGCCGCTGCTCGGCATTCCGGGGGCCGTCTACCTGGCGATGTCCCCGCCGACGATCCGGCGCCGCGGCAAGCGCACCGACGACGAGGACGACTCGTGACCTACTGGCTGCAGGCGCTGATCTGGATCGTCGTCCTCGGGGCGCTCGGGCTGGCCGTCCGGCCTTTGGTCAACCGCGACAGGAGACGACGTTGACGAACCATGTGAAACGCTTCCTGGACTCGCCGGCGGTGACCAGGGTCGTCCAGGTGGTGGCGGTGCTGTCGCTGCTGCTGGCGATCACGGTCGGCGTGAAGCAGTACTCGCTGGCGTCGTGCCTGCAGGACTACCAGGATGCGAACGCGCAGGTGAACGCCGAGCGGGCCGCGGCGGCCGAGCAGGACCGGAAGGCGCAGGACGCCCTGTTCGAGGCGATCGCGAATGACCCGCAGAACGCGGTCGTGGCGTTGCGCGCGTACAACACGGCCCGGGGTGAGGCGGACCGGAAGCGGCAACAGAATCCGCCACCTCCGCCGCCGTCGCTGAAGTGCGGCTGACCCCGTGATCCCTACCGCTGGCCGGTTCGTGACGTTGCGCGGCAGGTACGCGCAGTCGAACGGCGTCGGGGAGTGTCCGGCGCTGATCACCAGCGTCTGGCCCGACGACATGATCAACGTCGTGGCGTTCCCGGACGCCATGGAGCCGATCGCCGTGACCTCGGTCAAGCTGTTCGCAGACCGGGATGCGCTCGACGAGTACGTGGACGGGTTCGAGGACGGCGACAGCCTGTCGGTCGCGTACTGGCCGACCGCCTGAGCGACGTGTGCCGGCTAGCGGTTCTGCTGCCGCTCGTAGGCCCTGATCTCGTCGCGTTGGACAGGCCAGGCGGGCGGGAACTCATGTTCGCGGGTGCAGCCGTCGCCGACGGTCGTGTCGCCGCATTCCCGGCAGTTCCAGGTGTGGTGTCCGCGGGTGCCGCCCTGTCCGCAGTCGCAGAGGGTGTAGCCGACGTGGACCCGGTACGGGGTGAGCGGGTGTCCGTTGCGGCAGTGGCGTGGGGCGACCACGGCGACGAAGGGCCCGCCGTTGACGGGCCGTAGATCTCCCGGCCGATACCCCATAACCAGCAGTTTCGCACATATGTTCGCTTCACCGTCAAGGATTGCACAACCTGAAAGACCAGCTCGTGGCACATCGCGCACCCGAATCCCCAAACGAGAGGAGCTCCACCATGTTCAGCTCCACCTTCTGGAAGGCCGCCGCCGAGCGGGCGGCGAAGACGTTCGCGCAGGCCGCGCTCGCGCTGCTCGTCGGCGACGGGATCGGCGTCCTCGACATCGACTGGGGCAAGGTCGGCTCCGTCGGCCTGCTGGCCGCGGTCGCGTCGCTGCTGACGTCGCTCGTATCGGCGCCGTTCGGCCCGGTCGGCTCGCCGTCGGTCGTCGAGGACGAGAAGGCGACGGACGCGCTGTGACACGTACTGCGGTCGCCTGCCCGGAGCCCCCGCCGCGGCGGAACGAGCCGGTCACGTGGACGTCCACGACGACCGGCAACACGCACTTCGACTGGGTGCGCATCGACACCAAGCGGTAGCATCGGTGCTGCGCTCGCACCGGCCGTGGCGCGAGCGTCCAACGTGAGAGCCGCCCTGGTCTTCGGACCGGGGCGGCTCTTTTCGTCGTGTCAGAGAACTGGGCGGACGTAGATCTCGGCGTCGGTGTTGAAGACCACCTTCACGCCCGGCTTATCCGAGTCGCCGGGCCCGACGACTCCGACCGCACCCGGCAGCGGCTCGGCGGCGAGCACGTCCCGGATCAGCGCGGAGATCTTCTCCGCGGCGGCGGACGCACCTCGAGACGACGGGTCTGCCTTGCCCGACGCGGCCCGGGTCACATATTCGGCGTGAAGCGCCTGCTCGTCCTCGGTGGGTTTCGGGTCGCCGGTCCCGGATCCTTTGGTGATTCGGTAGGCGACCTCGGCGTCGCCGGTCCGGACCACCGTGCCGAACAGCCATCGTGCGTTGAGCTCGTGGTAGCTCTTTGCCTGTGCCTGACCGCTCCGGTTGAGCCGGCCGACCAGCTCCTGCTCGAACGTCACCAACTGCACGATCCCCACCCCCGGCCGTCGACCCTAGTCGGTCGCAGCCCACAGCAGGACGCACGCCACGGTGACGACCACCACGATGAACAGGCGTTCCTGCTTCTTGGAGCGGCGCAGCATCGGGAAGGCGCCAACCGCTCCGGTCGCCGCGATCGGAAACGTTCGCCACGGTAGGTCGGCGCAGGCCGCGGCGGTGAGCAGCCACAGCAGGACGGTCAGCCCGGCCCAGGCGCCGACGTAGGCCAGGGCCACGTTCCGGCGGCGGCGCCACTTCGCAGACATGGCACGAGACTTCGCAGGCTTCACACCGATCTGGGACGGCTCCCACTGGCGCGGCACCAAACCGCGGGCGGCGTCCCGGGTGTCACGGTGCCGCCGGGCCTCGAACTTGCGGATCCGGTCCGGCCGCGGATTGTCGCGGTCGTTGTATCGCGGCCGGAGCTTTCCGATCCACGCCCGTTCCCGCTCGTCGAGCTCAGCATCGGTGAACAGGCCCGACTCGAGCACCACCGTCTCGCCTTCCTTCAGGTCGAACCAGGCGGACTCGACGATCTCCCCGCTGCGCTGCGGGATCAGGCCGGCGTGCTGCGCGGTCCGTCGGGCGACATCCCGGGCCCGGCCCACGTAGCCGTCCTCGACCCCGTCGACCGGCATGCCGTAACGGTCGACGCGCCGCGTGATGTGCAGGTAGACGGCCCCGGGGCGGCGCACGTCGGCACGCCGCCCCGGAATCAACCAGTAGGTCTGAGTCACGTTTCGGGACCCACCCTGCTCAGCGCGTGCGCGAGCGCGTCATCAATCGTGTTGTGCCGAGTCGTGTGCCGTTCGACCCATGCCTCACGCTCGTCGCTTCTCACGGGCCGGCCGACCATCGGAGACGCCAGCCACTCACCTCTGGCTGCGAACACCTCGTACTCGTCGAGCCGACCGGTAACCACGAAGAAGTGTCCGCCGACCTGCCGGACTCGCGGGTCGCTGAGGTGCTGACTCATGCGACCCTCCGCTCCCGGCAGATGCCGTACCGGGTGACGCCGTTGTCCGGCCACCGGTACAGCAGCCCCTTGTCGACCATCTCGGCGAGCTTTTCGTCGAGGTCGCCGGGGTGCTGGCCGAGCGCGTCAGCGATCGCATACAGGTCGTCGTCGCCGTCACGGATCACCGTGCACACGTTGTCCCACGTCGGCTGGATCACGACACCACCGCCGCACGGACCAGCTCGAGCGCCGCCGCGGTCCGCTCCGGACTGGCCTCGACGAGCGGGCCGAAGTCCTCCTCGACCTCGAACCACCGCCGCGGCGTGCCGAGACCGCCACGGACCTGCTCATCCCAGCCTGGCCCGTCGAGGACCTGCCACCAGTTGCCGTACCGGCCGGGCACGTCGTCGTCCCGCACCCAGCAGTCGCCGCACTGGTCGACCTGGCCGGTGTGGTTTGGGGGTTCTTTCACGACGGCTCCTCCGGAATCTCGCGAACCTCGAGAATGCGGACACCCTCGCGCGCTGCGGACTCCTCCATGTAGGAGGTGGACTCCAGCCGCGGGCACTCGTACGGGCGGGTCTCGTCCCGGTCGGTCATCCGCAGCCACAGGTCGCGGTCGTCGGGGTGGATCGTCAGCGCATAGCGGGTCACAAGGCGCCTCCCACCACGGCATCCGGGCTGGCGTCGGCCAGCCGATCCGGTGCCGGCTGCACACCCCGCCAGACGCAGACCGTTTTGCCGGGCCACAGATGCTGCTGGGCCTCGGCGACGAGCTGCGGGTTGGTGACGCTGTCATCGTCGCCGCACGTCTTGGCGTTCACCGCCGCGATCCGCTGCCCCCACTGGTCATAGACCGCGACCGTGAACTCGTCGCGCGTCAGACAGGCACACGAGACGCCGTCGTGGCCCGGCGGGTTGAAGTTGACGCCAACCGTGGTCACCGGGCCACCTCCACGTCCATGCGCAGGTGATGGACTGGGCACCAGTCGGGTGCGGCCAAATACCGTTCCGCGTCCGCGACGGCGACCCGCTGGACGCAGCCGCCGACACCGTCCCAGAACTCCCGCGCACCGCCCTGCGGCAGGTGCCGGCCGTGCAAATCCCAGTCGGGACGCAGTGTCGTCACCGGACTACCTCGCAGTCGTCGGCCCACCAGTCGCGGCGGTACTGCTCGCCGTCCTGGACGACGAGCACAAGCATGTCGCCCGACAGCCACGACCCGACGTAGGTGCCCTCCGGGCCGTCGCAGTGCCGGACCCGGGACACGCCGCGCTCCAACCGGACGGCCTCCTCAACGCTCACGACGTCACCAGCCGCACCGCGGCCAGCTCCGCGTGGTCGATGGCGATCGACTGCGGAACCCCGCCGACCGTGGCGACGATCCGTGACTTGCCGGCCTTGCCCTCCGCGTGCGCGATCAGCCGCAGAGCCGCGACCTCGTCGGCACCGACCGCCGTCACCGGCACAGCCCGGCCGTCCCGGTATTCGATCACCGCCGCCGCGACGGGCGTCACGGCGCTCACCGGGCCAGCTCCGCCGCGTACTTCTCGGCGAGGTGCGCGCCGTAGGCCGGATACTTGTCCCGCCGCTCGGCGACGAAAATCCGGGCGGCCTCGACCTCGCCGTGCCGGATCAGCACGTCGAGCGCCTTTTCGCTGTTCTCTGCGTAGCCGTCGGGGAGGCCGAACCGCTCGTTCTCCGGAAGACCGCTCATCGCGAACCCGCCATCACCGCGGCGAACCAGAGCACCTCGCCGATGTCGACGATGTGGTCACGGCCGTCATAGCCGGCGATCAGCAGGTTCCGGTGCACCTCGCGCTCCATCGACCCGCCGTACAGCGCCTCCACGTTCGCGGGCGACACGAACCGGCCAAACGCGCGCTCCTGGGTCTGGACCTCGTCGCCGGTCGCGAACAGCAGCGTCAGCCGGCATCCCGGCCAGCCGTGCTTGTCCGCGATTTTCTGCTGCAGGTCGGGCAGGTCGGCGTCGGTGTACCGGCGGTCGAAGCGCAGGTGTTGGAAGCCGACGGACTTGTAGGTGCCCTGCGGCTGGTCGCCGTCCGGCACCTCGATGACGTAGACGTGGTGCACAGTCCTGGTTTCGTTCTCGGGCATCATGGTGACGCCCTCCTTCCTGATGGGTTGGTGGTTGCTCCGGGCCCGCCGCGTGCTTGCCGGCTTGGGCGGGCCCGGAGGCGTAGCTACCTGGGATTTCCGAGCCCGTCGCCGCCCGCATCCAGGTCACGGCAGACGGCGCAGTACGTGACGTGGTGCGTGTAGTCGGCGGGGTCGCCGGACTTCCACACCGACTGATGGCCGAGACGGTCAGCGAGGGTGCCACGCGGCACACAGAACTCCGCGACGGCCAGTTCCTGCGGCGTCACGCCGACACCTGCGGGTCGTTGTCGTACACGCTCATAGCGCTCTCCTCTCTCGCGCCGCCCTACGCGGCGTTGTCAGATCCCCTCGGCAAGGGCCGCATGCCCACTCACCGTCAGGTCGGCGAGCATCAGCGCCGCCAGACCGGTGAACCCGTCCGTCCGCATCCGCCCCGCGACAGCCGCGAGCGCCGCCCGGTCACCCCGGGCACACGCCGCGTCAGCCTCAGCCCGGCACGCCCGCAGATACTGCAACCGGGCGTCACCGTCCAACTCCCGCCGCTCGCAGGCCGTCGGCGGCCCGAACACGTACTCGGCGACCTGCTCGTCCGTCCAGTTCTCCATCCGATCCCCTCTCCTACGGGCCGACGCTTCGCACCGGCCGCTTCTAAAGCCGGCAGGCGCTACCCTGACCGGCATGGATCTACGCCGAATCGACGAAAACTGGATCCTCAGCTACGTTGACCAGCTCCATAAGTGGCTCAATGAGCAGGACCAGCGCGACCGCGACGCCGAACGACGCCACCGCGAGCTCGCGAAAGTCCACGCCGAAGGCTGGAAGCAAGTCGCCGGCGCCATCGAACGCGGACTCGGCTCCATCGCCGACGCCATCCGCAGCCGCTAACTCACTCCACGGTCTCCGCGTCGAACAGCGACTGCTGCTCGGCCGCCACCGCATCCCCCTCGCGCCCCTGCGGCGCCAGCTCGTGCCTGCCCTTGAACGACACCACCAGCGCCCGCTCGTCGCGGAGCACCTTCAACGCATCCCGGACCGTCCGCGTCGCATACGGCGTCCCGGCGCCCTTCAAAGCGGCGTCGAGCTCATCCATGTCCAGCGGACCCTGCGCGACAGAGAGCACCGCGAGCACGGCATCGACCGCGTTCGCGCTCACCGCCGCCTTCTTCGGCGCCGCCTTCACGTCCGGCGTCCATGACCCCGCCTCCGCGGTTGTCGCGGAAACCCACGCCGCATAGTCCGGGCCGAACGTGTTCAGGGTGACCTGCGGCAGCACCGCCGGGAACCCGATCGGCTGGTCGTCGGCGTCGAACA
Source organism: Dactylosporangium sp. NPDC000244 (assembly GCF_040300725.1). Taxonomy (NCBI): domain Bacteria; kingdom Bacillati; phylum Actinomycetota; class Actinomycetes; order Micromonosporales; family Micromonosporaceae; genus Dactylosporangium; species Dactylosporangium sp. NPDC000244. The sequence continues at coordinate 50,281 of NZ_JBEPEH010000033.1, forward strand.
CCCAGTCGTAGAAATCCGGCTCCCACATCGCCCGGGACAGCATCGGCTTCGGATCGGCACCCGCCAGCACATACGCCATGCCCGGCGCCTGCGGAATCGTCCGCGGATCGACCGGCAGGCGGCCGTTGAACGCCGTCGGCCCCGACAGCGAGTTCGCGGTCCGGCCCACCCACACCCAGCCGCCGGTCAGCATGTCCCGCAGCGCCATACTGCCGCCGAGGTCCGTCAGCAGCGGCGTGTGTGTGGCGATCCGCAGCTGCCCGCCGCACTTGCGCCACATGCGGCCAGCCGCCGTAACAAGCGCCGAGAATGCCCGGTCGGCGAGGAACGCGTGCGCCTCGTCGATCGTCAGCGACAGGATCGGCCCGTCAACAAGCGGGTTCCACCACTTCCGGCCGCGCCGCTTCCGGCCCCGCTCGTCGACATACTCAACACGGGCCAGGTAGCGGTTGCGGCGCAGCATCTCCGCGGTGAGCGCCTCGACGAGCATCGTCGCCTCTTCGATGGTGGTGGCGACGGGCGCGGCAAGCGAGTCGAGGAACGGCGCGAACGACTGGCCCTGCTGCGGGTCGATGAGGAAGTTCGCGACGATCCCATGCTTCTGGCCGTGCTCGTCGACGTAGTGCGCCCATCGGTCGATCGTGAAGAGCATGTTCAGGGTCTCGCTCTTCCCGGAGCCGGTCGTCCCGAACACGGCGACCTGTGGAACGCCCCAGTCGGGCCGGTAGATCTCGTACATGCCGTACTCGCCGTCGGCGTACTGCACGATCGGGGCGGTGCCCTTCACGACGTCGATCGAGTCGGGGCCGGCCCACCGAACCGTATCGGTGATCGGGCTGGTCCGCTGCGCCATGACCTGGGCGAGGTTCTCGTCCTCCGAGTCCGGCATGATCGTGATCATCGACTTCTTCATGCTCATCGCCGACGCGATCGCACCCCGAGCAGCCTCGAACTTCTCTGACTCGAACACCCCGATCGGACCGACAATCGTGCCGCTCCAGCCGCCCGGCAGCTTGTGCCAGTCGTCGAGACGGCACCCGGCAAGCCGGCCGTCGCGCGGCGCGGTGATCCGGGCGCCGGTGTCGTCAATGATCTGGTCGCCCTGTCGGTACGACAGTTTGTTCCGCCAGCGGTGCTGGACGTCGGCCTCGACCGCGTCGATTTTCGGCTGCGGGCGCTCCTCCGCCTCAACCTCGGCCTGAACCTCAACCGGCCGGTTCCGTTCGTCGCGGCGGGCACGCCACCACGACGCCGCCGGCAGCAGCCACGCCAGCCCGACCGCGGCCATGGCGATCCGGCCCGCCCACGTCGACGGGTCTACGCCGAGCGCGGCGACCGCGGCCAGGGCCGCGAACCCGCCCGCCGTCGTGTAGCCGACGCCGCGCGCCGACCGGGCGATCGCCGACCGCAACCGCTTGTCACCGTCCGGGTCCTCGTGCTCGAGACGGCCCGTCTTGTAGTGCGGTTTCGCCAGCACCCGGGCCGCGGCCCACTTCGCCGCGAAACCGGCCAGCGGGACAGTACCGGCCAGGGCCAGCGCTGGAACGTCCGCCGCGTCGACGGCGACGGCGGCCCCGCCTGCGGTGACGAGCGCCCACACGGGCCGCAGCGGCAGGTTGATCGCCGACCACAGGTCCGACCAGGGCAGCAGCGGCGGCGCCTTCACGGGCATCTTCGCCATGCGCACGTTGCAGCACTCGCATGCCGGGGCGCCCTTGTACGTCAGGGCCAGCCACTTCGACGCCTTCGTTTTGCGGCACTGCCACTCGACGCCGTTGATGTATCCCTGGTCGTTGACGGGGACCGGCTTCGACGCCCGCCGGCGGCGGCCTGCCGCGTCGTAGTAGCTCGACGACATGTTCACGGTTCCGGCGGGGGCGCCCTGGCGGCCGGGCTGGCCCGGCATCTGCCCGGCGGGCGGGGTGGCAGTCACAGTCATGGGCGCTCCTTTCGTGTTTCAGCGGGGATCTGGCAGTCACCGCACAGGCCGGAGTTGGTCCGGCCCGACGGAAACGGTCAGGGCGCTGTTGCAGTGCGGTTGGGTCAGCCGGTCCAGGAACGCCCATCGGAGCGTCCGGTACTACCTGACCCCTCTCGTGTGCCCGGAGGCACCGCGAGCGGGGCGCGTGGCGCGGAGTAGCTGACGCCGCCGCCCGACTGGGCGGCAGCCTGACGCAGGGCGATCTCTGTGGGGTCGTCGCCGTTGATGAGCTGGTCCCCGAGTGAGCCGATCGGATGTCCGTTGCTCGCCTCATCGACGGGCGAACCCCACGGGCTGGCCGACGGCGCAACGCGAGCCCCGCCCCCACCCGCAGACCCTCCGCCGTCGAGGAACGACGCGTCGCCGCCGAGATTCCCGGCGACCGTCGCGTGGGCGTCGCCGTAGGTGGCCTGGATGTGCTGCAGGTTCGCCTCCGTCGCGGCCAGCGCCGTCTCAGCGTCGGCGAGCCGGGCCTTCGCCTCGGACTCCATCGCCTCCAGCTGGTCGAACATCTCGTCGACCTTCCCCGCCGGCATCGCATCCGCGGTCGTCCCGGCGTTCGCGAGGGTGACCCCGTCGAGGTTTCGCGCCGCCAGATGCTCGGCGGTGTTCTGCGCCGCCGCAGCCGACGCCCGATACGACTCCTGCATGTCGCCGATGCGGGCCTTCGCCGCCTCGACCGCCTGCAGGGCGGCCGTGCACTGGTCGATGTGCTGGCGCTGCTCACCGGCAAGGGCGGTGAGCTCGTTGATGGTGGTCTCGTAGTTGGTCGCCTCACCGGTCGGTGCGGTCATCGTTCCTCCTGCTGGGGTTGCGGTTGCGGCGGTGGCGCCGCCGAACGTGTCGGGGTTTTTCGGAACGGGCTGCCACCGGCCGTCGCGGTACTCCTCCCAGTCGCCGTTGTTGGCGACACGGCGGGTGCCCGGCTCGACGTTGCCGGTGTCGACGGCCAGCTTCGGCTCGGGCTTCGGCTCGGGGGAGGCCGGCTCTACCGGCTTCGGCTCGACCGGGTCGATGAGCTTCCGAACAGCCGGGGCCGTCTTCTCCGCGACCCGCTTCACACCGCCGGTAATCACGGCAGAGGCGGCGGCGATCCGGTCCCAGAATCCGACCTTCGTCTTGCCCTCTGCCGGCTCTGCGGTGCGGGCTGCGACGAGCGCGTCACCGCGGCGACCCCAGTAGTCGTGGTAGGCGTCGCGGAGGTAGTCGAGGAATCCGTACTGCTCGACCTTCGCCCGGGCACCCGCCGCCCCGTACTTCGCTTCCATGCGCGGCGGGACCGTGCCCTGCTTCGCGAGCTCGTGTTCGGTGCGGGCGGTGCCCCACGTCTTCACGCCGAGCAGCGCCAGCACCATCGCACCGAGAAGAATCTCCACGGCCGTTTACCGCACCGACTGCCGCTGCACGTGGTTGCCGACCTTGCCCGCACCGCCACCGACACCACTGAGCACCCCCGGCAGGGTCGCCAGGAACGCCGCGAAGAAGATCGGAACGAGGTAGAACGCGAACAGCGCGGGCCGGTCGGCGCCCTTCTTCTTGCCCTTGATGTCGGCGACGATGACGGCGATGCCGACCAGGACGGCCGCGAACAGCACGATGCTGACCTTGACGGCGACGCCGTTGACCCAGCCGCCGATCTCCGAGTTGTAGGTGAGCAGACCGGCGCCGAACGCGACCACGCAGGCGGTGCGGGTGAGACGGACCTTCTGGTGGATGTAGTAGGCGGCGCCGAACAGCACGAGGCCGCCGAGCATCTGCAGGATGTGGGTGATCTGGTCCATGGTCGGCCTCCTAGCCGTAGACGAGTGCGACGAGGGCCGTCGTGATGACGGCGGCGAGCAGGAGCCGCGCGGGGTGCCGGGCGATCCACAGGATGGGCGTGAGCAGGCCGACGACGGCGAGCGCGGCGAGGGGGACGGCGAGGCCGACCGACCAGTTGTAGGCGACCCAGCTGGCATACAGTGCCGCGTTGCCGCCGGGGACCCGGTCGCGGTCCGGCATCCGCTCCGCCCACGCCGTCGAGAACGTCGGCAGGGAGGCGGGGGTCCACCAGGCGTCGCGAAGGTCAGCCCACGTCTGCCGGCCCCAGCCCACGAAGGTCTTGACCATGACGGAGCGTGACCCGTACTCTCGCGCGCGCATGCGCGCATGCGCGCGCGCCCTCTCCGGGGGCGCTGCAGGGGCTGCCGCGACGTCTGCCGCCGCCGCATCCACCGGAAATGCACTACTGATAGTCACGGCCGCTCCTTCCGGTTATCTGCCGTGTCGTGCTGCTCGACGAGCTGGGCGATCGCGTTCGCGAGCCGCTTCCGGGCCTCGTCGTTGATCCGTTTACTTGCGGCCAGGGCTGCGTTGCAGGCCACGACGACCAGCTGGTGGCCGCCGCGACCGTTCGCCACGACCTGTTTCGCGCGGCTGCGCACGAAGTCGATCTGGTTCTCGTCGCGGCGCAGCGCCTTCGCCGCCCGGCGCTCCTCCGGGGTGCCCTTGCGCGTCATCGCGCTGCCCCCTGACTGTCCGCTGCACGCTGCACGCGGCGGACAGCCCGGTCGTACAGCGCCGAGTGCTGCACGGCGGCGCCGTACAGGCCCGCGGCGAACACGACCCCGGCGACGCCCTCCGTCTGGTGTCCGGTCCGGTCAACGAGCAGCGCTACGGCGGCGAACACCGCAGCGGCGTACAGCGCGCTGCTCGCTGACCGCCGGTGCCTGTCCGGCTCGGACGGCTGCACGGTCGCAGTCATCAGGCGGCTCCGATCAGCTCAAGGTTGGGGCGGTGTCCGTTCACGTGTCCGGTGGCCCGGTCGACCGTCTGCTCGTCGCCCTGTCCGGTGTTCGGCACGGTCAGCGGAAGGCGCTCCGCATCGGGCGCCTGCTCGCGGTGTCCGTTCCGCCGAACACGGAGCAGTTCGATCGCCGCGATCGCCCTCTCCCCCGAGCAGGAGCCGTACACCTGCTTGAGGAGCGGCAGCGCTGACGGGCGGCCAGGCACCTTGTCCGGGAAGTGCTCGTCGAGGGTGTCCGCCAACTGCTCGACGGACACCTCGGCGCGGGTGCCCCCTGTCCGCCCGGTGCGGGCAGGTCGGCGGGTGTCCGATGTCCGCTTCGACTGGTCACCGGCCGACGTTGCCTGCTCGGCGGTGCGGGCCGCGTCGGCGGACAGCTGCTCCGCTGCCTGCCTGACCGCGGTCGCCTCGGCAAGCAACCTGTCCATGTCCGCCTGCGCGGACGACCGGACAGTGGCGGCATCCTGTTCGGCGGACACCTTGGCGGCCTTCGCCGCGGCGAGCATCCTGTCCGCCTCCGTGCGGGCAGCGGACAGGATGGCGTCGGCCTCGTCCTGGGCGGACAGCCGGACACTGTCCGCGTCAGCCTTCGCGGCGGACAGCGTGGCGGCTGCCTGACTGTCCGCGTCGGCGTGCATCGTCAGTGCACGTTCGGTGGCTGCCTGCCAGTAGGCGGACAGTTCCTCACGGGCTGCCTGTCCGATCATGTCCGCGATGGCGAGCGCGTCATCGAGGACGACCGCTGCACGCTGTTCGGCGTCGGCAATCATCGACTGCACGTACAGCTCGGTCCGGGCGGTCCTGCCTGTCCGGCGGTCCTGCCATTCGTCGTACCGTGCACGTGCCTCGTCGGTCGTCGCGACCGGGTTCCACGAGATCAAAAACAGGGTCGCGGCCCAGCGGACAGGGTGCAGGAGCTTCGCGGACATCGGCAGCCGAGGCATGGCCGGGTCGATCTGTCCGGCGGCAATCATCTGCTGCCGGTTGCGCCAGCGTGCACCGCGCGCCCACAGGAACAGCGCCGACGCGGACATGCCGGACAGCAGCCACGAGATGATCGTGGGCAGACCGCGGTGATCGGTCCACCAGTGGATGGCGAGACCGGAAGCGGCGACGTAGCCCGCCATGGCGATGCGGAGCAGCCAGACACTGTCGCGGGCAAGGAGGTGCCGGTCGTACAGGTCCATGAGGTAGGCGGCGCCGCCTTCCGCGCAGGAGGCGACAGCAATGCCGAGCAGGACGGCGGGGGCATACGCCCAGCCGCCGGCGTGCGGGTACATGGTCGCGGCGGCGGACCCGACGGTGTCGGTGATGACGACGACCTGCAGGACGAACGCGGTGCCGAGTGCTGCGATCGGCGGGATGTAGCGGAGCCGGTCAGTGCTCGACGTGCTCATCGCTGACCCCCTCTTGGGTGTAGAAGGTGAGCTCATTCGCAAAGCCGACGGCGGTGACGAAGGAAAGATCGCGGAAGTACTCGCGCCGCGCGCGGGAGCTGACCTGCATGCACCGGTTGATTAGGTCGATCTCGTTATCGAGGTAGTTCCAATGCGCCGGAGAGATCCAGAAGTTGACGATCGCGACCTTGAACGCGTCAGCGTCGCGCCGATGTTCGGGGAGGCGACGGCGGGGATCAGCAGTCTGACCAACCTTGATGACGCCGGTGCTGAACTCGATGACGTAGAGGTAGCCCTCGCCGTCGAGAGATGGCGGCAGATCAAGCGCGAGCTCGCAGGATTCGACAAGGCCTTCCCGCGCCCGAAGCTTTTCCCGCGCCTCATGCAGGGCTGTATGAGTGATTCGCGCCGCCAAGTCGGCCTGCGCCTGGACACGCCGAAGTTGCTCCTCAAGCCCTGCGGCGCGGTCGATGACGAGTAGCTGCGGCTGCGCGAGGGCCGGGGTAGGCAGGTCGGCCGGCATCTTGCCGTTTCGGCCGAAGAGGTAGCCGACTGCCGCGGCGATCGCCACGGCAGTCATTGCTCCAGCAGTCCAGAGCAGTTCAACGGGAGCCTCGGTCACGGCGTTCACCTCCTTCGGTTGATCAGGCCCGGCCGGGGGCGCGACGGGGGGACGCTGCTCCCCGGCCGGACGTTGAGGCCGGGGAGCCGCCCTGTGACGGCGGCCCGGGGCTTGGGGTTGGTCACTGCCGCGCCTCGGTGAGCGAGGTGATGACGATGTCGCCGTAGACCTGCTGGCCCTGGGCGGCGAGCTTGTCGCGGATGATCGCGGCGGTCTGGTCGTTGAGCGCCTCGGCGCCGGACGTGGTGGTCGACACGGGGCGTCCCCAGACCTGGCAGTTGCCGCCGCCGACCTGGCATCCGTGGCTGTCGACGATGTCGAACACGACGTCGTAGAGAGTCCTCACGCGGTCACCACGTCGCGGAGGGCGAAGTCGATGGCCTGGGCGGCGTACTGGTCGAGCTGGTTTCGGGTGACGGCGTACATCGGGTTCCGCTCGTACTCGGCGTGGCGGGTGAGCCGGTCCTCCTCGATCTCGTCGCGTTCGGCGCAGGTGACGAACACCGTCGCGGCGGCGATCTGCTCGGCCACCTCGGCCAGGATCGTCATGGCGAGCTTCAGGTTCGCTTCGATGCCGGAGTCGACGCAGACGCCGAGGTCGTCGGCGGCGATGCGCAGGCCGTCCTGGGCGCCGGCGCAGATCGCGGCGGCCTCACGGAACTTCTCGGCCAGACCGGCACGACTGAGCGCGTCGGTGATGTTGACGGCGGACTTTCGGGCGAAGCGCTCGGACTCGTTGGCGTTCACGCGGCAGCCTCCTGGGTGGCGGGGGTGGCCCGGCGGGTGATCCGCGACAGGCGGGTGACGGATAGGCCGGCTTTGCGGGCGAGCCACGAGAGCTTCCGGCCCTCAGGCTCGGCCTTCTCGCGCGCTTCCTGCAGCGACACCTGCCGGAGCCAGGTGAACGGCTGCCGGATTGTTCCGGCCGGCCTCCCCCAGTCGGTGATGGCACGGGATCGCTTGAGCGGGTCGCTGATCGCGAGGAACTCGGCGTAGACGGCCTGCTGCTCAGGCGGGAGCGCCACGAGGGCGTCACGGATGGCGTCAGGTATGTCCACGGCAGTCCTTCCCCAAGTTGTTGCGGTGTGCGGATGCGATTGCGCCCGCAACAACCAGTCTCCTCGCAATTGCGACTTGCGTCAAGCAATTACGAGCAATTGCGCCTATGATCGGCAAGCCAAGTCCCGCGCGCTGCGAACGAAGGCCCCGCTTGCGATCAAGCGGGGCCGATTGCATAGGTTGCGCAGTAGGTTGCGTCAAACAGCCACCACTGCGAGCATCGAAGAACCGTAAGCGGCAGCATGAGAGGGGCTTGACATGCGCAAACTCACGTTCATGTGGAAAGACCGTGGCTCAGGTGGCGGCGGCTGCCCGGCGCTCTACTCCGTGGACGGCGGTTACGTCGTCCAGGGCATCAAGCTCACCGACGCCGAACGCGCCCAGCTACGCCAGCTCGCCGACGACGAGGACGGCGTCTTCGTCCCGGCGAACGTTCTTGATCGACTCCGGGAAATCGCCTGACCATGCCGGCTCAGCTCATCGACGAAGCAGAGTTCTACGACCGCCTCTTCAACTTCCAGCGCTCAGCGTTCCGGCTGGAGATCCAGCCGAAATACCACGAGCCGGAAGAACACGAAGCGGTGGCCAGCTTCGCGGCCGGCGACCCCCATGACCCGACAGAACTTCCCGGCCTCCGCCTCTGGTTCGACCGCGTCCGGGACCTCACCGAACGCGGTCGAACCATGCGACGCGTCCGGGTGCACGACACACCACCGACGGACAGCCAACGGTGGGAACGCTGGATCGACCCGCACAACAAAGCCGCTGGCGAAACGATCCACTACCTCACCCGCAGCCAGGCCGAGGAGATCGGCCTCCTCAAAGCCGTCGGCGACAACATCGACTTCTGGCTGCTCGACGACGAGGCCGTCATCGTCATGCGCTTCGACGCCGACGGCCGGCGCATCAGCAACGAACTCATCACCGATCCAGCGCGAGTACAGCAGGCGTGCGAGTGGCGGGACTTGGCAGTCCGTCACGGCGTCCTGGCAGATCCGCAGGACGCCACCACCGCCTAAGGAGAAGACCGCGATGGAACCGCCCCGCGACTGGCTCACCGGACCAGACGGATTGGCCAGCCAACTTGCCAGGCTCCGCGAAGCCGCCAGCCTGCAAGGAAAAGAACTGGCCAGCGTCGCCGGCTGGGCGCCGTCCAAGGTGAGCCGGATCGAAAACGGCCGCCAGACCCCAAGTGCCGAGGACATTGACGCGTGGGTCAACGCCACCAGCGCGTCGGCTGAGCAGCGCAAGGAACTGCTGCACCTGCTCGACGAGGGCCTCGCTGCACAGCGGGACTGGCGACGCAAGATGGGCTCGGGGCAGGTCGCGGTGCAGAAGGCGCACAGCGACTACACCGCAAACGCGTCGCTGATCCGGTACTTCGACAACACGTTCGTTACCGGGTTCCTGCAGACCCGAGAGTACGCCCATCGCGTCCTGACGGAGATTCGGCGGATTAACGACCTGCCGATCGACGACGTCGACGCCGCGGTGACCCTGCGAATGCAGCGGCAGCAGATGCTGTACGACGGGGCGAAGCGGTTCGAGTTTTTGATCACGGAGGCAGTGCTGCGCTACAGGCTAATCCCCGCCGAGGGGATGCGTGCCCAGCTCGACCGGCTGCAGACGGTCGTTGACCAGCCGAACATCCGGTTCGGTGTCATCCCGTTTGAGGCGACGTTGCCGACGGCGCCGTCCACGTCGTTTCAGCTGTACGGCGACGATCTGGCGGTCGTCGAGAATGCCTTCTCCGAGCAGGAGAACCGTGGCGAGGAAGCAGCCAGGTGGATTCGGCTCATGGACCTTCTGTGGGACGAGGCAGTCACCGGAGGCGCAGCGCGGCGTCTGATCATCGCCGCTGCTGACGCACTGTCGTAGCGAGAGCCAGCAAAAACGGACGCCCCGCCTCTCTCATCCGGAGGGGTACGGGGCGTCTTCGTTGCGTCAGACTGACAGTGTCCGCGGTCAAGAGACCCAGACTCCAGCCGGAGAAATCCGTTGCGCAAGGCGTTGGCCAGCGGCGCTGACCGGGCTTGACCACGACACGTCGGCCACGGTGCAGCCGAAATCCTTGGCAAGCGCCTCCACCAGTCGCCCACCAAGCCCCCTCGAGCGGTGAATCGCCGCGACCCAGATCAGGTCGACGCGCGGCCGGAGCGTCGAGTCCGCCTCGCCGAATGTTGAGCCGTGGTCCCAGCGCACGTGCTGGTCCGTGTCGGACGCCGTCAGGTAGCCGATGACGTAGCCGTTCGCACGCAACAGGTAAGCGCGCTTGTTGTCCGCCGACGGCTCAGGGTGTTCACCCACCGACCATGATGCGAAGTCGTAGTGGTTCTCTCGCATCGGCAGCCGCGCCATCCGGTGCGCAAGCCGCCGCCACGCCACCCCCGACTCGGTGGTGACGACCGCAATGTTGCCGCGCCACCAGCCGATGTTCTTCGGCTGCCTGACGCCGATTGACCAGGCCATGTGATGCCGGCGGTGCTCGTCCTCGCGGTACTCCCCCCACGGGCTGAACAGCCCGCAAGGGCAATCGCCGTCAACCTTGGCACCACTGTCGATCCACCGGATGGGCTTTGAACCGGCGCTATTGCTGCGGTCCCGGCCGCCAACGTACGGCCTCGACCGCGCCGGCTCAGGCACCTCGACATCGGTCCAACGGTCCGGCTGGCTGGCGAACCGCTCCGGAAACGCGTTACGCAGCAGCCGCCCGGTCTCGCTGAGCCGCGGGTTGATCCAGACGCCACTCGGCGTTGCCCGGCCGTTGAGCCGCAGTTCGAGGTCCTTCGCCTTACTGCGGAGCATCTCGAGCAGTGCCGAGGGCTTGCCGTTGAAGTCGACGCCACGAATGAGCTCACGCTCGCCAGGGGCAAGCCACTCGTCGAACGGTAGGGCCAACCGATCGGCAAGAGCGTGCAGGTTGGTCACATCGCCGTCGATCTCCGCAAGCTGTAGCGCCTCGATGGTCTCGTCGAGGTTCTGGTACTCGGCGAACGTTGTCACGTAGCGCGGTCCACTGCTGTAGCTGAAGTCATGCGGATGGCCGGCGATCCATAGGCGTTCGATGGCGCTGTCGGTGACGCGCTTGATGGCGTCCTTGAAGGCGGTGGACAGCTCGCCGTCCTCGGGGTGTTCGCGGGTCTCGACATAGCCGTCGCGGTCGAGGGTGACGGTTGCGAACAAGTGGCCATTGGAGACGGTGATCTTCCTGGTCTGCCAGTCGTATGGCGCCGGATCGAGATGGATGGTGCGATCGATCATCGGGGGCCTTCCTGTTCGCTGTGGCTGGGGTGAGCAAGACGCGGCGGATCACCGAGGACCACGTATTCGGCAATGTTGTCGCCGATGCTGCAGCCCGGCCGCGCATGTCGGGGCGCCTGACTCGGTTCCTGAACGGCCGGGCGGACCGCCGCTCCCCCGACCTGACCTTGTGGGAACTGTAGGCCGGCGACCGCTTTCTGCTGTGCTCGGACGGGGTGACGGCCGTCATCGCTGACGACTTCATTCATGGCGTGCTCAAGACCATCGCCGATCCCGACGAAGCGATCAAGCAGCTGGTGGTCTTTGCCATCCTGTCCGGTGGACCGGACAACATTACGGCCGTGGTCGTCAACGTCGAGGACGACGGCGGCGAAGCCACCTGATCGCCGCGTAGCACCACGCGCCCTTACCCGGCGGTAGGGGCGCGTGGTGTCTCAGGAGGCCAGGATTTCGACGACCTTGGTGAGCATTTCCAAGGGGAGTCGCCTGCGCAACGTTGCGACGACATCCTCGGCCGACTCGGCACGCACCGTGAACGTCTTTGGCCGAAAGCCGGCCCGCACCATTGCGGCGTGTGCGGACAGCCGACCCGCAATCACCTGGGCGTGTAGTTCCGGTGCGTCCTTACGGAGCTTCCGCAGGGCGTAGTCCTTACTCGTCCCCCGGCGATTGGGGTCAGCAAGCGTAATAACATCACCCTTGCTTCGGTCCCCCCCGTGACGCTGCTGCAACGCCCGGTCTAGCAAATCAACTGCCTCGACGTCATCCGCCACGATCCGACGCACCAGATCCACCGAGGCTCCGATCCCCCGCAGCGGCTGCGCCACCACGAAGTCCGCGAACCGCTCGTGCCGCACGTGGTCGCCGCGCTGCGTCACGAACTCCCGCCACGACTCCTCGATCAGCACCCGCTTCACCAGGCCCGGGACCGTGCCCAGCGAATGGTCACCCTCCCGAAGCGCCGACCCCAGCGCTTCGACAAGGTTCGCGTTCAGCTTCAGCCGGTCAGTCACGGCCGCGCCGCCGACAGCCAGCGCGCGAGCTCGTCCCGCATCGCCTCCAGCTGCTCGACGCTGGCCTTCGCCCGCGGCGGGAACCCCGCCTTCAACAGTTCGGTGTTCACCTGCTTCTTGTCGGTCCCAGTTCGATACGACACCTTCCCGGCCAGCGTGTCGATCTCCTGACGGAGCATCCGCTCACGGCGGTGTCGCGGCTCTGCGATCTCTTCCCGCTGGCGACCGTCGCCGCTCGCCTCCGGCTGCGCCTTCTCCCGCATGTACGTGAGGAGGTTCATCGCGTACTGCGTCGGGATGCCGAGGCGCCGACACTCCGCCGCCGCCCGCTCAACCTCCTCAGGCGTTGACTCCTTCCCACCGAGGATCGCCCGGTCGAACACCGCCTCCGACGCCGACAGCGGTTCCCGGAAATTCAGAGCACCCTGCTCGCCGCCGAACTCCCCCTCAGCCGCCTGGCGTTTCGCCCGCTCCGTCTCCAGCTCGAGCTGGTGGCGCAGTTCCTCCTCAATCTGCCGCGCGTGCTCCGTGAGCGCCGGCACGGCCGGGATGAACAGCTTCGCGTTGAACTCCTCGTTCGGCCGGGTCCGCACGAACCGGCCCACGACCTGCCGGAAGAACAGCGGCGTGCGGGTCTTCGACGCATACACCCCAACGCCAAGCCGGGGAATGTCGACACCCTCGGAGACCATCTTCACGGCGACGATCCACGTGTCGTGGCTACTGCGGAACCGGTCGATCGCAGCCTTGGCATCCGGGTCGTCGCTGACGACGACAATCGGATGCTTGCCGGTCAGCTCGTTGAGGATCTTCGCGTACGCCTGCGCCTGCCACTGGCGTTCAGCAACAACAAGGCCGGCTGCGTCCGGGATCTCCTGCCGGAGCTCGTTGAGCGCCTCAACCGCCTGCCGCAGAAGAACGGGCATCCACTTGTACGCCGGGTCGTAGATGGCATCGAGTGCTGCGGAAACGTCGTCGTCGGCCAGGTTCGCACCGAGTGCGGCAGTAGCGACCTTCCCACAGTCGATCCACTTCGCCTCGCCGTCGTAAGCGTGAAACTCGATCCGCCGGCACACGCCGTCGGCTACCGCGGTGCCGTACTCGTAGGCGTAGTCGACCTGGACGGTGCCGTTCTCGTCGTAGTCGACGAACGGGATCGGGGAGGTCGGGTCACGGCGCCATGGCGTGCCGGTAAGCGCAAGCCGGACAGTCGCCTGCTCGAGCGCATTGGTGAGCCCATCGCCCCACGCCTTGTTGTCGCCAGCGTGATGGATCTCGTCGAGGATCGCGATGGTCGGCACCCGCGTCGCCCTGCGCAGCAGGTCGGCGCCAGCGCCACGGGCGATCTGCGCATACGTCGCGACGCAGCCCTGATAGCCAGCCTTGTCGTAGTCCTCGGGCTCTGTCACTGGCATCAGGGAGAGCCCGGCCGCAGCAGCCTGGTCGGCCCACTGCTGACGAAGGGCATCGGTGGGGACGACCACCACGACACGGGTGACGGTGCGCTCGTCGAGGAGCCGGTTCGCCAGGGCCAGCGCAAAGCGCGTCTTGCCGGCGCCGGGCGTGGCGGAAACCAGGAAGTCGCGGGTGTTCTTGCCATAGAACTTGTCAGTCGCGCGCCGCTGCCACTGGCGGAGTTCGGTCACAGGCGTAGTTCCCTTCCGGAGGTTACAGGTGGGGCAGAGGGCTTGCCCGTTGGAGATGTCGGTTGCTCCGCCTCTGGCGTAGGCACGCATGTGATCGGCATGCCAGCCGGGCGAAAGGGGTGCACCGCAATCAGTGCAGCTTCCGTTGGAAGCGAGGAAGAGTGCGCCGCGTTCGCGGACGCCGAAGCGCCTTCGGCTTGATGGCTGATCACCATCTGGCGTCATATTCATCGTGCCGTCCACGATGGCACAGGGGTACGACAGATTCAGGCGCGCGACACTCCAGTGGGTGTTGAGGGTTTCGCATTTCAGCGCAACGTCGGGATCTTGCAGAAAATTCGGCGCGGCCAGCAGCCCGTCTGGCGTGTCGCTGTCTCGCCGGTGCAGGATCCGCGAATGGCCGATCACCCCGCTGTCGCCGCCGCCCGCGCCGCGACGGGCTCCATGTTCCAGCACGTGCTGGTCCTGACCCCACACATCGGGCCGCAGTTGCCGAACCGGACCCTGCCGACGAAGGCCGACGATCCGACGCCGATCCTGTCTGCGGTCGCGGACCTCGGCTGGGACCTGGTTGCTGCGGCGCCGATTCCGTTGGCCGGCTCGACGGCGGTGACGGCGATGTACGTGTGGCGCCGCCGCTGACGAATCCCATCACTGTAGTTCGCTCAGCGCTCTTGACCTGCGGAAACGCCGAGCGATCATGGTCGGGTGGGTGTGGTGTTGCATGCGGACGGCTGGCGGGTCGAGGAGACCGTCGGCGACTTCGACGACACCGGCTCCCGGACCTGGTTCGAGGCGATCGAGCCGTACGGCGAGCGTCACTTCGTCACCGTCGCCGGGCTGCAGCGACTCCTGCGTGCGCACGGGCTGGATGTCGGCGACCTGCGGATGGTGCCACCGGACCGGCTCAGCGAGTACGACGACGGCTGCGAGTGACCACGTGACCCGGTGACCCCGACCGGTTACAGTCGAACACATGGCCGACCAGCAGCCTGACACCCGCGGTGACTACGTCGACGAGCGTGGCGTGCTCATCACCGCCGCCGGCCGGGCCCGCATGCGGGAGAAGCTCGAGGAACTCGCCAACCGGTGGACGCCGGAGCAGCGCGAGGAGCGTCGCCAGGCGCTGCTGGCCCGGATCACCACCGCGTGATCGACGCCCAGCTGGTTCTCGACACGTCCGCTGTCCTCGCCTACGTTGCCGGGTCGACCGGCCTGGGTGAGCTGCTCGGTGAGGTGACGGAGGAGAAGCACCGGTTCGCCGTCCCCGCCCTGTGCCTGGTCGAGGCCGGGGTGCGGCTGGATGAGGCGTCGTGGCCGATGCTGGATGTTCTGGCCCAGCACCCGGCGGCCGTGGTCGTCGGGCTGGACGCGGCCGACTGGAAGGCGCACGCGTCGGCGGCGGCACTGTTCGGCAGTCCCGGTGCGGGCGCTGCGGCGCTGCTCGTGGCACACGGCGAGGTCTGGTATGTGGCAACCCGTGAGCCGGAGCTGTACGGGGATGCCGTCGACACGGTCCGGATCGAAGACTGAAACTGCCCCGCGGCAGGGGTTGACACCGACGGCGGTCCCGCCAGACACATCTCTACGGTGCCGAGCTGGGCAAACACTGCGAGACATGCCACTCCGGCGCCCCAATTGCGATCTTTAACGGAGGGCTGCGCCTGACCACAGGCCCTGAACATCCCCTGAGCAGTGTCTGGCGGGACACGGCTTTGGGATGGAAGGGGTCGACGCAGTGAAACGTGGTCGAAAGGATCACCGCCTGGGCCTGCTTCAGGGCGTCGCGGCGTGCATCGGTGCGGCTGCCGCGCTCGTTGCCGCTGTCGGTGAGGTGATTCGTGCGCTGCGGTGATCAAAACCCGGCCGCCAGCCGCACGTCGTACACGCTGAGGTCAGCCCGGACCCGCACGAACCGCACCCGATGCCGCCACCTGCCGACCGGCTCGTCGTAGGCAATGTCGGCGGACACCTCGACCACCACCGTCGGCTGGACCGGCACGTACGCGAGCGGACGGCGGTCCTCGAGCTGCCCCGTCCAGGCGGCGGGCAGCGGTGAAGGCCACGGGTGCGGGACGGCTCCCCCGCGCTGCTGGGCCACGTAGCGTTGCAGGGCCATGCCGAGCTCGCCACCGGCCTGCCCGACCGGGTGGGTGGCGCCCACGTAGCGGAGCCGGCCGCGCTGGTCGAACCGGCCCAGCAGCAGCGACCCCGGCACTGAGAGTCGTCCGGTGACACCGCCAACGATCGCTTCGACTGTTGACCGTGTTTTCACCTTGATCCAACCGGGCTTGCCGGGCTCGTACCGGCCGTGCGGGTCCTTCGCAACGCAGCCCTCGACGCCGGCATGTGACCAGTCGGCCATCCAGCCGCGCGCCTCCGCCAGGTCGGCGGTCTGCGGGCAGAGCTGGAGTTGCGGCGGCGTGTTGGCGAGGAGCTGCTCGAGCAGATGCCGGCGCTCGATCAGCGGCAGCCCGGTCACGTCCTCGCCGCCGGCCTGGAGGACGTCGAAGACCACGTAGTGCGCGGGCCGGTCGCAGGCTTCGCGTGGGAGGCGACGCCCGGCAACGATCCGGCCCTGCAGGGCGTTGAAGTCCGTCCGGCCGCGGTCCGGGTCCCAGATGACAAGCTCACCGTCGAGGACCGTGCCGGGCGGAAGAGTGCGCAGCAGCCGTCGGACGTCTGGGAAGTACGGGGTGAGGTCTCTCAACTGGCGGGAGTGGATCAGCACCCGGTCCTCGGCGATCCAGGCCAGGGCGCGGAACCCGTCCCACTTCGGCTCGAACAGCCACCCGGCGGGCAGCTCGGCCGCGGTGACGGCACGCATCGGCTCGACCGGTGGCCGCATGTGCACCCCCGATGAGCAGCGACAACAGCCTTCGAGGCTACCTCGCGGCCGGGGCTACACGGCCCGGATCTCCACATGCCCCGGTGCGTACAGTTCCGGCCGGCGGGTGATTAACGGACAGTCCAGGGCGAGCGCCTCCCACAGGGCGTGCCGGGCACCGAACGTGCCCGACCAGGCGGAGATCTCGACCGCGGCCCGCTCGCTGAGCGGCAGGACCGTCACCGACTTCGACCACAGGATCGAATCCCACGCCGACGCGGGCGCACCAACCTCACCACCGGCCTCGACGATCGCCAAAGCCGGGAAACCGACGTGGCCGAGATCCTGGTCGGCGGTCCGCCACAGCGCCCACACAGGCTGGTAGGCGTCAAACAGGGCGGCGAGGGCAGTGGCGTCGAAAACGAGCACGGCTAGAAGCTAGCGTGCACCCACGACATTTCTCCGCCCGCACTCCGGCTTGTCCGAACCAAGTTAGGCGGCGTGCTGCTCCCGGCCGTCCTGACGCTCGGCGGCTGCATGGACTTCGGCGGCCCAGCGCATGTCCTCGTCGGTGAGCTCCGGGACGTACTGCGGGATCTCCCGGTTGACGCGCTCCCAGCCGGCGCCGGGCGTCCACTGCGGCGGGCCTGCGGGTTCAGGAGTGCGGGTCATGGGTCCACGGTACGTCAAGTCTCCTTGACGCGGGTTCCTCTTTTGGGCGCGTTACGTGGGCCTCACTCGTGGGTCTCATCGGTCGAGCTCGTCCCGCGGCACGATGATCTCCCAGCCGTCGAACGGATCCCGGACTACGGCGACGTCGTCCGGATCGAGGACGCCGCCGGCGTGAAGCTCGGCCATCCGCATCGCGGCGAGCGCCTCATGCCCGCCGACCTGTTCGGCGGCGTGCTCCTCGAGCTCGTCGGCCTGCTCGGGCGTGATGCCGTCGAGGATGAGCGGCCCGGCCTCCTGCGGCCAGTAGTTGAGGGCGGCCCACTTCGCCGCGTCGGCGGCGGTGAGGGTGATCCCGGTGGTCTCGAGCGCTTCGGCGAGCCGCATCCAGTTCCCGGCGAGGGTGTGGCCGATGCCGGGCCGGGCGGCGAGCAGTTCCTTGATGAAGGCGAGTTTCTGCACGGCGGTCAGTCGGCGTAGGCGATGCGCTGGCCGCGGGACTTCGCGGCGGACGACCAGCCGCTGTACTTGCGGTCCTTGCAGCGCCGGGCGTAGGCCTGTAGTTCGGGCTGGAGCTGATCCCAGAGCTGCCGGGCGCGGGCTTCGCCCTCGTCGGCGGTGCCGGTGTGGCCTTCGTTGGCGATCTCGTAGGTGGCGGAGCCGAGCCATCCGTTGATGCCGCCGACGCCGTCGAGGTTGGTGTCGTAGTGGGTGGCGATGTCGTAGTCGAATTCGGCGGCGGTGAGGCCGCGGTTGCTGCGGGCGCGGAAGATGACGGCGGCGGCGGTGTGGGAGAGGTCCAGGGCGGTCACGGTGTCCTCCGGGGTGTAGGCGGTGAGCCGGGCGACGGGTTTGCCGTTTTTGGTGAGGATCGTGTCGGTGCCCTGCTGGGCTTCGTCGACGAGGTCGCCGAGGGTTTTGCGGGCGGTCTCGAGGCCAACGAACTGACTCATGCTCAAAACTGTAAGGTTCTGAAGCCTCGGCGTCAATCCAGAACCTTAAGGTTCTGAAGGTTTGACACCGCGGCCGGACCCCACGCGATCCGTGCACCATCCGCAAATCCGCACCCACCGCACGCCCGTGAACAATCCCAGCCGGTAGGACGAGACCAGGCGCGGCGGCACGGTGACCCTCGCCGAGGGCACCGCCCTTCGCAGCACGGCAGCCGCCGCGCCGACTACCTCCGCACCCGGCAGGCCGGCGCGTGCTCGGCCAGCCACTGCAGGCCCGCCGCCCTCGAAACCACCGGCTCGTCGGCGCCGCACCCGGTGCACCGCTCCGTGAGGTACCCGGCCAGGTTCATCTCGATCCACGCCTCTCCCCCGCCAGCAGTACGGAGGATGTCCGAGACGATTTCCCGGTACTCGTCCATGCCTCCATCGTGCCGCCGGGTGGGCACTGCGTCGAAGCGCGCACAGCGGGCGTGGACTGCGGCACGACAGCTGCCACGTCACCCGCTCGGACTGCCCTTTTCCACACGTCGACACGACGAAGCCCGGCAACCACATGGCTGCCGGGCCTCCGTGCGTCACCGTCAGAACGGCCAGTCGCCGTCGTGCCCGGACTCGATCAACGGGATCATCTTGAAGCCGGCATCCGTCAGCCCGCCGAAGGCCCAGCGGTTCCGGCCCGACGGCGCATGCCCGCGTGCATACCCGGCAAGGTTCCAGGTGTACAGCGGCCGGTCCGCCGGCATCGACGCCGACACCTCCGCACCGTTCGCGCCCGCCTGCTCGTCGGTGACGATCACAACCCGGTCATGGCCCGAGTAGTGCTTCCGCAGCGCCCCAGCCGTGTCGGTGCCGCCGCCGAGGAAGAACCCGCCGGACTTCCACCGCTCGATCGACCGCAGCAGCGACTCGCCGCGGTGCAGGTCGAACACCTTCGTGTTCGCGCCGGCCGGGTCACCCCAGTACCGCTGCATCGACGAAAACGACACCACGTCGGCCGCCGAGCACCGCTGGGCGAGCGCCACCCCGAAGATGACAGCCGCGTCCCACCGCATCAGCGTGCCGTCCTTGCTGAACGCCTCGTTCATCGAGCTCGACGTGTCGATCAGGACGAGGGTCCGGCCCGGCAGCTGCGGAATGTTGCCCAGGCAGTGGCCGAGCGCCTGCTCCAGCGGGTACGCCCAGCGCAGTGACGGCGCCGCCCGGTACGCCGACAGGAAACGCATCGGCAGCTGCCGCGACTTGGCAACCTCGGCCGGGTCGGCAAGCTTCGCGATCAGACCCTGCACCGCCTCATCCGGCACGCCCGCCTCGTCGATGTTCCGCAAGTTGCGCAGCCCGGCCATATAGCCGAGCGACGGGATCAGCGACTCCCACAGCTTCGCCTTGTCGACCTTCCCGCCCGCGAGCGACAGGGCGTTCTCCCACGTCCAGCCGGCCTCGGCGAGGCGCTGCGGGTTGAGCAGCACGCTTGGGTCCGCGGCGGCGTCGAGGCGCAGCTGCAGGTTCGCGATCAGCATCGGCAGCGAGCCCGGCAGCGTCACGTCGTCGCGACCGTGCCGCCAATCGAGGGCCACCTTGAACAGGTCGCCCTGCCACGGCGCGACCGGGGTCGGGTGAACGAGATCGAGGACGTCACCGAACCGGAAACCCTTGCTGGCGGTGTCGTACTTGAGCAGGTTCCGCTCGGTGTACAGCCGGCCGATCGCGTCGGCGATGCCGCGCTTGACCGGCTTCGGCAGCGCGCGGCCGTACCGGGAAGTCCAGTAGGCGACCATCTCGCCGGGCTCGTCGGCGCGCTGCAGCACTGAGGTGATGACCGCACGGTTCTTCGCCGCGTCCGTTAGCGCCTGGTCGCCGCCGTCGAGGGTGAGCCGGCTGCGGACGTACTCGGCGGCGCCGACGAGTGACGCGGTGCGCATGTTCCCGTCGCCGCGCAGCCACGCCAGGAATCGGGCCGTCCACGCCGGGTCCTCAACCGCCACCTGGTGGACGAGCTCGACGTAGCGGGAGTCCCGGCCGGACACCGACTCATAGAACGTGGCCTCGCCGACCATGTTGGTCACGGCGAGCAGGAACAGCTCCGACTTGGCGTCGCGTGCGTAGCCGGCGCCGCCTTCGTGGGTCACACCGGATGGGCGCTGCTCGGTGACGATCGGACCGGCCCCGGACGCTGCACGGGTGTCCTTGACGTTGAACTTCATGAAGAAGGGCTCCTTCCGCACCGGGAGGAGCCCGCGTTCAGATGTGGGTGCCCGAGATCAAGTCGGCGCCGGGAACTGTTACGCGCTCTGCTGCTGAGCTACGTCCCGATAGGCCGGGACGGCAGGATTTGCACCTGCGACCTCGCTATCCCAAATAGAAGTATCCGATGCCTGCGCACCGGGCACCCCATCTGAAGTTGTGGCGACTCCCGAGATCAAGTCGGCTGACGGTGGTGCCACACGCCATTTGTGGCTGGCGAGCCGCTGACCTTGCGGGGCGGCTGCCCGGATTCGAACCGGATTCCTATGCAGGGAAGTAACCGTCGAGCCTGCGCACCGGGAGATGCTCCGGCCACGGTAGCAGCGACATGTGGTGATGTCCCGCGGTTTCCCCCGAAAGCACGACCGGCGCCGCACGTGGCGACGCCGGAAGGCGGGCGGCTCGGGCCGACAACTGCCGCCCTTGGGCGGGTGACGCGCTCACGCGCGACTGCCGGTGATCCCCGCAGCTGCAGGTGGTGCACGGTCGTGACTGACGCCCAGCACCGTTTCCCCGCAGGGGCCCGATCTCGCGTCCGGTCCGCCTATCACGCATCAGTCGGACCTGCGGCCACGGGCTGGCCAGGCGCCCACACCTCCGCGGAGATCTCGTGCACCGCGGTCAGCGTACGACCGGATCGACGACCGCACACCCGGAATCACTCCCCCGTTCGCCGCCTGAGCGTGCGCCATGCGCAGACCTGCCCCCGTTACACCTCAGGGATCGCCCGCAGTCGCTAGACATGGACGGTCGGCGCGGCGGCACGACCCAACCGGGGTCCGCCTTCCGCAGCACGGCAGTCGCCGCGCCGGCCAACCGGCCTACGCGGAC
Organism: Dactylosporangium sp. NPDC000244; assembly: GCF_040300725.1. NCBI lineage: Bacteria > Bacillati > Actinomycetota > Actinomycetes > Micromonosporales > Micromonosporaceae > Dactylosporangium > Dactylosporangium sp. NPDC000244. The sequence continues at coordinate 71,566 of NZ_JBEPEH010000033.1, forward strand.
ACGACCGAGGTGACGGTCGCCGTCAGCTTCGCCGACTTGTTCTTGACCTGGACGAACTCTTCGTTGTCGCGGCTGTACTGGTCGCCGGTCATCGTCACGGCGTTGCTGTACGGGTCTTCGGTCCCGTTGACCGCGTACACGATCTTGTAGGTTTTCGCCGGGTCGAAGTCGTGGCCGCCGACGTTCTTCAGTTCGACCGAGAACGTCACGTTGCAGCCGGCGCTGCCGAAGCATTTCCTGCCCAGCTCGTTGACGGTGATCTCGAAATCGGCGGGCACGGGCGTCGTGTACACCTTGGCTGGCGGCGACCACGGCTTCGCCGAGTATGTAGCCGCCGCAGCTGCCGCAGAGTCGACGGGAGCCGGGTCGCTGTGCGACGAGCAACCGGCGAGGAAGAGCAGGGCGACGGCCGCGGCGGCGTGGTGACGGGGGCGCATCCGAGCATCCTGACGGAGCCTCAGCCGGAACCGGTCAGCCGCAGGGACGGTTCACCTGGGCGGTCGGCTACGCGTCGTCGGCGAGTCGCTCACCGGCCACCCCGCGCCCGCGGGCCCGACTCCCGCCCGGCATCTTCCCGCCGCTGTTCGAGCGCAGCCACGGTCTCGGCGAAAACCTCCAGCGCTTCCTCGTCCCGGAGTCTCTGCGCCGCCGACGGCGGTTTCTCGATCAGGTCGCAGATGTTGGAGATCGCCGCCGACAGGGTTTTGCGGGTCTTCGCGTCGAGCGGGCCGTCGGGGTCGAGGAGACGGGCGACACGGTCAGCGGCGCGCGACAGGCGGAACGTCTCCGGGTCCGGGCCCGGCTCTTCGCCTGAGGGCCCAGCGGGCTCGACCTGGACGCGCCCGCTGGCCAGCTTCGAGATGACGGCTTCGCCGACGCGCAGGCTTTGCGGAGGTTGACCGCCGCGCATCTCCCGACGGCCACCCTCCATCACCTGATCGACGAGGACTTCCTGCAGCGCCCTTGTCGAAACGGACAGGGGTGAGTCCTCGGCGAGCATCCGGCCGAGCTCGGCGGCAAGTGGGTGGATCGCCGCCGGTTCGGCCGGGGCCGCTTCGCCGTAGATGGCGGCAACGAGCACTTCCGGGTCTACCTCGAGCGCGCCAGCGAGGCGGCGCATGTTGTGGATGTCGGGCCGGTAGTCGGCGTTGCTGAACAGTCTGGTGATGGTTGACCGGGATACGCCGGCCCGGTCCGCAAGGTCGGCTTTGGTCTTGAAGCCGAGCTCGTTCATGCGCCGGGTCAGGTACCGCCCGGCGGGTGTCGTCTTTTCCGTGTCCCCCACGGCGGCCATCTTCCCTCGTTCGGGGCGTCCGCGGAAACGGCGCGGCGCGAGGGTGGAATTCCTTCGCAGGAACTGCTAGATTCCACTCATGACGCGAGTGCTCCGGCTTCGCGCTGATGCCGTAGACCGGCTCACCGCCATCACGGGCGTTCAGCGCCTCAACCGCAGACAACAGGCCGCACTGCTCGGCATGGACTACAAGGCGTTCTGGCGCCTCACCAACGCCAACGGCTCCGCTGCGAGCGCCACGATCGCCGAGGTGCTCACCGGCGCCGCACGACTCGCCGAGCGCTACGGCTGCAAGAAGCCGACCTTCGAGGACCTGTTCGAGATCCGCGAGATCGAGAACGAGCCCGCCGCCGCAATGGCGGCCTGATCCGTGATCACCCAATCCACACGTGAGCGCCGATGCGCGGTCTACCTCCACTACGACGCCGACGACGTCCTGCTGTACGTCGGCATCACCGAGGGGGTCCACGGCCGGGCTAAGAAGCACGCCTACGAGGCCGCGTGGCCACAGTTCGCGTCCTACGGCACGTTCGTGTGGTGCATGCACCGCGAGGAGGCGAAAGAGCGCGAACGCGAGCTCATCCACGCCATGCGCCCGATCTTCAACTGCACGTACGCAGTGCCGGGACAGGAGCGGCGCGTCCGGGCCTACCTGGCTTCGAAGGGTCGCCTCGACTTGCTCCAGCCGGTGAGGCGTCGCGAGACGTCACGGCCAGCCTCGCGGGCCGTCACGCCGGCCGCCGAGTCCCCCGCCGCGGTTTCCATCACGGTCATCGACGGCCTGTGCTGGCACCAGAGCCAGACTGGACGGTTCTTCTCCCACCAGCCACGCACTCCCTGCGTGGCCTGACCCCAAGAACGACAAGACCCCCGCCGGACGGCACATCCGATTGCGGGGGTCACGAGGACCCAAGGAGTCCACGATGTCTTCGCACGACGGTAACAGCACCCTCACCCTCGGCGCCAGCGACGAGCTCGCGACGACCCGCACCTCCCGCATCCGCCGGGCCGAGCGGCGCCGCGAGCGGCACAACGCCCGCAACCAGCTCCGCGTCGCCGAGCAGACCCCGATCCGTCGACTCCTGGCCGGTGCCCGGTGACGATCCTCGACAGCACCCGGGCGGTCCTGGCCGACGCCGTCATCGACGGCAACCGCCTACGGCTCGTCGGCCAGCTCGACCGGTCCGAGTACGCCCGCGTCAACAAGGTCCTGGAGGGGCTCGGCGGAAAGTGGAACCGCAAGGCCGGTGCACACGTCTTCGCCAGCGACCCGACCGACGCGCTCGCCGCCATCCTGGGCGGCGCCAAGGTCCCCGGCCCGGCCCGCACCGAAGAGGGCTTCGTCGCCACCCCCGTCGCGCTCGCCGCCGAGATCGTCCGGGATCACACCCGCATCGCCGACCTGTCCGCCGGGTCGCACGTGCTGGAGCCGTCCGCCGGAACCGGGGCATTCGTGAACGCGGTCCGGGCCGCAAACCGAGGCGTCAAGATCTCGGCGGTCGAGCCGAACGAGGCCCGAGCCCGCACGATCTCCGTCGACGAGCTGATGACGCTGTGGCTGATGACGTTCGAGCGGTTCACCGACGACGGGCACGCGCCGTTCGACGCGATCGTCATGAACCCGCCGTTCGCCGTTCCCGGGTCGCCGACACTCTGGATCGACCACGTGCGGCTCGCCTGGAATCTGCTCGCGCCCGGCGGGCGCCTGACCGCGATCGTCCCGGCGTCGCTCGGGTTCCGTAAGGACCGGCGGCACGAGGAGATGCGGGCGCTCGTCGCGGAGTTCGGCGGATCGGCCGAGCTCCCGGTGGGCGCGTTCGCGTCGCAGGGGACGGGCGTCCACACGATGGTCCTCTGGCTCGATCGGCCGGTGAACGCGTGATGGCCGGCGCCTACTGCAAGTTCTGCGGCATGCGCTGCTTCGTGCTGCGGGAGGTGATCGTCGGCGGCGTCCTGGTCTGGTCCGGGCACATGGCGACGTGCCAGCGCGGCAAGGAACACGACCGCAAGGCGACGGGGATGGACGCCGACACCGCGCACAACCCGGTGTGGGACGGATGCACCTGCGTGAACGTGTGCGGCGCGAAGGACGGTGCCGCGTGACCGCCCGCTGCGTCCAGTCGCCGATCTACGCCCTGGACTGCGACGGCTGCGGCGCCTACTTCGAGCCGACCGGCCGGTTCGCGCAGCGGTCCGAGAACGGCGCGCGTCGCGAGGCGCGCGAGATGGGCTGGAAGGTTCGCCCGTTCGTCGGCAAGGGCGCCCGATCGGCGCCCGACCACTGCCCGGCCTGCGCCGCCACCACCTGACGGACCCCTCATCCGCCGACCCGGAAAGGGGTCCACCACATGCACCGCACTACGCCGGCCGCCCGCAGCGGCAACACCCTGCGGGCGGCCGGCCGACGGGGGACCAAGTGACGACGCCCGATATTGAGACGTTCGGCGCTGTCAAGCTCGCCGACCTCGCCGAACCTGCACTGCGCGGCCGGTTCCGCTGGTGCCCCGAGCTCGGCTGGCTCGCCCACAACGGCGCCAAATGGGCTACCGACGCGGAGCCCGAGGTGCTCCGGGCCGTCGTCGAGGTCATCCGGCTCTACACCGCAGACATCGTCGCCAAGCGACCGCTGAGCCGCGACGACTGCCGAGAACTCGCCGGATTCTCCGCTGGAGCCACACAGAATCACGCGATCAAGATCCTGCGTGGTGCGGCCGGCATCCGCACCCACTACACCGAGTTCGACGCACTTCCCGCGGTCGCGCTCGGCCAGCCGTGGACCCTGCCGTGCGCCAACGGCATCACGATCGAGCTTCACCCCGACGGCACGAAGAAGGTCAGAACTACCACGCCCGACGACCTCAACACCCGTACCGCCTGCGCCTATGACCCGAACGCCACTGCACCGAACATCGCGGCAGCGTTCAAGCTCTACCAGCCCGACGAGGACGTCCGCCGATACCAGTTGCAGATGTGGTGCCGCGGCTTGTCCGGGATGGGTGCTGAGAACTTCATCGCGAACATCGGCGAGGGCGGCGGCAACGGCAAGGGCACCATGTGGGGCTGCGTCGCCGCTGCCGGCGGCGAGTACGCGGCCGAACTGCCGATCGAGGTGATCCTCAAGTCCCGCGGCGCCGCCAGGGAGGTGTACCGCTCCGAGTTGGCGAAGCTCCGCGGCTGCCGGTTGCTGTTCTGTGAGGAGCCCGACGAGGGAGCCCAGTATGACCTCGGCATCCTCAAGAAGATCACCGGCGGTGGGAACCTCGACGGTCGCGCCATGGGCAAGGACAGCGTCACGTTTCCCGCGAAATGGCTGTTCGAGATGGCGGCGAACAAGCGGCCCGGCTGGCCCGCCGACGACGCCATGACCCGCCGGTACGTGGAGATCGCGTGGAACTTCTCGATCCAGGGGTCTGTTGCCGGCGGCGGACGCGAGGACTTCAAGGAGGCGTTGAAGGCTGAGGCGTCGGGGTTTCTGAACGCGATCCTCAACCAGTGGACGGGTGTCGCCAAGCCGGTCATGCCGGATGTCATCGACAAGCAGACCCGGCTTGGCACCGCCGAGGCGTCGCCACTCGCGGACTTTGCCAAGGCGGCGCTGATCGCTGCCCCTGCGGCGAAGAGCGCGGCGAATGACCTGTTCGCGGGTTATCTCGCGTGGGCGAAGACGGCCAACGTCCTGTCGCCGATGACGCAGACGAAGTTCGGCCGCGAACTGCCGCGGCTCGGCTATCCGAAGGAGACGGACCGCAAGGGCACCTGGTACGTCGGCGTGACCCTCAACGAGAAGTACGAAACCGGGATGTTCGGTGCACTCCGGGCAGCTTGACCGGTCAAGTGTGGTGGGTGTGGTGGGTTCAGGCCCGTTTCGGGGTCGGCTTTCACCACGCATGTAAGTGCTAACCCGAAAACGGGGTCAAACCCACCACACCCACCACGGTCCCCGCAGCTCACCGACCAGCCTCTCCCCCGCGGCATCCTCGCCGCTCTTTGACCTGACACACCCCGAACCTGGAAGGAGCCGATGTGCTCGACACCCGCATCACCCTGGCCATGGAGCAGCTGTTCCTCCACCCGGACTTCCCGAAGCTCGCCGAGCACGTCCACAAGCTCCTGCCGGTCGATGCCGCCGACCAGCACGGCGCCGCGAACCGGCACACCCGCGAGCTCGCATCCGCGATCGGCGATCACCTGAACAGCACCCGCATCGAGGGCGGCCCCGACGCTGTCCCGGGCTGGCTGCGTCTCGGCGTCATCGAGGCGTGGATCGGGCACTGCTCCGGGACCGCCGACACGTGCCGGCACTCGCCCGCCATCGGCTCCCCGCAGCCTGTCCTGGCGGCGGCGTGGCGGCCGGGCGTGATCGTGTGCGGCCGGTGCACGCACCTGCTGCCCCCGGTCCGGAACTCGGTCCAGGACCGGACCTGCGACGGGTGCGGGCATGAGTGCGCGGGTGTCGACGCCGACGATCCGATCTACCCGTCTGTGGTGCAGCTCGGCTCGCTGATCTTCCAGTTCGGTATGTGCGACTCGTGCCGCCTCGACGCTCTGCCCGCCTGACCCCGACTCCCGAGAGGACTCCCCCGATGCTCATCGCCGACTTGCCCACGAATGACGACTGGTCCGCCTACGACTGGTCCGCGGTCCTGAAGCCCGGCCCCGACGACTACGGCAGCTCCTACACGGGCGCGCATTGGGCGCCGCTCGGCGGACCCGCCCCGGACATCACCGCGGACCGGATCGCACGCATCCACGGCTGGCAGGCGTCCAGCCCGGAGGGTGGCGGCTCCCGGAACTTCGCGTGCGTCGTCGAACTGACCGACGGCACGTGGGCGGCGTGCATGGCGTGGGCGGACTACACCGGCTGGGGCTGCCAGGACGGTGTCGAGTGGCGGGTCGCCGCGGACCTGCCGTCGATCGTGTCGTACGGCCTGGACTGTGAGGGCCGGCAGCGGCTGGAGCTGACCGCGGGTGGTGCCGGGTGATCGACAATCCGTACTGGGATGCGGTCAAGGATCACATCGACCCGACCGGCTCCCTGTGGGGCACGCCGGAGGTTGGGAGTCCGCTCGGCCGCCCGGACATCAAGCAGTGGCTGGCGGAGGTACCGCAGCGGCACGACATGGTGTCCCGCTACTCGTGGACGATCACCGACCCGGACACGGCCGCGTTCGTTGCCGAACACTCCGGCGGGCGGCTCGTTGACCCGATGGCCGGCACCGCCTACTGGGGCTGGGTCCTCGCCCAGCACGGGGTCGACGTCGTCTCGTCGGACGCGGAGCCGGGCACGAACCACTATCACCAGGACCGGCCCTGCTTCGGTTCGGTCGCCGCGATGCCGGGCATTGAGGCCGCCGCGCTGCACGCCGACCGGACCCTGTTCCTGGCGTGGCCGCCGTACAACACGCCGGACGGTGCGGACATCCTCGCCGCCTACCGCGGCGACCGGGTCATCTACGTCGGTGAGGGCGACGGCGGCTGCTGCGGCGACGACCGACTGCATGAGCTGCTGGCGAAGGGGTGGCGCGAGGTCGCGCATCGGGTGCCGGTGCAGTGGTTCGGCATCCACGACGTCGTCACCGTCTACGACCGGGCTGGTTCCTGATGACGACGCTCCCCCGCTCCCACTTCGACGAACCGAGAGGACTCCCGCGATGACCACAACCCCGATCACCGTCCACGACTCTGACATCGACGACGGCTACAGCAAGGGCGACGACGTCGACCCGGCCCGCGAACCCGGCAACGGCGCACTCGTCCTCGCCCTCTACCGCGGCTATAACGGCCGCCCGGACTTCGAGCGGGTGTGGCGCCGCGAGGACCGCGAGCCCGGCCAGGACACCGGCAGCTGGTTCCACGTCGGCCGGCCCGACCAGGACGGCAAGCCGCAGGGTTCGGCGTCGTGGGGTGAGGTTCTCGGCCTCGACGACCCGGAGCCGTACGGCATCGCCCAGGTCGTGCTGTGGCCGGGCGGCCGGAACGCCTTCTTCTGGTGACCCGCACGTCGCCGCGCCCGCCGCGGCCCACGAACGCCCTGTAGCCCCCGACCCGAAGGAGACCCCCATGTCCGACAACCGTCCGTCCCGCTGCCCCACCTGCGAGTTGCCGCAGCCGTCGATGCACCCGGCCTCGTCCGGCGGCGGCGAGGTGGTCCGACTCTGTCCCGACGAGTTCCACGTTGACGACCGCGCCTACATGCCGGAGAACCCGCGATGCCCGCACTGCGGTTCGCAGGCCGTCGCGGCGGTCGCCGGGGTGCAGTCCTGCAACGCCTGCGGCATGACGAGCGGTGTCCGATGACCGCCTGGCGCACGATCATCACGGACAGCGAGAGCCTGACCGGCGTGGCGCCGGTGTGTGACCGGCAGGACGACCCGTCTGGTCCGCACTGCGGTGACACGGGCCGGCAGATAACGGACTGGGTGTTCGACTGCTGCCCGCACCCGCACATCGAGGTGTGGAACGAGACGACGGCGGCGACCCTCGCGCAGGTGCTGACGGCGTCCGAGGCGGAGCTGTGCTCATGAGCGCCGTCGACGAGTTCGCGGCGGTCGCCGTCCTGTCGCCGGAGGATGCGGCGACCGCGGCCGGCATGCTGGCGGCCCTGCACGAGCGCGGCTACCGGACTGTGGAGGCGCACGGAGATCTGCGGCCGGGTACCCGGATCCGGCACCGCGGCGACCAGTGGTCGGCGGCGTACGCGAACGGCACCGGGATCGTTTTGGTGATCACCGAGAAGCCGAACTCGTCGTGGTCGGTGTCGTGGCGCCTACCGGACGTGGAGCTGATCGCCCTGTGGGACCGGCCCGACACGCGGGGGCGGTTCTCGCAGCTGGCCCAGTACCACGTCGACGTGATCGGGGGCGCCCGATGACCACGCTCATCGCCACCCGCGGCCTCCCTGGTTCCGGGAAGACGACGAAGGCCCGTGCCTGGGTTGCTCAGGACGTCCAGGGCCGTGCGCGGATCAATCGCGACGACCTCCGCGCCCAGCTGCATGACGGCGTCTACCTCCCCACTTCGGAAGCGCATCGCGGAACCGAGCGCATCGTGGTCGCCGCCCGGAACGCCGCGATCCTGGCGCTGCTCAGCGCCGGTGTGGACGTCGTCTGCGATGAGACGAACCTGTCCGTGAAGGCGGTCGAGGATCTGCGCCGGCTGGCCGACGACGCGAACGCTGTGTTCGAGGTGTGGGACCTCGCGGACGTGCCGCTCGCGGTGTGCCTGCAGCGGAACAGCCTGCGGGAGGGTCGCGCCCGGATTCCGGAGGATGCGGTCCGGGGCATGTTCGAGCGGCATGTGGCGGCGCACTTCCCGCAGCCGCTGCCGCTGCCCGGGGACGAGGTGTCCCGGTGACCTCCGACATGTACGTGGGCATTCCGGTCCGTCGTGGCCTGTTCCAGTGTGCGGACTGGCAGTCGATGGCCGAGGACCTGATGGCGTTTCAGGACGCGGTGCAGGAGGCGTTGGGTACCGAGTTCGCCGGGCATGTCCTTGGCGCGATCGCCCGGTTGAAGGCGGACCGGCTCGCCTTCGACGAGCTTGCCCCGGGCGGGACGGTCTACACCGACTACGACCAGGCAGGCGAGCCGATCCGGCACGTCATGCACCGCACCCATCGGGGTGTTCCGGTGTGGGTGTGCACGGACTGCCTGAAGGTGACCGTCTCCGGCGATGACGTTGTCGTGTGCGCCGGGTGCGGGTCTGACCATCTGGACGCCGACGTGTCCGGCCCGATCGTCTGCGCCGACGGCGCGTACGAGTGCCTGCTGGCCGGGACCGACGACTGCGTGTGCCCCGACCCTGACGGTGACGCTGATCGCCCAATGACCACTCCCAGTCCGGAGATCGGCGCCCGCCTGCTGGCCGCGAACCCGCTCACCGAACCCGACACCTCGAAGGAGACCCGATGACTGCCCTGATCACCGAGCGCGACCTGCGCGCCCTGAACTCGCTGACGAAGTACCCGTCGATCCCGACGTACCACGCCCTGGACCCGAAGAACGGCGGCCTGCTGGAGGCGCCGACCGACTTCGGCGACGGCACTGTGATCGCGACGGAGAAGGTCGACGGCACCAACTCCCGGATCATCCTGCTGCCCGACGGCACGTTCCTGCTCGGCTCCCGCGAGGAGCTGCTGTACGCGCAGGGCGACCTCATCGGCAACCCGGCCCTCGGGATCGTGGAGCAGTTGAAGCCGGTCGCGAAGACGATGACCGCGGTCGAGAACTTCAACCTGATCATCGTCGCCTACCTGGAGCTGTACGGCGGGAAGATCGGCGGCCAGGCGAAGCAGTACACGTCGGACCCGGCCGCGTTCGGCTGGCGGCTGTTCGACGTGGCGACGTTCCCGCAGTGGCCGGCGCAGCTCGAATGGCAGTCGCAGCAGATCGCGTCGTGGCGTGACGGCGGCGGGCAGTCGTTCGTCGGCGAGGACGAGCTGGCGAAGTTCGCCGTCGAGGCGGGCCTGCCGGTGGCGCCGCGGCTTCTCGACGAGTTCTACGCCGACGCCCTCCCCCGGTCGGTCGGTGACATGCATTCGATGCTCGTGGACGTGCTGCCGGAGACCCGTGTGTGGCTCGACGACAAGGCCGGTGGCCGGCCGGAGGGGATCGTGTTCCGCACCCCGGACCGGAAGGTGATTGCGAAGGCCCGCTACCAGGACTACGAGCGGACCCTGAAGCGTCGCGGCGGCGCCCGATGACTACCCCGAAGTCTGTCGAGGCTGTCGCGCGTGACGCGGAGTCGATCGGCTTCGTCCGTGGCCTGTCGAAGGCCGCCGACTGGACTCGCGCGTTCGACCAGGATCTGCCGGACTTCGACCGACAGACGTGCGTGAATCTGGCGAACGGGCTGGGCGAGATGGCCCGGCATGCCGGGGAGCGGCTCGGTGTCGCCATCGACTTCAACGAGCCGCCGGCGCCCATGTTCCACGACTGCTGCGTCCACAACGAGCACGGCGAACCGGCCGAGGTGCGCACCGAGTGGGAGGTGCGTTGGCTGGCCGCCGGAGGCGGGATCGCCGCGGACGCGCAGCAGTTGTCGTCGCGTGAGGCGGCGGAGGCGCTCGGCCCGACCCGGGTCGGCCTGTACAACATCGTCGGTTTCACAGTGCATCACCGGGCGCACCGCCGGTTTGCGGACGGGTCGGCGTGGATTGGGCCGTGGCTGGACGCGGAACCGGCCAACCCTTGGGCGGAGGCGGACCGATGACCGCCGACCGCGTCACGCTGCCGGTTCCCGCGCACGCCCTGCCGCACCGTACGCCGCTTGAGCTGCTGACGTCGGCCCGCACCACCCTGGACGAGGCGGCGACCATTCACACGCCGGGGATGCGGTTCGCGACCGCGCACCTGGCGGCGTTGCGTGCTGCTGCGGCGGTCATGGCCGTCCGGGTGCGAGCGAGCCGGCCGAGCATGCACGCCAAGCTTCCGCCGGTGTGGGAGCAGTTGCCGCTGGTCGCGCCGGAGCTGGCCGAGTGGGCGCAGCACTTCGCGTCGACCGCCACCAAGCGGGCCGCGGCTGAGGCGGGCATCCCGCGCACGGTGACCGTGGCCGAGGCGGACGGCATGGTGCGGACGGCGGGCCAGTTCGTGGCGGTCGTCGAGGTAATGCTGGGCGGTGCGCGGTGACCAAGCCCAACCTGCTGGCCACCCTCGCCGCCGAATACGGCGAGCCCGACGCCCAGTGCATGGCCTCCGCCTACCTGCTGGCCGGCGAACTGACCGACGAGCAGATCGTCGAGACCGCCGCACTGCCCGGCGTGGAGCGGATGGAGTACCTGACCGGCCGCTACGAGAGCGCAGATGCGTACGTGGCCGCGTGCACGGACTTCGCCGTCCGGCGGCAGCACATGGTGGACGGCACCTGATGGCCTCCCTTTTCGAGCGGGTCATTGAGACTGCCCACGACAACGCGGAGCACGGTGACACGACGGCCGCCGCGAACCTCGGCGCCGCCCTGCGCGCCGTGCTGGCCCCGCATGAGCCGGAGCAGCACTACGTCCGTGGCCAGGACAACCGGGACCGCCCGTCGTTTCTGTACTGCCGGACGTGTCGGAAGCAGTCGCCGTGCACGCCGCTGCTGCTGGCCGCGGCCGAGCTCGGCCTGAACCCCGAGGAGGCGAAGTGACCCCCGATGAGGCTACGTACGCGCCCGCCCACACCCTGGTCGTCACACACGAGCCGGACCACCCGCGAGCCGACAACTCCGGTCACCGCTACGAGATCGTCTGCGAGGAGGTTACCGACTGGTGCCGGGCGTGGCAGGAGTGCCTGGAGTCGCAGTGCGACCCGGAGGCGCTGGAGAAAGCTGAGGAAGACGGTGATGAGGAGCCGGTCGTTCACGGCGTCATCCACCGCTACGTCGGCAACTACGGCTGGTCGACGGAGGTTCCTGGCTGCGTCCTGCCGATGTATGACTCGTGGCGTGACGAGGCCCGCGATTTGCGGCTGGCGCCGGGCGAGTACCGGTTCACGCACCGCTGGGAGGACGGCGGCGAGTGGTTCTCGATCGACCTGGTTGAGGAAGCGGCCCGATGATGAAACGGATCGCGATCGTCACCGCGCTGGCGGTGCTCGTGCTGGCCGCGTGCGGTACTGCGGCCCCGGCCGACAACGGCTGCGGCACCAACACCAGCCCGTGCCACGGTGCGGGAAACACGCTGCCGGACGGCTGGACGGTGACCGAGGTGCAGGTCAATGGCCGCACGGTCACCTGCATCACCTGGTTCAACCCGCAGGCGGCGGCGGGCGCCCCGGTGGCGCTGTCGTGCGACTGGACGCCGCGATGACCGACCTGTTCGTGGTCGTCCACACCGACGAGTCCGGCATCCCCTACACCCTCGGCACGGTCGTGTACACGGACCGCGCCGTCGCTGAGCGGCGGGTCCAGGAGCGGCGCCGCAGGGCCGAGGCGCAGCGCTGGCCGGACCGGTTCGACGTGTACCGGCTGGTGCCGGTCGAGGAGCCGCCCTCCGGCCCCGACGACCGCGCCGAGCTGGACGAGCTCGGCCCGGCCGAGTGGGCGTTCGACACGCTGCAGCGGATCGCCGCGTTCGGTTTCCACTCCGACCACAGGCACGAGCTGCGTGCGATCACGAAGGAGGCCCGGACGAGGTTTCAGGCCGGCAACCAAACCCCTGACGAGACGAGGAGCTGACCCATGACCACGACCACCCATAACCCGATCTGCGGCGCGACGATGACGTCCGCGCTGCGCGAGCACACCTGCAACCTGCCGCCGCACGACGACGATCTCCACCGCGACGGCGACGAGCACGGCGCCACGTCGTGGCGGGTCCACCCCGACGTGGACGTGCTGGACGGGCTGCCCCACCTGCTGTGGTCGAACCGCTGGAACTCGTGGTGGGGGCCGAACCGCTCCGGCTACACGTCCGACGTGTGGCAGGCGGGCCGCTACACCCGGGCTGAGGCGGTCGCGGAGGCGCGCTGCGACGCGCACGAGAACCCGCCACCGATCGTGGCGGTTCTCGCACCGGAGGCGGGGATGGACCACTTCACGGCGACGCAGCTGGCCGGCGTGTCCGAGGCGATGCGACTTCGGGTCACCGAGGCGACGGCCGCGGTTGTGGCGGCGCAGGGCGGTGTCCGATGACGGCACCCCGCGATCTGATCATCCGCCCGATCGGCGACCAGGTCCGTGCCCGCCTGAACGCGCTGGCCGCCGGCGAGCGGTCGCCCGAGCCCGGGATCGCCGCGCACGTGCGGGAGGCGCTCGACGCCGGCCATGTGGTCTCGTGCGTCGTGTTTTGTGACGGCTGCGGCGTCGACTGGCGGGGTGACGTGATCGGCGCGTCCCGCGACGAGCGGTTGGCGACGGCCCGCGCCTACCTGGCCGCCGACTGCGGCTGGCGGATCAGCGACGAGGCTGACCTGTGCCCGAAGTGTGGTGCCGCGTGAGCGATCTGACGGATCTCGTGTCGGCGCTGGAGTCGGCTCGTACGACGATGGCCCTGTCGTCGCAGGACTGGTCGACCGCCGGGGATTTTGCGTGGCTGTACGGCGTCCTCGTCGGCTGGGACGACGATCCGACGGGCGGCGACGTCGACCAGGGCGACGCGCTGGCGCTCCTCGCGGCCCGGTTCGGCTGGACGGCCGGCGACGTGGAGCGGCTGCGGCGGCTGCACGCGGCGGTGGCCGGGTTCGACATCAACCGGGTCGCGGACCTGGAGGCGGCGCGATGACCGCAGCCAGCACGATCACCAGCAACAGCCGCGACGGCCAGTGGACGTACCGCTACGACAGCATCTGCGGCTACCTCGTCACCGTCATCCACCGGCCCACCGGGCGAACCGTCCAGGTCCGTGGCGGTGTCACCGCCGCCCGGCGGATGGCGCGGTCCGGGGCGCTGCACGCCCTCGTTGAGGCGGTGGCCGGATGACCCCGTCCCGCTACGTCATGAAGACCGACCCGTCGTACGTCGTCGAGGCGGTCCAGCTGCACGAGTCGGACACGAACTGGGCCGAGGTCGCCGACTGGTGCGGCGGCGACGTCCACATGGACGGCTCGCCGGCGACCGGCATCTTTTCCGTGCTCGTCGTCGGGAACGACAGCGGCGTGCACGGCGACTGGATCGTGAAGCAGTCCGGCGGCTGGTTTGTATGGGACGCCGACGGGTTCGCCCACGTCTTCCATCTGGTGACGGAGGCGGCCCGGTGACCGGCGAGGACCTGGACCGGCTTCTGTCCCGGTTCGAGGACGCTTCGATCGCGTTGCACACGGAGCAGACCCGGTCGGCGCAGGACCGTTGGGAGGCGGCCGGGGATGCGATCAGGGCCGAGTTCACCCGCCTGCAGGCCGATGCGCAGATCCGCGCCAAGTGGTGCGCCGAGGAGGCGGCCGACTCCCGCCGCCATCGGGCGATCCTCCGCCGGCATATGGCCGTGCACGGGTTGGAGGACCCGACGTGGGCGAACTTGTCCGAGCGGGAGAAGGCGGTCCTGCGGGCTGCTGACGCCGAGGCGCTGGCGTCGCCGAGGGTGGCCCGGTGAACCCGCGTCGGTGCGGTTTCGGTGTGCCGCTCGACCAGTTGCCTGACGGTGACCGGCAGATCGTGGAGGACTTCCGGCGGTACCTGCGCGGCGAGCTGGCGCTGGCCGCAGACGGGATCACGTACGTGCAGCCGGGCGACGAGCGGGCAGTGCACCGTGTGCCGCCGCTCGGGAAGGAGGAGGGCCGGTGATCGACCCGATTTCCGCCGGTGTGGCGGTCGGTCTGCTGTCCGCGGGCTGGCTTCTCGGCCGGCATGCCCGCCTGAAGGCCGCCCCGAGGCAGCCGAAGCCGGTGTGCATGTGCGGGCACCACTACGGCACCCACGATCCGCAGCAGGGGTGCTGCGAGGCGCAGGACCTTGAGAAGGTCAACTTCAAAGACGTGTGGGTCGACTGCGCGTGCGTCCGCTACACCGGCCCGCAGCCAGTGGAGCAGTTCTGGGTGCCACCCGCCGCCGACATGACGATTGTGGCCGCGCCCCGGCCGGTCGAGGGCGGTGAGGGTCGGTGAGCGGCGTCGAGGTGACGGTGAGGCTGACCCGCCGTCAGGCCGAGGCGCTACTGCGCGGCGAACTGTCCGTCGGGCATGGTGTGCGCCGCTCCGCCGATCTGGTCGCCGCCGAGGAGCGCCTGAAGGCCGCCGTCGGACAGGCACTGAACGAACCGCCGGCCCGGCTGCAGACCGAGCCGGGCGCCTGACCAACCCGAAGGAGAGCCATGATCACCACCCTGCCTCATCGCTGCTGGGAGTTGCGTTGGCCCGACGGCAGCGTGTTCGACGGCGGCAACGACGGTGCCCCGCACTTCACCACCGAGGCGGACGCTGCGGCCGAGGCCAGCGACCGGGCCGAGACCTGGCCGGACATGTATCCGCCCGGCGCGTTGACGTCGGCGCAGGTCGACACGCCGTGTTTCACCGCCGCCTGCAACGAGTGCGGTCGTACGACCGACTCGGACTCGTTCAACGTCATGCACTACGCCCGGTTCGAGGACGCGGCGTTCGAGGCGCGCGAGTTCGACTTCCACATCGACGTTCAGGGCAACGCGTGGTGCGACGACTGCAAGGTGATCAAACCGCACGGTTTCACCCCCGATCCAGACGTGCCGGGCATGTGCGGGCGATGCCGTGTCGACGCCGATGAGCACGACAACCCTGCGCTGATGATCGGAGGTGGGTCGTGAGCGCCAACCTGATGCCGGTGTGCGTCTCCGAGTTCACGGAGACGCTGTCGACGGCGATCACGGAGGACCTCGACGGCGGGTGGATGCTGCTGCCCCGCAAGCTGGTGGAGCGGTTTTGGGCGGCGCACGAGGCGTTCCGGGCCGTCGAGCACGAGGTGTCGGAGTACATCGAGGCGCACGGGCTCGAGCTGAGCGACGACGACCCGCCGGAGGGGCCGTGACCGCCCTCGCCGCCCTGCCGCACCGGGAGACGGTCGCCTGCCGTGGCCGGATCGTCGCCCTCGACGAGCATGTCAGTCACCAGGGCCTGCCGTGGGCGTCCGGCGTGGTCGAGAGCCCGTCGGGCGAGGACAGGTTCGAGGTGTGGCCTGTGCCGTACCGGTCCGCCGGCAAGCTGTCGGTCGGGGCGCGGGTGGCGTTCGTTGCCGTCGTCGACCTGGAGCGAGCAGCCGAGCCGGTGCTGCTGGTCCGGCAGGTGGAGGTGCTGGCATGACGCCGAAGCTGTTCACGGCGACGTGGCGGGATGTCTACCACCACCTGGTGGCGTCCGGAGAGTCGATGACGGTGGTCGGCCGTGTTGCCGAGCTCGGCGTGGACATGGAGTGGGTGGCGACACCGCTGGGCCTGAACGTGTACGACGAGAACGGCCAGTCGACGGCGACGTGGTATCCGGAGGCGGGCGATGCGCTGCGGGTGCCGATCGAGATCCCGGCCGCTCCACGGCACAGCACGGAGATCGCCAAGGCGGCGGAGTTGCTGCGGAAAGCCGCAGCCGGCCGGCTGGAGTACCTGGCGCGGTGCCCGAATCAGAAGGACCGCGACGTGCTGGAGACGGAGGCGTCCACCCTCCGGCATGCCGCCGATGTGGTCGAGGGTGACCTGGGTCCGCTGTACGGATGGCTGCCGGCGTGGCGATGGACCGACGAGATGAACGCACAAATGCGAGAGGAGCGCTCATGACCCGCACCGTGAACGACGCCCGCGAGCTGGCCTACGCCGCGCACGAGGGTCAGGTCGACAAGGCCGGCGCGCCGTACTTCGAGCACGTCGCCGAGGTTGCCCGCCGCTTGGAGGAGCACGGCGACGAGGCGGTGATGGCCGGCTACCTCCACGACATTGTCGAGGACACCGACGTGACCCTCGACCAGCTGCGGGCAATGGGCTTCCCCGACGAGGTGGTGCGGGCCGTGGATGCGGTGACATGGCGGGACGGCGAGGACTACATGGACCTGATCGCCCGAGCCGCTGCAGACCCGCTGGGCCGGTTGGTGAAGCTCGCCGACAACGCCACAAACAGCGACGAGGAGCGGCTGGCACTGCTCGACTCGGCGACGGCGGAGCGGCTGCGGCGGAAGTACGCGCGGGCGCGCGAGGTGCTGCTGGCTGGGGAGGTGGCATGACCGTCGACCTGAACGCTCTGACCAGGTACGTCAGCGACGAGAGGGTTGTCGACCTCATCGCCGAGGCGTGGCTGCTGCTGTCGAACCCGGACGACAGCGGCGGCAAGGGCAACGAGGACGTGTCCGGGTTGCCGCGCGGGTATCTGTGGGAGGACTGGTCGAAGATGACGGGCCGTGCCTTGCGCGGGTTCGCGGAGGCGCACGAGCGGCCGACGACGTATCCGTGGATGGACGAGCGGTTCGACGGGTTCGGGTGGCGGGCGTGACCGAGGACCAGGCGAACGCCGTCTACAACGTGCTGGTCGAACATGCCGGAGCCCGGGAGGACGACCGGGACGCGTTCGTCTACCACGTGACGCACGGCTGCGAGGAGTACCGCTTCCAGGGGGTGCTCGGCTTCGGCGGGAAGCTGTACGTGGAGCCGCGCCGGTGGCGGGTGTCCTGCTACCGCGAGGATGAGACGCCGGCGCGGGTCGAGGCGATCTGGGTCACGAACGAGGCGCTGGCCGAGCTACGCGCTGCCGCTGCGGGTGCCGAGGCGCCGGTTCAGGGTTGATCGCGACTCCCCCGACTCCTCGCAGAGCGTGGTGTCGGGGATTCCGAGCGCGCGACCGTGAGCGATCAGATCCCACCTCGCGGTGTTAATGGCCGCTAGTTCCCGGCTGAGGCGGCGGGCATTTGCCAGCGCGGCCATCTGCGCCGGGCTCCCCCGCCATGCGGGACGGCCCCAGCTTCTGCCGGAGTGCGGCAGGAACCGAGCGCAGCCGTTCTCGTCGCCGGTGACGATGTTGTGGATCGGCTGCTCGTCCCGGATCGCCGCCAGTTCGGCCGTCTCTGCGGACTCGCGATTCTCGAACCACTCGATCGTCGTCTTTGTGATGTCGATGTCGCCACCCCAGGACTTTCGGCGGTGACTGGTGATGCGAACGGCGGGGTCGTAACCGATGCCGATGTAGAGGAGGGTTCCGTCGGACTTGCGGAGGCGGTATAGGCCGGTGCGGCGGTTCACTCGGCTGCCTCGGTCTTGCCGCCACCTTGCCCGCCCGCCGACCGACCTTCGGCGATCTGCTGGACGCGGTTGCTTGGGACGCCGAGGTGCGCGGCGAGCTCACGGAACTCGGCGAGGGCGGCAGCGGCGCCTGTCGAGTCTCGTGACTTCTCCGCCGCGATTCTCGCCTTCCTGAGCCGCCGGGCCTGCGCGATCAAGCCTTCGGCGGCGGCGGGCCCGCCGGGACCAAACCTGGCCCGGTTGACGATTGCCGAGAGTGCCGTGCCGACGAAGTTGAAGTCGGGGTCCACGCGCCAGATCGCGGCGTGCTCCACGCGGTTGGCCGTCCTCCAGTCGGGGTGCCACTCGACGGTCCAGGTGAGGTCGCCGATGTGCCAGCCTCGGTCGCTGCACTGGGTGGCGATCCTGGCGTCGGGACTGTAGCTGGAACCTATGTAGATCACGCGGCGGAGTCCATCCGAGATCCGGTACACCGCGTGTGGCTGGTCGCGGTTGAAGTAGGTGATCCGCCCGCGGGGACTGACGTTCCGAATGTTCATGCCCGCTGGTCCCTTAGTTTCTCGACGACGACCTTGCGGAAGACCCAGACGCTGTCGACCCGCTTGCCCCGGAGTTGGCCCGCTTTGACGAGCCGATGGGTCATGGCGCGGCCGATGCCGAGGATGGCGGCGGCCTCGCGCAGGGAGACGAGGTCGGGGATGTGCTTGTCCTCGGGCGGTTCGGTCATACCGCCATCGTACGGATCACGGTAGACGGTCGTCTACATGGGTACACGGCAGACACGAACGGGCTATTCGGGTCTCCACCTGCAAGATTCAGTAGACAATCGTCTACTGCGAGGGGAGAATTGAGTCGTGCCCACCTTCCTCGACATCCCCGTCGCCGCCAGCGACATCCGCCCCGGCGACCGCCTGGTTCCCGCCCGTGGCACGGTCCGTTTCGTGTCGCAGGTCGACCACCGCGACCGCATCCAGATCACGTGGGCGGGATTCGACCGGTACGACAACGTCGACGACCTCGACCCCCACGACACCGTCATCCTGCGCTGCCCCACCGAGCGCACCCCCGGCTGGGACTACGTCGCCGACGAGACCGGCTACTCGATGCCCTGCTCGTGCCTGTACCGCCTGGCCGACGGTGTGTGGGCGAAAGAGATCACCCTGCCGACGTGCGCGTGGTGCAACCCCGACGAGGAGAACTGACCATGCCCGAGACCGTGAACGACTACATCGCCGACCACTGCCTCGCTGGGACGTCGTCCCTGTGGTGGCAGTACCGGTTCCCGAACGGCCGCGGGGCCACCGTCTCCCCGGCTCACGCTGTCTACCCGTTCCGGTTCGACGTCGAATACGACGGCGAGGACGGGCTATTCACGGCGGAGGGCCTGTCGACCGCCGAGGTGGAGGCGAAGCTCGCCGCCGTCCAGGCACTGCCACCCGCGGTGGAGGACTGATGGCGACCCTCGCCGACATTCGCAAGGCCTCCGAGACCGACGTCCACGCCTGCGTCGACGACGACACGCCCGGCGGTCACTTCCTGGCGACCGCCCGCATCCTCGCTATCACCACCACCTACCTGTGCGCCGGCGCTCAGAGCGACCTCGATGCGCCGATCGTCGGCCGGATCGAATGGCCGCTGATCGACAGCGGGCGGGCCCCCGTTGCGGTCCGGGGTAGCGGTATCAAGGGCGGCCAGGCGCTGCTCGGCGCCTGGGCCGACTCGGCCGCCGCGTTCAAGGCGATGGTGGCCCAGTGAACCCCGCCACCCGCTTCGGACCGGTTGCCGAGCGAGAGTTCGTCAGCGCCGCCGACCATGCCAAGCCCGAACTGACCGCCTGGCTCGAGAAGCTGCCCGGCCTGTCCGACGACGAGTTCACCGCCGAGGCCGCCTCAGCGATTCACGGGTCGGCGCTCGTCCAGCGGTTCAAGGGCAACTGGGAAGCCGACCACTGCAAGGCGTCCGCCGCGTTCAACGAGGCCAGCCGGCGGCACCTCGCCGCCGGCCACACCGAGGACTGCACCGGCGACACCCTCTACTCGATGGCGTTCCTGAGGACGTGGCGGTCGCAGGGGCACTCCCCCGACGCGTACCCGCCCCGGCCCTGCGATTGCGGGGCCAAGGCGTGACCCCCTATGTCCCCGGCACGTCCCTGACCGCCGCCGAGAACGCCGAACGCGAGTGGAACCACATCCGCCTGCACGCCGACCCGGCCGACTTCTACGCCGCGGTCAACCGGGTTGCCGGTCTGCCCGACGACGCTGGCGAGCACGACCGCAGCCAGGCGTCGCGTGGGCGGAGCCCCTACGACCGCCGATTCAACGCCGAGGCGCATGTCGCCGCCTACCGCCAGGTGGTCGCCGACCGTGAGACAGGCGCCGAGCCGAACCTGTGCACGCCGGACGCGATGACCGTGACGTGGGGCGATGAGCGCCGGTCGTTCACCGAGACGATCCGCAAGTCCGTCGACCTGACCGGGGCACCTCCGATCACCGTCGCGCCCGCCCGCGGATCGAAGGTCCACGGCGGTGCATATAGCCCGTACTCGATCACTCTGACCTTCACCCGGTTCGGCCCTGCCGAAGCGTGGCGGGCCGAGATCGTCATCTACGCGATGCGGCACGGCGACAACTTCGGCAGCCACTTCAGCCCCGACCGGGTCGTCGGCATGCCGCTCTGGCTGGCCGACCTCATCGACAACGCGACCCCGAAGGAGAACTCCTGATGTCCGACGACATCAAGGTTCGCTGGACGGTCGACCTGAGCAGCCTCAACCACTCGTCCGGCGAGGTGGAGCTGCCCCGCGAGGACTGGGACGTGCTCAGCGTCGAAGACCGATACCGGGAGATCAAGTACGCGGTTGGCGAGGCAGTCCTCCGCGCGCTCGACGTCGACTGGACCCTGCTCAATGCCCGCATCGACGACCCCAACCGCTGAAGGAGACCCCCATGATGACGTTCACGAGCCTGATCGAGGCCCTGATCCTGGAGGCCAACACTGACGGCGCCGGTGACGCCGAGGAGTTCTCGGACACGGTCGTCAATCTGCGGACGGAGGCGCTGCGCCGCCGTGATGCGCTGATCGAAGAGTTCGGCGACCGCGCCCGGGCGATCCTGGACGGCGAGCGGTGAGCCTCGCCGACGTCCGCCGCGCCCACGAACGGCACGTGGACCTGGTCGCGAAGTTTGACCGCGCTCCGAACGCCGCCAGCCGCGCCGTCGTGGCCGAGAACATCGCCGCCGCGATGCGGGCCGAGGCGGACAACATCGACGGTTCACTGCTGGCCCGCGCGCTGTCGTTCGGGACGGCGGAACGCTGCCGGGCGGACGCCGCCCAGTGGGATGCCCGCGCCGCAGAGTGTTGGGCCGAAGCGGCGAAGGAGAGCGACCTGTGAGTGCGCCGCTGGAGCCGACCCCCGAACTCCTGGCCTGCGCCCGCCGGGTTGCAACCCGCGAGTGGACGCTGGGCCCGGACGACTCCGCATACCCCGACGACCCCGCCCTGCGGAAGCTCGTCGACGCGAGTTACGCGACCGTCTACTACCCGCCGACCCGGCTCCGCGACGACTACTGGACGTTGACGACCTCGGGGCGGGCGTGGCTCGCCGAACATGGCCCCGAGACGAAGGAGACCCGATGACCGAGCAGGTCGACAGCCCGAAGGAAGTCCGACGCCTCCGCCAGGCTTCGCTCCGATCCACCTGCCCGACCTGTGCGGAAGTCCTCGACGAGGACGCCGACGCGATGGAGCGCCGCCTTGCGCAGGCCGAGGCGATGGCGGCCGGGCTGAACGCGGCAGGTGCACGGTGATCGAGCCTGACAACGGACGTGTCGTCGTCCTCGGCCACATGGCGTTGAGTAACCCGTGTGACCTGGCCGCCTACATCCGCAGCGACGAGGACGCGGCAGCGGACGGCTTCAACGAGCGCCGCTGGTACCGGATCGGCGGCAACAGCTGGGAGGAGCCGCCCGCCACGTTCGCCGGCCTGCTCGACTGGGCCCGGCAGCGGCACACGCAGATCGCGCTGATGGCGGCCGTGGACGTGGAGGCGCCGTGAAGACCGACGCCGAGAAGATCGCCGTCGCCCTGGTCGCGGCCGGGTTCGACCCGCCGCCGTACGTCGGCGAGGACTGGATCGACCGGGCCGTGACCTGGCTGCCCGAAGGCCACCAGCAGATCGTGCGGATCACCTCCCTTGGCAACACTGTCTCGGGATGGCAGGCACGGGTGATCCGCCGCCAGGTCGACGCCGACGGCAACACGGTTCCGTCCGGCTGCGGCGAGGGGATCATCCATGTTGCCCGCCTGTTCGGCCGCGAACACCCGGAGATCAGCAACTTTGAGCGGGTGCCTGTCTGATGCCGCAGCTCGTGATCAAGCCAGCCCGGCACCGGGACGAGTACGTCGTCTGGTCGACGGTCACCGAGACGCCCGTCACGTACGGCTGCCGCCGCTACATGACCCGCTGGTTGGCCGCCGACCGCGCTCGCCACGTCGAGCAGGAACGACCGCTGGCCCGCCTCCGACGTGCGGACCGGCTCGGCTCGTCCGCCTACCCGCAGTGGGGTGACGGGCACTGGGACGACGACATCCAGATCTACGAGCAGCGCGGCATCCTGCACCGCCGCGACCTCTACCGGGCCGCCCGGCTGGCGTGCGCCGGCCGTGACGCCGAGGTGTGGGACCTGCTGGAGCCGTTTGAGGACGAGACCGAGGTGCGGCGTGGCTGATCTGTCGTGGATCGAGCAGCAGATGACCAACGAGCTGGCCAGTACCGCGGGCGGGTTCGTCAGCTTGTGCAAGGTCCGCCCCGGGCAGGCCGAGGCGATGCGCCGCGCCGTCGTCGCGAGACTCGACGAAGACTCGCGGGAGCTGCTGTTGGCGTTGGCCGCGCAGATCAACGAGGAGGCGGCGTGAGCGCGGAGCCGCGCGTGTGGCTGCCCGGCGACGAGGAGCCAGACGACGCGACCGACGTGGTGGACGCCTACCAGTCCCACTGGCGCCGCACCCCGACCGGCTGGTACCCGTCGGACGGCGGCTACCACCGGCAGGAGCAGACGTGGTGGTGGCTGACCATGCACCGCGGGCCGATCAAGGAGGCGACATGAGCGACCTGGTGGCCTTCATCGAGGCACGCCTGGCTGACGATGAGCAGCTGGCGCTCGCCTGCCAGGCCGAGGTCGGTGCCACCCGGGCCGGCGAGATGTACCCGGACGGTTCCGGGTTCGCCGACCGCGACGACTTCCCGTCGTACCCGTGGGGGTCACGTCCGGCGGAGCTGGCGTACATCGCCGCGTACGGGCCCGACCGGGCGTTGCGCGGTGTCGAGTCGAAGCGGCGCATCCTCGCCGGTGTCCGCCGCTGGCTCGACCCGCACCCCGGCCGGCCGTGCACCAACGAGGACAACCCGTGGGTGGAGTGCGAGCTGCACGTCGCGGCAACCGGGCGCATCCACGCCGACGTGCTGCCGCTGCTGGCGCTCGAATGGGACACACACCCGGACTACGACGAGCGGTGGCGTCCGTGAGCGACTTCTGGCTTGGTGTCGCCGCGGTCCCGGCCGCGATTCTCGTCCTCGCCGCGGGCGTGGTCCTTGCGCTCGGAGCCGTGGCGCTTGTCGGCCGTGTCATGCCGGCGCACTGGTCGCTGCGCGGCCCGCAGCGCCGTGCACGCGACGCGCGGGAGCTGTTCCGGTGGGTCAACGCCGCCGGACGGCACATGAGCACCTTCCGGCGGTTGTTCAGCATCGGGCCGTTCGTGGTGTACGTGGGGCGATACCGGCCAGGGCAGGTCGACGAGGAGGCGCTGTGAAGCACCCGGTGCACCACAACTACTACGCGCGCCGCGACGGAACCCCGTACGCAGCCCCGCTGGCGAACCGCGGCCCGGAGGCGTTGCAGGAGCTGCTCGTCGGGCGTCGGGAAGCGACGGACAGGCAGTTGGACTCGCTGCTCCGCTCGGAGCTGATCCACCTCGCCGCCGTCGCGGAGGAGCTTGCGGGGATGGCGCGTGCGAAGGTCGAGAAGGTGTGGCCGGGACATCTCGGCCGAACCGAGGCCAACTGATCGGCGCCTCCGGGCACCCGACCGGCTTACGTAGCGGCGCTACAGCGGGCCGACCAGGTCATACGTCCGCGCCGACCGGCCCGGACACCCGGCCGATACCGGCCGCCAGGCCCACAGGCGCACGGTGGGGTGATGGACACACAACAGGTCATATCCGCTGACGCCGCCTACCTCGTTTCCGGCGCCACCCTCACCGACGAGTCGATCGGGCCGCTGTACGCGACCGCCGTGGACGCGCACCGGATCGCCCGGACGGCGATCGCCGGGCCAGGCGGGACCGTGCGCATCCTGCGCGGTGGTGAGGGCGGCTGGATCGAAGTGGCCCGTTACACGGACACCGGCCGGCACGCGGCCATCCGGGGCCTGACGATCGACTGGGCTGCGGTCGAGTTCGCCGACGAGGCGTAGCGGCTGTCTGGGCCGGCGCCTGCTAGTGATGCCGACCCGGGCGTCCTTCCAGATGTGAATGCTGGTGATCGAGGCAGACGTCTAGATGGCCTCGACGGTGTCGTTGTCGATCTCGACCCGAATCTCGAGCCCGAATTCCCCAGTTCCTGCTCCGCCTCGTACTGGGTAGGTCCAGAGCACGTCACGGACTCGGTAGCGGATGTCGTACCAGTCCAGTCCGTCGCCGATGCGCGGGATGGCGTGTTCATGGATAGCCAGTTCGCCGGCCTTGGTCCAGTCGCCGTTGCGGTCCTGCTTCTGGATCTCAGCGATCACTGGGTTGTTCACTTCGCCTGCTTCCTTTCGCGATCGGCCTTCTTGAGCTCGGCGAGCTGTTCGTCGGTCATGACGTCGCGGCGGAGCATCTCGCGGGTACGGCCGAGACGTCGACTGATCTCCACCTGCGGGATGTCGGCGGCCAGGCCGGCGCGGAGTGTTTCCCGGTAGTGCTCTTTCGCGCGCTCGATACCTTTCCAGGCTTCTTCGATGTCGTCGAGGGTGGTCATCCGCCGAGTCTCCCACGAACGGACGCCTAGGAAGTTAGGCCGAACGGGTGAGGCATGCCGAAGATCCCTGGCCTAGGATCGTAGGCATGACGCAGACGACCACCGCCCCGGCCCGCTACATCCCGGCGACCGGCCTCACCGAGACGGTGAACGGCACCACGGTCCAGGCGTTCTGGGTCAACGGCGCCGGCTGGAAAGTCCAGGCCCGACGCGACGGCCTCACCGTCATCTCGCAGCTCCACCAGCACGACCACCAGGCCGTCGCCGCCTACAACGCCCTCGTCGCCGAGCACACCGCCCCCGTCGAGCCCGCCCCCGCGGTCAGGCTCGCCGCGCCCGCGAAGGGCACCGCGACCCGCATGACCCCGGCCGAGGTAGTCGTCATCGGCCAGGCCCTCGACTCCACCGGCCACATCCGCCGCGGCCGGGGTGCTGCCGGCGCCGACCTCAGCATGCTGCTCGCCATGGCCAAGCGCGGCTTCATCACCCTCGACGGCCCGCGCTTCCGCCCCACCGGCGGCGAGGTCACCGACTTCGGCAAGCGCCTCTACAAGGAGGCGGTCGCCGCCGCCGAGGCCGAGCAGCAGCGCGCCGACCACATCAACCGCATCCTCGCCATCGTCGCCGCCTGAAGGAGAACGCCATGACCGACGGCATGAACTGGGATCTCATCGCCAGCCGCCTCCAGGACGAGCAGCGCAAGATGATCCACGAGGAGAATTGGAGGGGCCCCGACTTTTACGCCGAGGCCCTGCGCCGCACCTTCGGCTACCGGGCCGCCGGCGAGCAGCGCGACCGCGAGCGGACCCTGCCGTACGAGCACCTCAACGCCGGCCAGGGGCTCATGACCCGTGCCGAGTCCCGGCACGAGCAGGAGGGCGCCGTCTACTTCGCCAACGCCGCCCGCGAACGCGCCGAGGAGCAGGTCCGGGAGATGCGCGCCGAGGTGGCCCGCGTCTACCGGGAAGCCGCCGCCGACCTGGCGAAGCTGATCCGCGACCGCTGCAACGAGCGCACCGTCCCGTCGCGCTACCGCCGCGAGGGCGTGCTGTGGGCGGCCGACCTCATCGACCCGGCCGTGCCGAAGGACCAGTACGGCAACGCCATCCCCCGCGACACCGACGCCGCCTGAAGGGACCCGCCATGACCCTGCCCCAGTTGCGGCACGCCTTCGGCCGGGACTACCGGATCTGGACCGTCGGCCTGCTCCCCCTGCACCGGCTGCCGAAGTTCGAGCCCGGCATCGGTGCCCCCGCGTTCACGCCCGTCGGCGGCTGGACCGTCAACGTCGTGCACGGCCGTATCGAGGCCCGCTGCGGCGGGATGTGCCACGAGCTCGACGGCGTCGCCTACCCCGACGACCAGGCCGCGTGGCGGGCCACGTACGGCGCCGGCCTCGTCGGCGTCCTCGTCGACGAACGCAACTCCGCCGGCTACGACTTTCCCACCGGAGGTGCTGCATGACCGACCCGAACGAAATGACCGACGCTGAGCGCGCCGCAGTCCTGGCCGCGATTGAGGCCCAGGCTCCCGTCCGAATGCGCAGGCTCTCCGACAACGCCATCATCGCTGTCGACCCGAGCCGCGTTGCCGAACGGATCGCCAGTGGATGCTACGAGATGATCAAGGAGGCGACGTGACCAGCCACGACCCGATCACCGCGGTTGAGCTGCCGCTGCCGTGGGGCGCAACCCTGCGCCTGTTCCCGGACGGGACGGTGACCCTGCTGACGTCCGAGGACGAGGCGGCGCTCACCGACGAGAACCTCGACGGGATCGCCGACCTGGTTGCACGTGCCCGGCAGATCCGCAGCAAGGGAGAATGACGCCGTGACCGACCTCAAGGACATGACCGCCGCCGAGCTCGCCTACTACCTCGGCGCGCTGGAGCAACCCGGCTCGCGGCACAGTACTGGCAGCGCGTCGATGCTCGACGAGGCGACCATGGCGTTCGGCTCAATGTCGCCTCAGGTCGCCGAGGCGCATGCAGCGTTCGCGCAGGCCAGGCAGGTGCACCAGTCGTCGATCAGGACGTCCACGTCCGGCGACTACTCCGATGAGGCGTGGGATTCGCTCGTCGCTGCCGCCAACAATCTCGCAACACAGCTCGGCGCACTCGGGGACGCCCGCGTTGCCCGATACAAGCGGAAGGCCGGCTGGGGGACGTGCAACCTGCTGCTTCCCGCCGATGGCGAATGCCGGTCGACGCTCGGCCACCTGGACTGAGGGCGACCGACGTGGTACAGGTCGCGGCGCGGCGGCAGTTCATGCGGCGCGTTCGCTGATTCCACAGCCTGTGGATCAACCTGTGCACGAACTACAGCGGTGTACTTCGCCCGCCGGCCTTCACCAGGTCTGGCGGGCGTTCTACGTTCGGGACCTGGGGGCGTGGACGGGGGCGATGCGGACTGGCGACGGACGGTGGCGGGTAGATGTCGGCTCGTTCGACGCGCGCAGCAAGCTCCGTTGGTATCGACTCGCCGGCGACGGCTACGAGCGGACGTTCCCGAGTCTGGCGGCGTTGGTGGACGCGGGGAACGCGGTCGGGTTCGACATCGCGGACTTGCGGTAGCAAGCGGCGAACCTTGTAGGAAGTTAATTGGTTTCCGAATGAGGTTTTCTGTAGAACGTAAATTCATCTGCTACAAGGTCGCGGAATCTCAAGCAACGTTGCGATACTGCAGTACCTCAACGTTGCGACACGGAAGACCGAACTTTATTGATGTCCGGATAATATCCGCGTTGATATCCGTGTGAGGCGCACTGCGCAGGCGGCCTGTATGGCGTGGCTTGACATGTATGGGCAGGTCACACAGGCGTGGTATCGACAACCAGTCGGTTGTGAAAGGCTCGCGGGGCGAGACGTTGGTCACAGACATTCGCTCACTCTGCGTAATCCCGCCTGTGGCCTAAGCGATATCTGCAGCTGATTGCCCGCGGCGCTCGCCGCAATCTTTGGCCACTTTCCAACCACCTTGGCAAGATCGAAGTCGATGCGATTCCGCCCACCAGAATTCGGTGTAATGTCCTCGACGCACCCGAGAGCGAAGCCGCCCTCGTGCCCGCTCACCCTCGTGCGGGCCTGCCACCGGAGACCCCGGACAGCAAGAGCGGCACGGGTTCCCGCCCGCGCCGCTCGGATGCGTCTGTCACAACGCTGTCCGCGTCCAACGTGACGCTTCACGAGGAAGACGAACGTGGCCACTGTAACGCCCGACGGGGGTACGTCAAACCCTCAACCTCCCGATGAGCCAAATTCCACACGCGAGCTCGTCATCCGCATCAAGTACTTCACGCTGTACACCGCACTGGCGGTCGCCGCGTCGACCGTGATCGCCTACTTCAACGAGAAGCTCGGGTTCGCGATCGGCACCGGCGCCGCGGTCCTTGCCGCCATCTACGCGGCGAAAACCTTCGGCAAGCGCAAGTAGCATCCGCAACGCCAAGCCCCGCATCTCCTTGGAGGTGCGGGGCTTCTCCTTGCCCTAGAACAACTCCAAGGGCTTCTGGTCAGCCTTGCGCAAGCGCTTGACGCACGAGCATCCTGGCCCATGCACCTGCAGCCGGGCGATATCGAAGTGGATGACGGGCAGCCCGCGCTTGGCCGCCTTCTTGACGGTGTCGTAGGTGCCGCCCTTGCGCCGGCCGTCCCAGACGGCCACGATCACGCCGGACCGCTCGGCGGCGAAATCCAGCAGCCCGTCGTTGCGAGCGAACAGCAGCCCCACGTCCGGCGCCCGCCCGTACTCGCGCTTCGACGTGCACCGCTCGAGAAGCCGCCGGTACGAGTCCCGGTCGGCGTCCGTCCAGTCCCGGCCGTTTGGCTGCTGCGGGTACGGGATGTGCGCGTGGACGGCCATGCCGGCGAACAGCGCCGACCATCCGAAGTCGAGGTCCGTACCCCGTGCCATCCCGGTCGCCGCGTCGGCGGTGCCGAACTCGTGCACGAGGCGCAGGTTCACACGGTCGAGCTCGGTCCGCAGCCACGCCAGCTGGACGTCGGACAGGTCGCGATGCCCGGTGACGCTGACCGCCGGGAAGGTCATGGTCGAGGCCAGAGACGTGCGGGCGTCGCACCCAACTGAATCCAGTTGTAGCAGCCCCAGCACACGTCAAGCCAGCGCGGGCCGATCTTCGTGGCGGCGATGACCGCCGCCTTCGACCGCTCGCCACAGCGCAGGCACGTGTGGATCTCGTCCTGGGCGCGATGCTGCATCGCCGCAGCCGCCGCCTCGCCGGGCGCAGGATCCAACAGCGTCGGGTTGTCGCGGAGCAGCATCAGGAACCGGTCGACCTCCGAGACCGGCTCAACGCCGAAGAACTCGCGGCGGTGATCGTCACAGAACGGGCCACGGGGCAACACGCAGCCGCACGTCCAGGTAGTCACGGCCCAACCCTATGCGGCACTCGCGCCCACGAGCGGCCAGCCCGCAGGTCTCGGGCAGCGGCGACGAGCCCGGCCACCTCGACGGCCGGGATGCCGCAGTCGCCGGACGACCAGCACCGGTCGGCACCCCACGCGCAACCGTCCGCGTTGCAGGTCGAGGACGAGAACGCCGCCCAATCCGCTGGGGTCGCGAACGGGCGGCGGCAGGAACGGCAGACGGTCATCGGCGAATCGTGCCATCAAGAAACGCGCGGCCCGCATCGGTGAGCACGAGAGGTCGCTCTGCCCGCCGCCATCCCGAAGGGCCGAGCTCGATCAGCCCGGCCGCGAGCAAACGCCGTGCCGCCCCGGTCACCTCCGAGCAAAGTCCCGGCGTGTGCCGCACCTCGGCGGTCACGTACACGCGGGCCCCATCCCACGTGGCGCCGGCGTACTGCTTCCACATGGGCAGATAGGCGTAGGTGTAGACCCCGGCGTGCGTGTCCCCAGCGCATGCGGCGACGTCGCGGAGAAGCTCGAGGTCGGCGGTCCTCACCGGAGCGGTTCCCTCAGGGTGCGCTCATCGGTCTCGAGGATGGCGTTCAGATCGGCGGCGATCCTGCCGGCATTGGCCCGCATGAACTCGGAGACCGTCAGCCCGGCGACCCGGGCATCCTCAACCAGGTCGGTGCGGGTCGTCAGGAGTCGACGCACACCTGATCCGGGCTCCAGGACCAGGCCGGGGGCGACGATGCGGATGCCGGCGTTGGTGTCGACCAGCGCTGTCGCGCCATGATCGACCGGACCGGTTCGGGCGGTGAGGAAGTGCAGGTGGTCGGTGGTGACGCGGTGCCGGTTCGCGGGCGTCACCTCGACACCTCGACTTCCACGGCCCCGGTCCCGTCGCAGGCGTCGCAATCCTGCTTGTGGCACCCCTGGTGACAAAACACGACGCCTTCGCCGTGGCAGTCCGGGCAGTCGACCTCCTGCGTCATGCCGTCTCCTTCGGCCAGTCCCCGGCGCCAGTGCAGCGGTAATCGCCGCGGTCGGAGTGGTGGCGTACCTTGCCGGTCTTCAGCAGGTTGAACTCGCGGTCGCAGATCCGGCAGGTACCGCGGCCCCACGGGCTCGTCGTCGTGTCCTCGGGCCTCACTGTCGCTCCTCGCCGAGGCTCCAGCCGAAGCCGCGGGCGATGCGTTCCGCGTCGGCGCGGCCGTTGTCGCCGCGACGCCACCCAAAGTCGTGGGCGATGCCCTCCGGGTCGGCGAAGCCCGCACGCCGCAGCTCCTCAACCGCCTGGGTGGCACGTTCGGGGCTGGTCGTCCGGTCGGCGAGAACCAGCAGCGGGTCACGGTCGTCGATCACGCGAACACCTCCGGGTGCGTGGCCTTCCAGTCCAGCCAGCGCTGCATCGGCCGTTCGTCGCCAATCGTGTGGATCAAGTCCATCAGTCCGACCAGCGAGTACGGGCCGACATACTTGCCCGGCTCCTTGTCGGCGCGCTGCGACGGCCACACGATCGAGAACAGGTAGCCGTACTCGTAGGAGTGCCGGCGGAAGCCCCAGTCGTCCTCCCCCCACTTGTGGAAGATGACGCCGTTCGCGCCGCCGTCCACGTCGAGGGCGCGCTGCTCCATCTTCTGCCGGAAGCCGCTGTTGCCGTACCAGTGATCCTTGTACTCGTTGAGGAATGAGGCGAGCATCGCGGTCTCGGCGTCGGTCGGCCGCGCCTCGGACTCACTGTCGAACGCGACGAGGTAGTACCAGCGCGGGTGGGAGCTGGTGACGGCGATACGGTGCGCGGTCAGCGGGTCGTTGCGGTCGGCGTCGGTCTCGAATGGCCACTCGGCGGTCTGGGTCATCGCGCCTCCTTGAAGTCGATCAGGTGGTCGGTAAGAGACACGCACACGAGAGCCCCGTCCTCCGGCCCGGCCAGGTAGGCGACGCCCCGATCGGCGGCGCCGTCGATGTCGACGACCTCGTACGTCCCGGCGGGCAGCTTGCAGCCGCGGCCGGTGTGATGGATGACGGTCGTCTCGGCGGACACGGTGGCGGTGCGCATCAGCGGCCCATCCGGTCGCCGGCGGTCAGGGGTGCGACCTCGCGGGTCTCGCCGAAGATCTGGACCTGCCAGGCGATCCAGGCCAGCCCCTCGGCCTCGCCCGAGAACCCGGGCACGGACACGCCAGCCAAGTCCGGGTGCTGGCGCCGCAGGTCCGGCGCGCACTCGCGGCTGGCCCGGGGCAGCTGGTGGGTCATCAGGTCGTCGCCGGTCATCCAGTTGAGGATGTCGTACAGCCCGCCCATGCCGTTCGGGGTGCAGAAGATGCCCGAGGTCACGGAGAGGATGTCGCCGATGTGGAACGTCTTCGTGGTCATGGATCCCCTTCAGGCGGCGACGGGCATCTCGGCCCGCACGTCGTCCAACTGATAGGTGTGGCTGTCGGCGATGGTGGCGCCCCAGTGGTCGCCGTGGGCGCGGCGCAGATGACCGCCACGCCACAAGCCCGGGTATTCGTCCAGGGCCAGGATCTCGTGGACGGTGCAGCCGTCGACCGGGTCGACGATGCGGTCACCGACGTGCAGCGCGGAGCCGAGGACGCGGGTCACGACGCGCGCTCCGCCAGCAGCCCGGCCGCATCCAGCTCGGCGGCGATTCGCTCGGCAGGCCCCCACGACATCGTCGCCTGGAGCGTGTTCGCGACCGCCTCATGGGGCGGCAGGGCGATACGCGGCTTCCCTCCGGCGAGGAGTCCGGCGTCGGCCAGTTCTTGAGCGCGACCGATCGCGCGGTCGTCCGCGCGGAAGATGCCGTCGATGTGCGGGCGAATGATCGCGGCGGCTGCGAGAATCGCCTCGTCCCGGGTCACGACGTCACCACCGACGGCGTGGCCACGCGGCGCAGCCGGTCGTTGAACAGCAGCGGGTCGCAGATGACGATCGTGTAGTAGCCGTCCGGGTCGACGATGTCATCGAGGAAGAAGTGCTCCCACCGGCGGTCGACCTTGACGACCGGGCGGTGGCAGTAGCAGCAGTCCGTCTCCGGCTTCGGGGCGGTCATGACCCGCTCCCGACGCGCAGCACCTGGTAGTCGCCGCCCCCGATCAGCCGGTCGACGAACCAGTCGCCGACGTGGCTGCCGTTCGTGCACCGCCACGCCGAGAACCGGGTCGGGTGGTCCTTGATGCAGACGACCTCACGGTGGCCGGGCAGTTCGCGGCCGACGACGATTGAGCCGTCCGGCAGGTCGGCGGTACGGATGGTGTCCATCAGGCCAGCCCCAGCCGCTCGCGGAGCGCGTGCATAGCTCCGTGCCAGCCCGCCTGGTAGTTGTCCTCGGCGTAGTTCGCCGGGCCCTGCTCGTCGTCGACCTCGTTGATCAGGTCGGTCAAGTCGTTGGCGATCGCCTCGGCCAAGCCGTCTGCATTCGGGCCACCGGCGCGGATCGCGATCGTGACCCGCTCGACGATCATCGCAGTGAAGCTGTCCATCGAACCTCCTCAGCAGAACTCGTAATTGGAGAATCGGTTGCCGCGGGCGTCGTCATGCTGGCCGTCGTGCACCTGGCTGAAGTGGTAGCGACGCTCGGCGCGGTAGGAGCGGTGCCGGGCCACGACGTCCTCCAGCTCGGCGAGCGTCACCTCCGCGCCGTACTCGTCCACGATCCGGCCCGACGCGGCCAGGGCCAGCCACGACTCGTAGTCGACGACGCCCCGCTCCGGGTGGCCCTGGAAGTTGAACGGCCAGCCGCCCGACGCCTTGCCGAGATGGATCGGCTCGCCGTCGACGATGACCTCGTAGTTGGTGGACATCAGGACTCCTCGGGGTGTGCGGCCAGGACAGCCTCGCCGCCGGCGGTGATGCGGACGGCACCCGATCCGCGCTGGTTGCCGGGCGACTCGACGTAGGTCGGGGACAGCCGCCTGAAGTAGGTCGCAGCGTCACGGGGCATGCCGCCGCCGTCGTAGCGCCAGTACCGGACCCCGCGCGGGCCCGGTGCGCGCTCGACCTTGCCGGCGGCGACCGCGCGCAGGAACCGCAGCTCGGCGGCCGTGAACTTGCGGTCCGGCATCAGGACTCCTTCGGTTCGGCGGCGAAACGGACCACACCGGGCTCGTCCTCGCTGAACCCAGGGTCGGGCCGGCCGGGCCGGATGTGGACGACACGCCACCCGATGGTGGCGAGCGCCGTTCCGGTCCGCGGCCAGAACATGACCCCGCCGACCTCGGCCCTGGCCGGGACCGGGGCGGACGCGACCAGCTGGCCATCCGGGCCGCAGACGACGACGGTGCTGCCCGCGGTGAGACGGTGGTCGGCGTCGACAGTGACGTAGGCGTTGTAGACCATCACGCCGCCGGCCGCGACACGATCCGGTACTGGCCGAACCTGAGCCGCAGCGGACGCCCGGACCGGTTGCCGGTCACCCCGTACTCGCCGCCGCGTGCCACCGTCGACTCGACCGTGAACTCCTCGCCCTCCGCGTCGCCGTACACGACCTGGATCACGTCGCCGGGCATCGGGGCGCCCACCTCGGGGTCGCGCGTCTCCTGGGCGAACCGGGCGCGGGCGTGCTCGAGCGTGTCGCAGTCGAAGACCTTGGGGTCCTTGCCGTCGATCTGCGAATACACCTGCAGGCCGACGCGGCGCACCCAGTACGGCGGCTTCCCGAACTCGGCGTCGCCGCTGAACTCGTAGAACTCGTCGCCGGACATCAGGCGGCACCGTGCTCGCGGCACCACGCCCGGCCGGCGTCGGTGAGCTCAAGGACCGGGCGGCCATCCTTCATGGTGTGGCGGAGCAGCTTGGCGGCGATCCAGGCGTTGGCGATCTGCCGGTCCTCGTCGCCGAGCGCGTGCGGGGTGTTGAAGAACCAGCCGGCGTTTCCGGCGATCCAGCGGGCGAAGCCCAGCTCGGCCTCGGCGTCGAGGCGCTCGGCGTAGGTCAGGTCAGGCATGGGGGCTCCTCAGGTGTTGTCGATGACGTTGACGTCCAGGTCGACGCCGAGGTGCTTCGCCGCCCAACCTCGCAGGAGCCGGGCTGCCTTCTCGATGGCGGCGGTTCGGGCCTCGCGGCTGTACTTCGCGGCGCCCTCGGGGGCTTCGACGCGGATGGTGTCCTTGATGCCCGGCAGGGCGACGCGCAGCGTGACCGCGGCGTCGCCACGGGCCGTCGACGGGGAGATCGTGAACAGCGTCAGGCCGGAGTCGGTCTGACCGCGCCACGAGTAGTGACGGTCGTCCGGGGTGAAGGTCAGGTTCACGGCGATCCTCAGGCAGAGGTCGGGTTGTTGATGGCGGCGCGGGCCGCGGCGATCTGCTGCTCGAGCTGGTCGAGGACCGCGAGCATGACGGCCTCGCCGCCTCGGACGTCCTTGCAGGTCTCGTACAGGCGGAAGCGCAACTGCTCCACCTGCTCACGGGCGATGGTGTCGCGGACGGCCTGGTTCTCGACAGGCAGGATCTCGATGCGCTGCCCGCCGACGATGCGGCCGTCCTGGCGGTAGTAGCGGTTGCCGCTGGCGCAGATGACCTGCGTCGCCGTCAGCCGCTCGACGGTCGTGAACGACACGCGGCTGTCGGTGTAGCGCCGGTCAAACTCGGCGGCGATGGAGCCCTCAGCGGCCCAGCTCGTGTCGACCATGCCGTCCTCCGTTACGAATCTCTGTTACGAAACACGTTATCGCCAGATCTTGAGTTACGCAACCCTGTTCCGTTACTGTGTTCGGGTGACGAAAGACGAGGCGCGCCAGATCCTTGGCACGGCGAAGACCAAATACCGCCGCACCGAGGACGCGCACAAGAAAGCCCGCGACGAGCTGCAGGAAGCCGTCGTCGAGGCACTGCGCGCCGGTGTCGGCCCGTCCGAAGCCGCACGCCTCAGCGGCTTCACCGACGCCTACGTTCGCAAGCTCGCACGGGGAGCCGGGATACCGCCGATCCGGGAATCGCGTGGCGGACCGGTGCCGAAGAAGGCCGCCGAGTAGCTACGCCACCCGCTCGGCCGCGTCCAGGAGCCGCTTCGCCGCCAGAATCTGCAACGCCACCAGCTCCGCATCCCGCGGCGACCACGCACGCTGCAGCCACGACCCGGCCCCGATCGTCACCCGGCCCGACGCGTACTCCCGCAGCAGCACCGCGGCGATCCGCCTGCCGGCATCGTCAATGACCGGGAACTCGCGCTGGTGGTATCCGCCACTCGGCAACAACTCCAGCGGGCACAACTCCCGCTGACACCACGGCGGGTGCTCGAGCTCGGCCGGGCCTGGCACACGCGGCGTCACACGCTCATCCATGCGCACCTCCCGCTGAGGTGACGGCCGCCACGAGCCGGGCCTGGGTGGGGATCGAGGCGACCGCCACGTACAGGGCGGCGGGACGCCGAAACGTCCCGCCGCTGCCGCCCGCCGTCCTGTTGCTGAGGCAGGGAGAGGCGGGTGCGCCCATCACCGTACCCGACCTGTTGCAACAGGTGCAGTAGCAACAGGTTGCTGGAATGCTGAGACCTGCCGACCCCTTCTTTGCGCCCCGCCATCCGGCATGGTCGTATGGCCTTGCTGAGGCAGGGAGTCCACACACATGCAAAGGGGAAAAGACGCGCCATATTGGCGCGTCCTTGACGGCGTGCTCGACAGCATCCGCACCGGCACCTACCCACCAAGCGGGCGAGTGCCGTCCGAGTCGGCTCTTGCCGAACGGTACGGCGTATCCAGGTCCACCATCAGTCGGGTCATGGAGAAACTCCGGTGGATCGGCTTGGTGGTCGGTCCCGCCGGCGGGATTGCCCGGGTGGCGCCCGAGCCGCGGCGGACCAGGGCGCTCGCCCTCGTCGACGAGGCTGACCAGCTGCGCGCCGAGGCCGCCGGCGACCTGCCATAGCCGCGCCTGATCCCGGCGCCCGCCCGGCACTGCAGCGTGACCGGACGGTCGACAATGGGTAGCGAAATCCCGCGTATGAGCCGGAATGGGTCAGCCGAACGGATGGAAGTTCCGGCGATGTTCAGCCATCCGATGCAGCGGGACAGCGGAGTTGTTGAAGCAGGTACACAATCGGGCTGATCGGCCCGGTGGATCCGAAATCAGCTCACACCTCGACTCCGGTCCGACGGTCAAATCAAGCTCGGACCCCTCCCCCTGGGATTGGTCTGAGGGCAGCCCGGCGGGACCCACGTGATGGAGTAGCAGCCCGCTCCGTGATCCCGCCGGACATGTCCCTCCAGGCGTTCAGCTATGGTCGCAACCATCGCATTCCGGCTTCCGGCAGAGATCAAAAATACAGCAAAAGAGTGGTTGCACGGTACTCGTTCCCGCAGCTCAGCGAACGCGGCGGAGCACGGCGCTAGCCACAAAGGGACTTCTAATCCCAAGGTCGTAGGTTCGAGTCCTACCGGGCGCACCAGGCTTCACCAGCATTTTCGCTGCGTACGCCGCCCGTCGAAATGCCAGACCGGGCGGCGTGACAGCAACAGGGGCCCACCGTGAGCCTGATCCATCTGCCCCGCCGCCTCCGTATCGCCAAAGGCTTGATGGCCTGGGTGAGGCCTCGTAAGGTGCCGCCTCATGGGTTGGTACGGAACGCTCCTGCTTGCGAGGCCCGGCAACGGCAACGGCAACCTTCCGGCGTATCCGGGGGTTCGGCAGTCATTCGGATCGCAGTTCTGTGTCCCAAGCCTGTGGCCCTCATTCGGCAACCGCGTGGGGCTGTACGACCTGGGGGACGGCTGGCAGCGGGTCGGGGTCCTGCCGTTCGGCCGGGAGCGGCTGCGGCTGGCGGCGGGCGTCCGGGAACTGGCCGCCGCGACCGCGGCCCCAGTGCTGGCCGGGTGGGTCTCGGAGAGTGTGTGTGCCCATCTGGAAGCCCACTCCCCCGCAGGTGCGGCCGTGTCCATGCACCTGCCGAACACCGGCGAATGCTGTGTATGCGCGCACCTGGACGGCCAGCCGGAACGCGTGGAGCCCGGACGCGCAGCCGAAGCGTTCGCGGCCTGGGCCCATGAGACCGGGCGGACGCCGGCGACAGAGACCATCGCGGCCATCGTCCACGACACCTGGGACGAAAGCCCGTTCACGGAGGACGCCGTGCTGGCGCTGTTCGGCGCGCTCGGTTTCCCTCGGGGAAGGGAGATCCTTCCGGTCGTCGATCCGCACGACGAGGCGTTCGGGGATTACGAGCTGTGGGCCCACCTCGCGAACAACACGGACAAGCCTGCGCCTGGGGCAA
This sequence comes from Dactylosporangium sp. NPDC000244, assembly GCF_040300725.1. Lineage (NCBI taxonomy): Bacteria > Bacillati > Actinomycetota > Actinomycetes > Micromonosporales > Micromonosporaceae > Dactylosporangium > Dactylosporangium sp. NPDC000244. The sequence continues at coordinate 109,057 of NZ_JBEPEH010000033.1, forward strand.
TGACGTCGATCGGCCGAGGCCGGCCACCCGCCTATCGATCGTCGTCGTTGGTCGGCTCCAGGAGAGCCGCGAGGGCAGCGGCGTGCCGCCGGGCGGCGAGCCGGGGCAGTTCCCGCGCCACCAGCGGCCGGTACCGGGCGGGCTGTTCGGTGAGCATCTCGCGCAGTCCGGCCAGGGCCCGAAGACGCACCGGCTCGACCCACTCGACGGCCCGCTCGGCCAGGAACGGCACGTACTCGGGCCGCGGCCGTTCGGCCATCCCGGACACCGCGGCCTCGCGCACGTGACCGTCGGGGTGCAGGCCGGCGAGGGCCCGGCTCAGCGGCCGCTGAGCTGGAGGCTCGCGGCGAGGGCGGTCAGGACCGCGACGGCGAGGATCAGCAGGGTGAGTCGTACGGCTCGGCGGCGTTGTGGTGCCACGGGATTCACACCTCCTGGGCCGGGACGGCCGGTGGGGACACGCGGCGCATCACGTAGCCGGCGAGCGCGGCGGCCGCCCAGCCGACCATCGCGATGATGAGCGTCGAGACCACGAGATCGACGACGTTGTTGCCGAGGCGGTCGCTGACCGTGCCGCGGATCGTGAAGCCGCCGTCCTCGTCCGGTGGTCCGCCGCCGCCGAGGATCGTGACGGCGACGGTGGCGTAGAGCAGCTGCAGCAGCCCGGCGCTCAGGGCGGCCAGCCTGGCGACGCGGCGCCCGGCGGCCGGGTCGCGGCGCCACAGGGTGCCGGCGATGCCGATGACGGCCGGTACCGCGATCACGCGCACCCACTGCTGCCAGGGGTTCGGGATGAAGGTGACCTGGTCGACCGCGGTGAAACCGGACAGGCTCAGCGCCGCCAGGGTCGCGAAGACGCCGCCCAGCACGCCGGGTAGCGCGATGCCGGGGCGGCGGAGCAGGGCGCTGGCGCCTAGCAGGTAGCCGGCGCAGATGAGGGCGACGACGGCCAGGGCGATCCAGCCGCCGACGCCGAGCCCGTAGTCGACGGTCAGGACGGCGAAGAGGGCGAGGCTCGCCGCGGCGATGCCGATCGTGGCCCAGAGTGCGGCGGCGGCCCGGCCCCAGGGCGGCATGACCAGGGCGGCACCGGTGCAGCCGAGCGCGAACCGCAGCCGCGACCAGCGGCCGTCCAGCGCGCCGAGCTCGCCGAGCATGGCCCGGCCCCACTCCGCCCGCTGCGCCGAGAGCAGACCGACCGCCCAGCGCAGCAGCCGCAGCGGCGCGTCCTCGGCCGGGCCGTCCAGGAACCGGGCCGGGTTGCGGCGGTACAGCGCGATGGCCACGGCGATCGGGGTCACCAGGAACACGATGAAGTACGGCATCTACGCCTCACTCAGGCGGCGACGGGAACGGGCGGCGCTGCGGTCGCGCTGCTCGGCGGTGAGGACGGCCACGAACTCGCGACCGGCGCCGGTCAGGCGGTAGAGGTGCCGGGGCGGACGGCTGCCGACGCCCGGCTCCCAGGACGTCTCCAGCAGCCCGCGGTCGGCCAGCCGGACCAGGATCGGGTAGAGCGAGCCCGACTTGAGATGCACCTCGGAGGCGAGGTCGTAGCCGTAACGCCACCGGGCCGGGTCGGCGGCCAGTGCCCGCAGGACGTTGACCGTCTGCGGCGACGGGGGACGATTACGCTGCACGATCCTTAACTCTACTCATGTAGCCGTTGTGGTCAACGCCGGAAGACGGCGTACTGCGGCGGCTCGGCGTCGAACACCGCCTCACCCAGGAACGTCGCATGGCCCCACGGGCCGTCCAGCGAGAAGGACGCGCGCTTGAAGGCGCTGCCCGCGAACCTCGTCGTGCCGTGGAACTGGGCGCCGCTGAAGTCCGCGTACTCGGCCGAGCAGCCGCTCAGGTCCAGGTCCACCAGCGTCGCCGCGCACAGGTTCACGATCAGGCCCGGCCAGCGGCGCAGGCGGTCGGTCAGGAGGCGCTGGGTGTCCCGGCGGGCCTCGTCGGTCAGGGACGGCGACCGCAGCAGGGCGCACAGGGCCGTGACGATCGGCTGGCGCAGCTCGGGGCGGTCGGCGTTCAGGTCCGCCGAGGGATCCCGCACCACCTCGCCACCGGCGTCGGGGGCCGTCCAGCCCAGCGGGAAGACCGCGGTGCCGTCGCCGGCCCAGTGCGCGCCGGTCAGGTCGGCCGCCGGGTGATCGAGGTGGAAGCGGTCGCCGAGCGCGGCCCCGGCGAAGGAGACCGCGCCGGCGAAGCGGGCGTTGTAGAACCAGGCGGGGCCGGCGAAGCGCGCGCCCGCGAACGTCACGTCGCCCGCGAACACGGCGCCGTCGCCGCCCTCCTCCCAGTCCTGGTAGTCCTCGACCAGCACGGCGATCGGCCAGTTCGGGTCGGGGCCGTCCAGGGCCTCGTCCCACGGCGGCGGGACCAGGTCGGTCTCCCAGCGCTCGTCGTCCTCCCACCACGTCTCGGTACCGCGGCCGAACCACGCCTCGGCGGCGAACTCGGCGCCGGTGAAGTCGGCCCGGCCGCGGAACCGCGCCCGGCCGAACGCGACCGGGGCGGTGAAGCGGGCCCCGGCGAAGGAGACGTCGCCGACGAACTCGGCGCGCTGGAAGCTGACCGGGCCGTCGAACGTCGTACCGGAGAAATCGGCGTCGACCAGGCGCTGCCCCGAGAAGTCCATCACGGCAGCCTAGGTCAGGTCAGGTCAGGTCAGGTCAGGCCCAGGCGCCGCCGAGCAGCTTCTCCGCCTGGGCGGTCATCTCGGCGATCAGCTCGGCCGCGGGGCGGATCTCGTGCACCAGTCCCACGCCCTGCCCGGACAGCAGCGCCATCTCCTCCAGGTCGCCCGTCGTCGCGTCGCGCATCGGGACCAGGTTGGAGAAGCGGTGCATCGGGATCTTCCGGCCGCCCAGGATCGTCTCGCCGATCACGGGCAGCGGGGAGTCGGGGATGTCGCCGGTGCGGTCGGCCCACTCGCGCACGACGCGGTTGCGCAGCACGCGCATCGGGTTGAACCGCGGGGTGTCCGGGCCGAACAGCGAGGTGCTCACGGTGTCCTCGGCGGCCGCGGCGACCAGGCGCTCCTTGTAGCCGTCGTGCGCCGCCGACTCGGTGGAGGCCACGAGGCGGGTGCCCACCCAGACGCCGTCCGCGCCGAGCATGAGCGCGGCGGCCAGGCCGCGGCCGTCGGCGATGCCGCCCGCGGCCAGGACGAGCGCGTCCGCGCCCACGGCGTCGGCGACCAGGGGCAGCAGGGCGAAGAGCGGCAGCGTCGAGGCGTTGTGGCCGCCGGCCTCCTGACCCTGGGCGACGACCGCGTCGACGCCGCCGTCGACCGCGGCGCGGGCCGCGTCGACCGAGCCGACCTGCTCGAAGACCTGGACGCCGGCCGCGTGCAGGCGGTCGATCCAGGCCTGCTGCGGGTGGCCCCAGTGGAACGAGGCGACCGCCACGCCGGCGGCGCAGATCGCGTCGATCTGCTCGTCGCCGGTGAACGCGGTGATGCAGTTGACGTTGAACGGGCCGGGGGTGCCGGCGCGGATCGCGGCGATCGTCTGGGTGAGCGCGGGGGCGGGCATGAGCCCCACGCCGAGCGCGCCGAGCGCGCCCGCGTTGCTGACGGCGACGGCCAGGTCGGGCGTCATGCCCACGAATGCCATGCCGGCCTGGGCGATCGGCGTGCTCAGGCCGAACGCGTCGGTGAAGCGAGTCCTCATGCACTCACCGTGTCGGAACCCCGTCGCAACCATGTTGCCGATAGCGCAGCCGGACGTTGCATGGGGTGCAGAGACGGCTAGCCGACAGGAGGGGAGCATGCACTGGTCGACGGGGGACCACGCGCCGGGCGAGCAGTTCGCGGCCTGGCGCGAGCTCATCTGCGCCGCCTTCCTCGCCCTGACGCCGGAGTCGGACCTGCGCGGCGGGTTCGCGGGCGACGTGGAGCAGTGGCGGCTGGGCGGGCTCGCGCTCGCCCGGATCGCGTCGCAGCGGCAGACGGTACGGCGGACCGAGGACGACATCGCGCGCTCGCCCGTGCACGGGTACTACGCCAACCTGCAGGTGCGCGGGACCAGCCTCATGGCGCAGGGCGGGCGGAGCACGCTGCTGCGCCCCGGGGAGCTGGGGCTCGTCGACACGGGGCGGCCGTTCCGGTTCGAGTTCGGGTCGGACTTCGAGCAGCTCTCGTTCTTCGTCCCGAGAACCCTGCTGGAAGGCCCCGTGCCGACCGCGGCCGCGGTGCCGACGCGCGCCGGGGTGGGCGCGGCGGTGCGGCTCGCGCTGGAGTCGGTGCCCGCGGTGCGGCGCCCGGAGCGGCTGGCGGTCCACGCGGCCGGGATGCTCGCCATCGCGCTCGATCCCACGGTTCTGGCCCCGGTACGGTCGCCGCGCACCCACGCCGCGGCGCTCGCGGACATCGAGGAGCACCTGAGCGACGACGACCTCTCCCCCGCCACGACGGCCCGGCGGCTGGGCGTCTCGGTGCGGTACATCCACGGGCTCTTCAGCGCGGAACCGGAGTCCTATGCGGCGACCGTGCGCCGGCTGCGGCTGGAGAAGGCGTCCCGGGACCTGCGCGACCCGTCCCGGGGACACCTGCGCGTCATCGACATCGCCACGGAGGCCGGGTTCGTCAACGTCGCGAGCTTCCATCGCGCCTTCCGCAAGGCGTTCGGCCGCACCCCGCACCAGGTGCGTACACATCCGTAGACATCTATACAATGACCGTCAATGCTGTGTTCATGAGCGGACTCGAAGGTGTGCCCATGAATAGGCTCAGCCGCCGCACGTTCGTCCTCGGTGGGGTCGCCGCCGCCGGGGCCGCAGTCGCGCCCCTGCAGAGCGCCAGCGCCGCCGTCCCCTACCCGTTCCAGCTCGGTGTCGCCTCCGGCGAGCCGGACGCGAGCAGCGTCGTGCTGTGGACCCGCCTCGCACCGACCCCGCTCAACGCCGACGGGCAGGGCGGGATGGCCAACGCCGACGTCGCCGTCGACTGGCAGGTCTCGACCACCAGCACGTTCGCCTCGCTCGTCGCGTCGGGCACGGTGACGGCCCGCTACGCCGCCGCCCACTCGGTACACGTGGTCGCCGGGGGCCTGCAGCCGGACGCCGAGTACTACTACCGCTTCCGCGCGCAGGGCCACATCTCCCCGGTCGGGCGCACCCGCACCGCGCCCGCGGCCGGCACGCTCGGCCGGGACTTCGTGATGGCGTTCGCGTCCTGCGCGCACTACGAGTCCGGGTACTACACCGCCTACCAGCGCATGGCCGACGACCGCCCGGACCTGATCCTGCACCTCGGGGACTACATCTACGAGGACGCCGCGACCGCCGGCTCGCTGCGCCAGCACCTCGGGGCCGAGATCGTCTCGCTGGCGGACTACCGGCGCCGGTACGCGCAGTACAAGTCCGACCCCGACCTGCAGGCCGCGCACGCCATCGCCCCGTGGCTGGTCGTGCCGGACGACCACGAGGTCGAGAACAACTACGCGAACATGACGCGGGCCGACAGCAGCCCGGCCCTCACCACGGCGCAGTGGACGGCCCGGCGCACCGCCGCGTACCAGGCGTACTACGAGAACATGCCGCTGCGCCCGGCCAACGCCAACAACGGCAACAGCATCCCGCTCTTCCGGCGCGTCCAGTGGGGCCAGCTGGCCGTCTTCCACATGCTCGACACGCGGCAGTTCCGCAACGACCAGGCCTGCGGCGACGGGTGGAAGGTGTGCGCCGACGCCGATCTGGCCACCCGCAGCCTGCCGGGCACCGCGCAGGAGTCCTGGCTGCTCGACGGCCTCGGGCAGCACCTGGCGAAGTGGGACGTCATCGGCCAGCAGGTGTTCTTCGCCCGGCAGTTCGACGCGTCCGGCGCGAGCAACATGGACGCCTGGGACGGCTACCGGGCCTCGCGGGCGCGCATCCAGCAGGGCTGGGTGGACCGCGGCGTGCGCAACCCGCTGGTGCTCACCGGCGACGTGCACGCCTCGTGGGCCAACAACCTCAAGGCCGACTACGCCAACGCGAGCTCCGCGGTCATCGGCACCGAGCTCGTGTGCACGTCGATCACGTCGGGCGGCAACGGTACCGCGGACACGGCGATCCCCAACGCCGCGACCAACCCGCACCTGAAGTTCTACTCGAACCGGCGCGGCTACGTCCGCACGACGATCACGCCGGCGCAGGTCACCGCCGACTTCCGCGGCGTCGCCTCGGTCACCGAGCACGGCGCGGCCGCCACCACGCTCAAGTCGTTCGCGATCCTCGACGGCCGTCCGGGCCTGCAGAGCATTTAGGAGTACACATGCAGGCTCTTGTAGCGTTGACGCTCGCCTCGCTGACGTGGACGACGGCCAATTCCGTCGCCACCGGAGACCAGGACACCTCCGCCATCGCGACCAACCGCAACGGCCAGGTCGCCGTGGTGTGGGAGGACGACCGGGACACCTCGGCGCCGGAGAACAACAGCCACTCGGACGTGTGGGTGCGCATGTTCGCCAACGGGGTCGCCAAGTACGAGCTCAAGCTCTCCGCGGGCGGCACCGGCAACTGGACCCACCTGTCGCCCGACGTCGGGATCGACGACAAGGGCAACGCGGTCGTGGTGTGGGCCGAGGTCGGCGACGGCAACGGGGTGTACAACATCCAGTACCGCGTGATCTCCCCGACCGGCTCGGTCACCGCGTCCGGGCGGGCCAACGCCGACACCGCGGGCGACCAGATCCTGCCGAAGGTCGCAGTGGACCCGGACGGCGCCCCGACCAGCGGCGCGGTGGCGTTCACCGTGGTCTGGGAGGACGTCCAGGGCAGCACCTACACGGTGAAGGCGGCGGGGTACACCGGACCGACGACGAAGGCGTACGAGGTCTTCGCGTCCCAGCAGACCGGCCAGCACCACCGGCCCGACGTGGGGGTCTCCGCGTCCGGCGACGCGCTGGTCGTGTGGGACGAGGACGCCGACGCGAACGGCTACTACAACATCGGGCTGGTCGGCCTGGCCAAGGCCAACGGGGCCGTCAACCTTTCCCGGCGTACCGCGAACAGCCTCGGCGACGGCCAGCAGCGCCACGCCGCGATCGCGGAGGACTTCACCGGGGACTTCGCGGTCGCGTGGGAGTCCGACCACACCGGCACCGCGGGCGTGTGGACGCGCTCGTTCGGCCCCGGCGCGGTCGCGCGCGGCGCCGAGGTGCTCGTCGCCGACGGCGGGACGAACCCGGTGATCGGCATCGACGGGCAGGCGAACACCGTCGTCGGCTGGTCGGCGACCGAGCAGTACGGGCGGGGCTTCAACCCCGACGGCACGACGGCCGGCCGCCTCCCCGCGCAGGTGCTCACCCAGACCACGACCGGGCGGCAGGAGCAGCTCGGGGTGGCCGTCGACAACTGGGGCGAGTTCAGCGTGGCGTACACGGACGACAACGACGGCAACGGCTACGACCAGGTGATCCTCGGGTCTGGGGGCGTCAACTCGGACTGGTGAGCAGGTCCAGGCCTCCTATGTGGACGGGCGGTTTGACGAAAAGTCGGGCGCTTCGCTAGCCCGACTTTTCGGACATTTCATGAAATTGCGCGACTCGACTTCGGCTCCGGCGCGAGTATTGTTGAAGCGTCAACGAGCTTTTGAGGAGTGCGCGCATGATCCAGATTGAGGTCTGGTCGGACATCGTCTGCCCGTGGTGCTACATCGGCAAGCGGCGGCTGGAGCGCGCGCTCGCGAACCACCCCGGCGAGGTCTCCGTCGAGTGGCGCAGCTTCCAGCTCGACCCGTCGACCCCGACCGGCGACCCGCGCACGGTCGGCGAGTCCCTGGCCGCGCGCAAGGGCCTGTCCCCGAGCCAGGTCAAGGGCATGTTCGCGCACGTGACGGGGATCGCGGCGGAGGAGGGCCTCGCGTACGACTTCGACCGCGCCCGAACCGCCAACACCCTCGACGCGCACCGCCTGCTGCACTTCGCCAAGGCCGGCGGCCGCCAGGGCGAACTGAAGGAGCGTCTGCTGCGGGCGTACTTCACCGAAGGCGCCGACGTCGGCGACCACACGGTCCTGGCGTCCCTCGCGGCCGAGACCGGCCTCGACGAGGTCGCCGCGAAGCAGGCCCTCGCGGACGGCTCCTACGCCGAGGACGTGGAGGCGGACATCGCGCAGGCCCGGGAGTACGGGATCAGCGGGGTTCCGTTCTTCGTCTTCAACCAGCGCCTGGGTGTCTCGGGAGCCCAGCCGCTCGAGGTCTTCGAGCAGGCCCTGGCCCAGTCCTCGCTGACCGTCCTGCGCGCCCCGTCCGACTCCTCTTCGTCCTCGTCCTCGGCTTCGGCCTCGGGCGAGTGCACGGACGACTCCTGCGCGATCTGAGGGGCGCAAAGTCTAGACCGTCCGGCCCCACAGTCAAGCGGTGGCCGCAGCGCCGTGAACGTGAGTGACTACTTTCCGGCAAGCACACTCCGGCCGTCCGGTTCTACGCTGCAATCATGACCGCTGATGTACTGCACAGCTACCGCCAGCAGGTCGCCCGCGGCGTGCGCCGGCTCGCGCCGGACGACACCGACCAGGTCGCCCGGCTGCTGGAAAGTGACGGTCATCCGCAGGCCGACACCAACCTCGCCGAGCGGCTCCAGCGCTGGTGCGAGCACCCCGACGGGGCCGCGTTCGTGTGGGACGAGCGGGGTCGCCTGCTGGGGGTCATCGCCGCGCACGTCATCCCGTCCTTCGAGGTCGACGGCGCCTGGCTGCGCATCGTCGCCCTGGCCGTGGCCGAGTCGGCGCGCGGCCGCGGGATCGGCACCAGCCTGGTCGCGGCGGCGGAGACCTTCGGCCTGATGCGGGGCTGCTCGAGCGTGGAGGCGACGAGCCTGCGCACGCGGGAGGGCGCGCACGCGTTCTACCGGGCGCTGGGGTACCAGGACCGCACCGACGCCGCCGGGCGCTTCCAGCGCCGCCTGCCCTGACCCCTGGGCCGGTCCGGCCGCGCGCCCATCACGGAGTGCTCGCCGCCCCCTCGCCTGGTGCTCGCCCCGTCGGTTCAATATCGTCTTCCATCAATGCACCTTCCAGCGCCGGCGCCGCACCGATTGCCGCCTCGAGGCGACCCGGCCGCACTCCTTCCGGTGACCCGCCGCCCCGGCCGGAGCCCTTCCCGCCGCGGCCACACCGGTGGCCATTCCCCCACCACCGTCATACCCGGAAATACGTGGATATTTCCGGATCTAGCGGGTCACGAGGTCCGTCCGGTCTCGACCAATAAAGTCCGATATGTAAGTTCGTGCAGGCGAAGCGAAAGACGATCGCCCGCTCAGCCCGCCAAACGGGCGCCGAGCGCCGCCGCGACCTTCACGAGACCGTCCTCGGCCCCGGCCGGCAGGTCGCCCCCGCCGAGGTTCACCACCGACAGCACGACGATCAGGTTGCTCACCCGCATGCTGATCACCTGGGGCGCCCCGATCGCCTGCGTGCGCTGCCGGATCGCTTGATCTCCCACCCCGTCGAGCTTCTCGGTGTCCCCGCCCGCGACCGCGGTGAGATAGCGCGACGCCAGCTCGGGACCGCCGACGGTGCCCCGCTTGGTGACGAGGGTGTACCCGACGTTGACCTGCACGCTCCCGTCCGACGCGGTGCAGTTGTCGCCGTCGGTCTCGACCTTGGCCACGGTGACCACGGGCGCGAAGGCCGACGGGTCGAGCACCCCGCAACCGGGCACCGAGCTGAAGCGGCCGGCCTCGGCGAAGAGGCCCAGCGAGTACGCCATCCCGAGCCCGGTCGCGGCCACCGCCGCGAGCACAGCCGCCGACACCAGGACAATTCGCCAGAGCCTGCGCATCGTCGCAGTCTACGGATCCGAAACTGTCGTACCCGCGTGCGAACATGTCCCGCGCAGGCACCCCCTGTGCGCAACCTGAAGTCCCGATTAAGCCCGTGGCCGAGCGGCCCAGGGCCCTGGTATCACGATGGCAGTGGAACCGCATGCACCGTACGCAGAGACAACGATGACCGTCCCGAGACAGCGCCCGGCCAGCTCGCTCGCCGCCCCCGCGGCGCGGCCCGTCGAGCACAACAACGCCGGACGGTTCCTTCTGCGCACCCTCTTCTGGGGCGGTCTCGCGCTCGCGGTGCTGCCCTGGTGGCTCGGCACGAAGACGGGCTCGGTCGACACGAGCGCCGAGGTCTTCCAGGCCGCCGGGCGGGTGACCGGCCTGATCGCGGGCTATCTGCTGCTCATGCAGGTGATCCTCATGAGCCGCCTCGCGTTCCTGGAGCGCTGGATCGGTGCCCGGCACCTGGGGCTGTGGCATCGCGAGCTCGGCGGCTCGGTCCTGGTCATGATCCTGGCGCACGCGGCCCTGATCACGGTCGGCTACTCCTACGCCGACGACGTCGGGTTCACCAGCGAGCTGGGCACGCTCCTGCGTGAGTACTCGGACATGATCACCGCGTTCATCGCGGCCGGCATGCTCGTGTGCGTCGGGCTGCTGAGCATCCGGGGGCTGCGGCGCGCCCTGCCCTACGAGCTGTGGTACTTCCTGCACCTCAGCGCCTATCTGGCGCTGCTGCTCGGCTTCGCGCACCAGTTCTCCAACGGCCAGGAGCTGTTCCGGCCGGGCCTCGGGCGCACGGCGTGGATCGGGTTCTACGTCGTCACCATCGCCGCCGTGGTCCTCGGCCGCGTCGTCGGGCCGCTCTGGCTCAACCTGCGCCACCGGCTGCGCGTCGCCGACGTGGTCACCGAGGGCCCGGACATGGTGTCGGTCTACATCACCGGCGCCCGGCTGCACGACCTCGACGCCCAGGCGGGCCAGTTCTTCCGCTGGCGGTTCCTCGGCCGCGGGCTGTGGTGGCAGGCGCACCCGTTCTCGCTCTCGGCCGCGCCCAACGGTCGCTGGCTGCGGCTCACCGTGAAGACCGTCGGCGACCACACGTCCCGGATGCGGGAGATGTCGCCGGGCACCCGGATCTTCGTCGAGGGCCCGTGGGGCGACTTCACCGCCAGCCGCCGCGTGAAGCAGCGCGCCCTGCTGATCGCGGCCGGCAGCGGCATCGGCCCGATCCGTGCCCTGCTGGAGGAGCTCCCGCCCGGCGCGATCGTCGTCTACCGCGCGAGCGCCGTGCACGACCTGCACCTGCGCCACGAGCTCGAGCACCTGGCGGAGCTGCGCCACGCCCAGCTGTGGTTCGTGGTCGGCGACCGCCGCGATCCCGGCCCCCGGCGCCTCTTCACCCCGACGGGCATGCGAGACCTGGTCCCGGACATTTCCGAGCGCGACGTGTACCTGTGCGGCCCCGACGGCCTGATCCAGCAGTCCCTGCAGGTCCTGCGCCGCCTGCGGGTCCCCCGCCGCCAGGTCCACCTGGACCCCTTCGAGTTCTGAGGAGTTGGACCGCACATGCGACGCGCCTTGATGGCCCTGATGGGCACCGCGGCGGGCACCATCCTGCTCGTCGGCGCCAAGGCGGGATTCAGCAGCCCGGCGAGCGACCAGGCGATGCAGCCCCAGGCGGCCAAGAGCCCGATCCCCGGCGCCTCCTCCGCGGCCGGCGCACCGTCCACGGGCGCGGACCCGCAGGGCAACCCGGCCCCGGGCGCGACCCCGACGCCCGGCACGAAGACCGCGACGACCCAGCCCGCGGGCACGAAGACGACCGCCCCGGCCACGAAGCCGACGACCACGGCCGCCAAGCCCCCGCGCACGACGATGAAGGACGGGACCTTCAACGGCAACCCGATCTACGTCGACTACGGCAACGTCGAGCTGAGCATCGTGGTCTCCGGCGGCAAGATCACCGACGTCAAGGTCCTCGACTCCCCGAGCGAACACTCCCGCTCGGTCCAGATCAACAACTCGGCCCTGCCCAAGCTGCGCGCCGAGGCCCTGGCCGCCCAGAGCGCCGACATCGACACCGTCTCCGGCGCCACGTACACGAGCAGCGGCTACAAGCTCTCCCTCCAGTCCGCCATCGACCGCGCCTTCCAGGCCTGACCCACTCCGATGCCCGCGCGGTCCACGAAAAGTCGGGCGCTCCGCGCCACGACTTTTCGGACTTATACCCCGTCGCCGGATACGCCGCGGATGCCCCTTTTCGCGGGCGGCAGGCCGCAACTTCGGCGACTCCGAAGGCCGGCCGACCGCCGCCGGGCAGCGGACAACGCCGCGGCACGGCGGGAGGAGGATGCGGCGCATGACGGACGGCGGCACGGCCCGCGGCGACACGGCGACACGGCGAGAACGACAGCGACACGGCGCAGACGGACGACGACGCGGCGCATGACGGACGGCGCCACCGCGTCGAGGACGACGACGCGACGACGCGGCGCATGACGGACGGCGCCACCGCGTGGAGGACGGCGATGCCGCGGCGTGGCGGACGGCGATGCGGCGTGTGGCGGATGCTTGAGGGACGGGCAGAATCAAGCCGGGCGGGCAGAATGCGGCGAGGCTGGGTATGACGAACGGTATGACGGGTAGTGCGCGACCATGACGCACAGCCTGGTGCGGGTCGAGCACGTCATGGGCATGGCGATCAGCCTCGACCTGGACGATGATCTGCCGGTACACGAGCTGGAACGCCTCGCCGACGGCGTGTTCGGCTGGCTGCGGCAGGTGGACGAGGTCTTCAGCACGTACCAGGCGGAGAGCGAGATCAGCCGCCTCGCGCGCGGCGAGATCCGCCGGGAGCAGTGCTCGCCGCTCGTGAGCGAGGTGCTCGACCGGTGTGCGGAGCTCTGGGACGAGACCGACGGCTACTTCGACGTGAGTGCGGGCGGGGTGCTCGACCCGTCCGGGTACGTCAAGGGCTGGGCCGTCCAGCGCGCCTGCGACCGGCTGCTCGATGAGGGCTCGGCCAACCACTGCCTCAACGCCGGCGGGGACATCTTCGTGCGCGGGGCGCCCCGCGGGCGGGAGCGGTGGCGGGTGGGAGTGCGCCACCCGTGGGAGCCGCTGGCCGTCGCCTGGGTGCTGGAGGTGACCGACACCGCGGTGGCGACCTCAGGCACGTACGAGCGGGGGCTCCACGTCCTCAACCCGTTCACCGGCGCCCCGGCGAGCGAGCTGCGCTCGGTCACCGTGGTGGGGCCGGAGCTGGGCACCGCCGACGCGTACGCGACCGCCGCCCTGGCCATGGGCCTGCCCGGCATCGACTGGCTGGCGGCCCTCCCCGGTCACGAGAGCGCCGTGGTCACCGAGGACGGCCGGGCCCTGCGCTCCGACGGCCTCCAGGTGGTCCCGCCGAGGCTCGCCGCCCCCTGACGAGCCGCGCCCAAGATCGCGGCCGAAAGAAGCCCGGGGCGCCGCACTACGATCAGCGACAGGACCCGCGCGGCGGAGTCAGGCGACGGCCAGGTCCAGGTATTCGATCAGGTGCTCGTGCGTCGGGGCGCTGTCGTCCGGCTTGAACCGGAGATATCGCACCCGCTTGCCGGTCCCCTCCAGCAGCCCGTGCGGATCGGGCAGATCCGCGCCGTGCTCGAAGCCGACGGCAACGGAGTCGGCCCGGGGAAAGACCGCCGCGATGTACCCCCGCGACGGATGGTGGAAGCCCAGCCCGTTCCAGCCGCGATACACGCGCTCGGTCAGCTCAGGGCGGGCGCTCAGGATGACCTCGCGCAGGTGCCGGGTCAGCGCGCCGATGCTGGCGCAGTGCTCGTCGAGCAGTTCTTCGAGTCCCTCCGGACCATCCCCCGTCATACCCCAAACTTCACCACAGGGGTACGACATTTTTCGGCCCGATTTCCTGCCTGCCGGGACGACCGGCCTACCAGTCGAACTCCACGCCGCGGACCTCACCGTCCGGCAGCAGGGCACGGTTCGTGTAGACCCAGCGCTGGACCACCACGTACCGGTGCCCCCGCGGCAGGTGCGCCTCGAACGGGCCGCAGTCGTGGTTGGGCGCGAAGTCGGTGAACAGCAGGCCGTTGCACTCGTGCGTGCCGTCGGCGGTCCGGCCCGAGCCGACGTCGAGGATCGACATGCTGATGTCGGCCTGGACGCCGGGGATGCTCTGCATGTGCCCGATGATCCGGACGCGGTCGGCGGCCAGGGCGTGGCAGGGCTTGCCGAGGGCCGGGTGGCCGATGTCCCACGTGTACTGCTCGCCGCACACGTACGGCCCGAAGGCATCGGAGCCCTCGACCTGCGCGCCCGGCTGGAGGGACGCCGCGGCGCTCTTGTCGCCGGCCCGTGACGAGCCCGCGCCGCGGCTGGGAGCGGCCGCCGCGGCCCCGGCGCTGCGCGTCGCGGCGGACGGGGGCGCCGCGGGGGCCGGAGTCGCGCGCACGCCGTCGGCGGTGTCGGTGGAGTGGTCGCGATGGAGGTACTGCCAGGCGGGTACGGCGATCAGCGCGAGCACGAGCAGTACCAACGCCAGAAATGCGGCCCGGGAACGGGTCGGCGCCGGGCGCTGCGCGGGCAGGGGTGGCTGGATCGTGGTGAGGCGCTCCTCCACCGACTGCGGCGGGAGCGGGGGCACGTCGGCGGTGCGGCGGGCCACGGAACGCAGGGTGGTGGCGAGCTCACGGGCGGTCGGGCGCCGGCTGGGGCGCTTGTCCATGCACTCCTGCACGACCTGCCACACGGCGTCGGGCATGCCGGGCACGCGCCTCGGGGACTCGTCGACGTGGCGGCGCAGGATGGCCCACGCGGGGCCGCCGGCGTAGGCCGGGCGGCCCGTCGTGAGCTCGAAGAGCACGACGCCGAGCGCGTAGATGTCGGCGGCCGGGGCCGGACGCCCGCCGTAGACCGCCTCCGGCGCGACGTAGTTGGCGGTGCCGACGAGCGCGCCCGGCGTCGTCATGCTCGGGGTGTCGAGGACCCGGGCGATGCCGAAGTCGGTGAGCCGGCAGTGCAGCTCGCCGTCGACGCGGTCGAGCAGGATGTTGTCCGGCTTGAGGTCGCGGTGCACGACGCCGCGGCGGTGCGCGGCCGAGAGCGCCTCGGCGACCTGGGCCAGCAGCGTCGCGGCCTCGGCCGGGGCCACGGTGCCCCGCTCGTGCAGGTAGTCGCGCAGGCTGCCGCCCTCGACGAGGTCCATGACCAGGCCGAGCGAGGTGCCCACGGTGACCAGGTCGCGGACCCGGACGATGTGCGGGTGACGCAGCATGAGCAGGATCGCGCGCTCCTGCACGAACCGGTTGACGGCCTTCGGCTCGGACATGAGGTCCTCGCGCAGCAGCTTGACGGCGACCTGCTCCTCGCCGGCCAGGGCGCGGGCCCGCCACACGGTGCCGGTCCCGCCGCCGCCGATGGGCTCGACCAGCTCGTACGCGTCGCCGATCCGATAACCGGTCAGGTCACCGCTGTGGTGATCGTCCGTGTCGTAGCGCGCTTCGGGCGGAGTACGCATCGGGGTATTCGTACAGAATGCCGGATGAAGGTCACAAGCCGTACCAGCAAGTACGCCCCCCAAGGGGGACCCGACGGCGGTTGCACACCATCACAGCTGCCGATACATGATATGAAAGTCGACCAGGCCGTGCTTCGTGCTCTGGAAACCGTCGGGGATCGTGCCGACGATGATGAACCCGAGTGAGCGCCACAGCCGCACGGCGACCGTGTTCGTCGAGACGACCGCGTTGAACTGCATCGCGGCGTAGCCGAGCGCGCGGGCCCGGTCGAGGCAGTGCTCGCCGAGGGTGCGCCCGAGGCCGCGGCCGCGGGCCCGGGAGGAGACCATGAAGCTCGCGTTGGACACGTGCGCGCCGAGGCGGCCCTTGTTCGGCCCCACCTTGTAGGTCCCGAGCACCTCGCCGTCCTCGACCGCGACCCACTGCTCCCACGGCGGCGCGAGCAGCCAGTGCCCGCGCGCGTCGGTCTCGGTCGAGGCCGGGTCGTTGTCGTAGCTCTCACCGGCCGCGACCACCTCGTGCCACACGTCCCACACACCCGGCCAGTCGGTTTCCGCAAAGCGCCTGATCTCCACGCTGTTCATTCAACACGTGAGATGGCAGGCTCTGCACTCGTGGTGGATGCTGCCTTCGACGTGTTGCACGACGCCCTCGGCCGCCAACCGTCCCCGCCGCGCGAGGTGGTCATCGCGACCGCCGTGGCCGCTCTGCTGGCGGTGCTGCTGCGGCCGGTGTGGAAGGTCATGCGCAACTTCGTGACCATCGCGCACGAGGGCGGCCACGCGCTCGCCGCGGTGCTCAGCGGCCGCCGCCTGTCGGGCATCCGCCTGCATTCGGACACCTCGGGCCTGACCCTGTCCCGCGGCCGCCCCAACGGCCCCGGCATGGTCATCACCGGCCTGGCCGGCTACATCACGCCGTCGCTGCTGGGCCTGGCCGCCGCCGCGATCCTCGGCGCCGGCCGGATCACGATCCTGCTCTGGCTGCTGCTGGTCCTGCTCGTGCTCATGCTGATCATGATCCGCAACTTCTACGGCGTGATCTCGGTGGTCGCCGCCGGCGCGATCATCTTCGGGGTGTCGTGGTTCGCCGACGCGAAGATCCAGGGCGCCTTCGCCTACGCGTTCGCCTGGTTCATGCTGCTCGGCGGCGTGCGGGCGGTCTTCGAGCTGCAGCAGTCGCGCTTCCGCCGGCAGGCGCCGAACTCCGACGCCGACCAGATCGCGCGGCTCACCCGGGTGCCCGCGATCGTCTACGTGAGCTTCTTCGTGATCGTCGTGCTCGCCTGCCTGGCCTTCGGCGTGCGGCTCATGCTGGGCCCCGTCGAGAACCTCATGGGCTGACGGTTCTCGATCTCACATAGCGTCACTGATCACTGTCCCACCGTCCAAACGGGGTGGGCATCCTTGCGCGGATCCATTAGAATGTATGTACGAAAGACGCTCTTGACCTGGGAGGAGAGCGCCAGTGACCGCGCCCGTAACCTCGACCGGATCCGTCCCCTACGCCACCCTGCTCAGCTTCACCCGCTACGTCGGGCGGACCGGCCCGCGCAAGGCGACCTTCGTCGGCGGCCTGCGCCGGCAGCGTGAGTCGGGGCACGGCTTCAACCCCCACGGCCAGCTCGTGAAGGCCCTGAAGGCGGACATCCAGTTCCGGACCGGCGGCACCTACCTCAACGCCGTCGTCGACCAGGTCAACGCCCGGTGGAAGCCGCTCTACGAGTCGGTGGTCCCCGGCGCCCTGCGCTACCTGGAGTCCATCCCGACGCCGGTCGAGGTGACGCCGACGCGGGACGCGCTCTGCATGATCGGGACGCTCCCGGTGAAGATCAACCCGCACTTCGGCCTGCGGTATCCCGACGGGCGGGGCGAGGCGGTGCGGCTGCACTTCGACGAGGACCCGCCGCAGGACGAGGCGGCCGTGGCGACGCTGCACCTGATGGGGCGGCACATGGACCTGGTGCTGCCGAACGCGGCGCCGGTGCTGGTGGACCTGCGGCGCGGGGATGTGCTGCGGCCCGGCACGGCGGTGAAGGTCGACGAGGTGGAGCGGTGGCTGGCCGGGGAGGCGGCGGCGTTCTCGGCGATGTGGGGTGCGGTGGCGTGACGTTCTAGGGACTCCGGGGGGCCGGGGGCAGTGTGTCTCCTGGCCACGCGGCAGAGAAGTATGCGCGGTCCGTCGGGCCGTTGCGGTTGGCCGTAGTCATTGCAAGAGCTCAAGGGCGTCCCTGCTCGGGTCCGCGTCACCTGCTGACCGTCGCTCCCGCCAGGAATCCCGGCGTCCGTCGTGGCAAGACCGCAGCCAAGGTCTTGGCACCCTGAAGGCTTTACTCGCCCCCAAAAGTGCGGAAGCGGGCGCGATCTGCCATCCCCCCGGTGGTCGCGCTCGCTTCCGCACGAGCCGGCGGCGGCGCGCAGAGGGCCGGGATCTCCGACGGGGGCCGCGGCCGGGAGAAGTGAAAGCCCTGGGCCAGCCGGTAGCCGAGCTCCAGCAGTCTCGCCGCCTGCTCGGGCGTCTCCACGCCCTCGGCCACCGCCTCCAGGCGCAGGGCCTGGGCGATCTCGCTGATCGACGTCGCGATCGCCTCCTGCTCCACCGTGCCCGTGACGCCGTCGACGAAGGACTTGTCGACCTTCAGCACGTCGACCGGGCAGGTGCGCAGCAGGCCCAGCGACGAGTGGCCGGTGCCGAAGTCGTCCAGGGCGATCTTCACGCCGAGCGCGTGCAGCGCCCGCACGGTGTCCAGGGCTCGGCCGCCGCCGAAGACCGCGGTCTCGGTGATCTCGATGTTCAGGCGGGACGGGTCCAGACCGGTCTCGCGCAGGGTGGACTCGACCGTGGCGACGAACGCCGGCTCGAGCAGCTGGCGGGCCGAGGCGTTCACGCTGATCTTGGCCGGGGCGGCGTCGCCGAGCTGCGCGGTCCAGTCGGCGGCCTGGCGGCAGGCCTGGCGCAGCACCCAGGCCCCGATCGGCACGATGAGGCCCGTGCGCTCCGCGACCGGGATGAACTTCGCCGGGGAGACCATGCCGCGCGCCGGATGGTGCCAGCGGACCAGGGCCTCGACGCCGCGGACCTCGCCGCCGGGCAGGCCCACGATCGGCTGGTAGACGACGGTCAGCTCGTCGCGGTCGAGCGCCTGGCTCAGCTCCGCGGCCAGCTGCGCGTGCTCGACGGCGTGCGCGTCGAGCTCCGGGCCGTATTCGACCCAGCGGCTCTTGCCGAGCTCCTTCGCCGCGTACATCGCCATGTCGGCCCGGCGCAGCAGGTCGCTCGCCGCGCAGTCCGCGGTGTGCCGGGCGACGCCGATGCTCGCCTGCACCAGCAGCTCGTACCCGGCGGCCCGAACCGGCGCGGCGAGCGCGTCGATGAACGCCTCGGCGATGGCCGCGCTGCGGTCGCGGTCGGCCCCGATCAGCAGCACCGCGAACTCGTCCCCGCCGAGCCGCGCCACGACGTCGCCGGCCCCGACGGTCGCGCGCAGCCGCTCGGCCACCTCGACGAGCAGCGCATCCCCGACCGCGTGCCCGAGCCGGTCGTTGATCGCCTTGAAGTCGTCGAGATCGATCAGCGCGACCGCCACCCCGGCACCACCCTCGCCGGACCCGCCCGCCACCGGACCACCGGCCCCAGCACCGCCGGCTCCCCCACCGGCCGCAACACCGCCCGCCGCAACGCCGCCAGCCCTAACACCGTCCGCCCCAGCGCCGCCCGCCGCCGCACCGCCCGCTGCAGCACCGCCCGCCGTGACGCCGGCCCCAGCACCGCCAGCCGCGACGCCGCCGACCACAGCACCGCCCGAGCCCCAGCGCGACTCGGCCACCGCCTCGGCGGTCCGGGCCGCGAACAGCGCGCGGTTGGCCAGCCCCGTCAGCCCGTCGTGCGAGGCCTGGTAGCTGAGCTGGTCCTGGTAGCGCCGCGACTCGGTGATGTCCCGCGCATTGGCGACCACGCCCCGGACGCTCGGGTCGTGCAGGAGGTTGGTGGTGACGACCTCGAACCAGCGCCAGGTGCCGTCCGGGTGGCGCAGGCGCAGCTGCAGGGTCGTCGTGCTGCCCGGCGTGGCGAGGCTCGCGGTCGCGCGGTTCAGGGCCTCCCGATCGCCGGGGTGGACCATGTCCGGCAGCGAGATGGCCGCGGCCGAGCGCTCGCCGGTGAAGCGGAGCAGGCTCGGGCTCGCGTACGTGACGTGGAAGCCGGCGTCGCAGATGGCCGACATGTCCGAGGAGTGCTGGACCAGCGAGCGGAACCGGCGCTCGTGGCGGCGCAGCTCCAGCATGCTCGCGTCGACGCGGGCGAGCAGGTGCGAGTTGTCGTACAGCGAGACCAGCTGCCGGGCCACGACCAGCAGCGTGAGCAGCACCGAGCCGCCGACCAGGATGCGGGTCTCGCGCGGGCTCGTGCCGATCCCGGCCAGCACGAACGCGTCGGCGGCCAGGATCGCGGCGTAGGGCACCAGGCTGAACGGCCGACGCTGGCGCCGGGTCACGGTCGCCGCCGGCTCGCCGAAGGCCCGGCGCTGGCGGATCGCGGCCAGGGCCAGCCCGACGCAGCAGGCCGGGATCGAGATGTGGCAGTCGTTGACGTACGGCCGCGACTCCAGCAACGGCGCCGCCGAGCCCGCGAGCCCCCCGGCCAGCAGGGTGCCGCCCATGATCCACAGCGACCGCCGGTCGAGCGCGCCGGCGCCGGCCAGAGCGACCTTGGCCAGGGCGAACATGGCCGCGAAGAGCATGAGCAGGACGCCGAACATGGTCCACGAGGTGCCGGTGACGCCGGTCAGGCTCACCTCGGCCCGCGCGGCGAAGAACCAGGCCACGAGCATCGTGGCGGCCAGGATCACGGCCATGTCGAGGCTGAAGGTGAGCAGGTCGCGGCGGCTGCGCCGGCCCATCGGCAGGCGCAGGAGTGCCCAGACGACCACGACGACGGCCCCGAGGAACAGCACCAGCGTCAGCGGGTTGGAGCGCTGGGTGGGCGCGCCCGGCCCGAGCAGCGAATCGTAGGCGCTGCTCCAGATCGCGGCCATGATCACGGCCATGACGAGGGTCATGTGACGCCAGAAGCGCCCGGCGCGGCGGTCGGGCGCGGCGCGGGCCGTGCGCAGGCACACGACGGCCGTGAGCACGGTGCAGACGGGCGCCGGCAGCCAGCCGAGCGCGGGGTGCAGCAGCGGCTGGGGCCACTGGGCGATCAGCCAGGCGACGCTGAGCACGGCGAACCCCGTAGTCCAGCGCAGCAGCCGCCGATCCAGCGCCATCCCCGCCCGTACCTCCCCCACCGGCCGCACGAGCGCGCGGCCGAATAGATGCCACCGTGCAAATAATCGGCCGGGACGGGCACCAGATGAGCGCCCTGGATGAGGCGTTCACCACGTTTTATCGCTTCGATCCCAAATGACCGGATCTCCAGATACCGCAAGGCAAGTTCATGATCAGTACGTAGTCAGGCGGTCACACATCGACGCCCACCGGTGCTAGGTTGACCGCATCGCGCGTCCGCACCTTCGCGCACCGTAGCGGGCTCGCAAGGAGAGAAAGGGAGGCCATGACGGAGGGCCGGCACCACAGGCGTCGCGGCGACGACGACCTCACGGCCGACGGGATCTACGTCCCGCCCCCGCGCGAGACGCCCGCCCCAGCCCCCTCACCGTGGGCCCCCACGGCATCGACCGAGCCCCCGCCACCCCCGCCCCCTAGCGACGCACAATCGCCGGCGCGGGCCGCGCGCCCCTCCCCCTGGGCGCCGGCCGACGACGGCGACACGTACTCCGACGACCACCCCGCGGAGTACGAGGAGGAAGGGCCGTATGCGCCGGCGGAGGACGACCCCCCGCTTCCACCGGCGCATACGGCCCGACCCCGCCGCGACGCCTGGCTACCGCCGCTCTACCCCCAGGAGTGGCCGCCCGCCCCCGACCACCATGAGCACCGGGAACACCGGGGACCCCAGAGGCCCGTCCCGCCCCCGCCGCCGCAGCAGCAGCCGACACCGTCCGACCAGCCCCCGGGCACCAAGCTGTGGGTGGCCGCCGGCGTGGTGATCGTCGCGCTGGCCGTGGCCGCCGGGGTCGCGGTCGGGCTCAACCTCGCCTCGCGCAACCGCGCCGAGCACTCCGGCGGCGCGGCCGGAGCGGCGGGTGCGACCTGCGGCGGCCGGGGGGTGCTGCGCACCACCGTCACCCCCGAGCTCGCTCCCGTCGTCGAGCAGGCCGCGGCCGACATCGGCGCCAACCAGCAGGGCGGCTGCAAGCTGGTCGCCATCACCGCCACCGACACCTACGCCGGCGGCGAGGCCTGGATCCCGGCGACCGCGGGCTGGGCCCGGCTGGCCAAGTTCGACTACGCCCCCGAGCCCGTCTCGCTGGCCCGCACCCCGGTCGTCATCGCCGCCCCCAGGGCCTACGCCGAGGGGCTGGGCTGGCCGGACAAGCAGCCGACGTGGGCCGCGCTGGGCGCCGCACTCAACAACGGCCAGAGCCCGAAGCTCAGCATGGGCAGCCCGCTGCGCGACACCGCGGGGCTGCTCGCCGCGATGGAGATCCAGAGCGCGATGGCCCGCACCACGACCGACCCCGGCATCGCCCAGATGCGGGCGCTGTCGGTGCGGGCGCGGCTCGCCGACGCCGAGGCCGAGCCGGCCAAGCTGCTGGAGAAGCTGGCGCAGCAGACCGACTCGGCCCGGGCCCTGCGCGACGTGGGCCTGTTCACGCTCACCGAGCAGGACTTCTGGCGCTACCAGCAGACCCGGCACCCGGTGGCGATGGCCGCGCTGTACCCGGCCGACGCCATCGCCGAGGCCGACTTCCCGCTGCTGATGACCCCGAAGGCGGCCGGCGACGGGGAGCTCAAGGCGCTCGCGGCCCGGCTGGCCGAGCGGATGCACGCCAAGGAGTTCGCCGACCGGCTCACCAGCCGCGGGCTGCGGCCGGCCGGCGACGCGGCGCCGGGCGGCGACGGGCTCACGGCGAAGTACCAGGCGGCGATCGGGCTGCCGGACAACGTCGCCGAGTGGGCCGCGACCTGGGCGCAGTACAAGCGGCTCGCCTACCACACGCTGCTGCTCGTGGACGCGTCCGCCTCGATGAACGACGAGGTGCACGACCGGGCCGGCAACGTGACCACCAAGGCGGGGCTGCTGCGCTCGGCCGGAGTCCAGGCGGCCCAGCTCTTCGGCGACGAGACCAGCCTCGGCGTGTGGATGTTCGCCTCGCCCGGGGCCGAGGCGCCGCCGTTCACCGTGGCGCTACCGTTCGGCCCGATGGCCGACGCGGTCGGCGACGTGCCCCGGCGCGAGGCGATGCGCAAGGTGGCGGAGCAGTACGCGGCGTTGCCGAAGGCGGGGACCCCGCTGTTCGAGACGGTGCTGCGCGGGGTGGGTGACCTGAAGGACCGGTTCGCCTCCGACGCCGTCAACCTCGTCGTGGTGCTCACCGACGGCCGCGACCAGGACTCGAGGTTCTCCATGCCCAAGGAGCAGTTCCTGAGCCGGCTCACCGGGCTGCGCGACCCCGGGCGGCCGGTGATGGTCTTCGCGATCGGCTACGGCGGCGACGCCGACATGACCGTGCTGCGGGAGATGTCGCAGCTGACCGGAGGGCAGGCGGTCGCCTCGAACGACCCCGGCGACCTGGCGAGCGCCATGGCCAAAATCTTTCTCGCAGCCCACGCGCCCAGATAGGTGCATCTGCCGCAATCCGGGTAGACAGGCGGAGCCCTCGACCGGGGCGATGCCATGTGTGTACGCGATTGGGGTGATGGCCATGAGCGGGCCTATCGTGGGCAAGCGCCGCCTCCGAGCCGAGCTGCGACGGCTGCGGCGCGAGCGGGAGCTGACCCAGGACCTGGTGGCGGCCGAGATGGAGTGGTCGCTGTCCAAGCTCATCCGCATCGAGAACGGCACGGTCGCCATCTCCGTGAGCGACCTGCGCAGTCTGCTGGCCTACTACCGGGTCCACGACCCGCGGACGGTCGACGAGCTGCTGGAGCTGGCCCGGGCGGCCAAGCGGCGGATGTGGTGGGACGAGTACCGTCCGACCCTGTCCGCGCAGCTGGTCACCTACGTGGGCTTCGAGGCGGAGGCGGCCCGCGTCGGGGAGTGGGCGCCGATCATGTTCCCGACGCTGCTGCAGACGCGGCGGTACGCGCACGCCACCACGGACGCCGAGTCCCCGGCGGCCGAGCGGCGGGTCGAGTTCCACCTGCGCCGCCAGGAGGAGCTGTTCGCCCGCAGCGAGCCACCCAGTGTGCAGATCCTGCTGGACGAGTCGGTGCTGCGCCGCGGCCCCGTCTCCGGCGACGAGTCGCTGCTGGTCGACCAGCTCGAGCACACGATCGACGTGGCGCAGCGCCCGTACGCCGACATCCGGGTGGTGCCCCTCGGGGCCGGCTACCACCCCGGCTGGGACGGCGACTTCACGCTGCTGGAGTTCGGCGCCGACGACGGCGTGCTCTGGCGCCAGCACCTGTTGTGGGAGGAGCCGGAGCTCATCGCGGCGTACCGGATGATCCTGGAACGGCTGGCGAACCTCGCACTGTCGCAGGAGGCCACGCTGGACCTCCTGCGACAGGTGGCGAGCGAGCTCAAGTAAGCATGCTCAGAGCTTTTCGTAACAGGGCTTGTCGAGCTTGTAGTCCTTGGCCGTGGGGCCGACGAAGTAGTCCTTGACCAGCGGCACGTCCGTCGTGCCGTTGCCGGTGGCGGGGCTGTAGAGCAGCGACTGGCGGAACTGCCCGTCGGGGCCGCCGGCGAAGTTGCCGGCGCCGTCGGGCAGCATGCCCTCGTAGTCGACCTTGGTCAGCGACTTCGCGGCCTTCACGAGCCCGGCCCGGGTCAGGTCGCCGTCGGCCTGGGCCTTCTTGAGCGCCGCGAGCAGCGGGTACGACCAGACCCAGCCGGACGTGTAGCCGTCGTTCGGGGTGACCGAGGAGCCCAGCGCCTCGCGCATGGCCTTGTGGCCGGGCGAGTCGGTCGAGAACGTCTTCCACGGCGCGGTCTGCAGGTAGAGCGCCTTGAGCGCCGGGGCCGCCGGGCTCTGCAGCAGGCCCGGGTTCCACGACGGGCTGGTGCCGATGAACTTGCCGGTGTAGCCGCGCTGGGCGGCCCCGCCGACGACCGCGGCGGTGTCGGCCGGCCCGGTGGTGATGATGACCAGGTCCGGCTTCTGGCTGACGATCGCGCTGATCGCGCCGGCCTGCTTGTCGGTGCCCGAGTCGGTCTTCACGTCGATGAACGTGATGCCGTTCTTCTCCGCGGCGATCTTGGTGCCGGCGGCGGCGTCGTCGCCGTAGTCGCCGGCCAGGTGGACCGCCATGACGGACTTGGGCTTGAAGGCGTCCTTGGCGTAGTCGACGGCGTTCATCGACTCGAAGCAGTAGTTGGCGCCGGACTCGAGGATGTTGTCCTCGAACGCGTACGCCGACGTCCACGCGGCCGGGGTGGCCAGCACGTTGTTCTGCTTCATGTCGGGCAGGATCGCGGCCGTGGTCGGCGAGCCCAGCGACTGCGCGAGCGCCAGGACCTTGCCCTTGATCTCCTGGTACACCTCGTTGTGGGTCTGCGGGTTGTACTTGTTGTCGCGCACGTAGGTCTCGGCGTCGATGTCGTAGCCGCCGATCCCGCCCTGCGCGTTGACGCGCTGCCAGAACTTCTTCTGGGCCTCGGTGATCGGCACGGCGAGGGCGTGGAACGGCCCGACGGTGAGGTCGGAGATGATGCCGAGGTAGATGCACCCGCGGTCCTTGTGCTCGGACTTCGGGCACGGCTCCTTGGTGATGCCGACGTCGGTCTTGGTGCCGCCGGCGTTCTGGGCGTCGGTGTTGTCCGCGCCGCGACAGGCCGAGAGCCCGGCCGCGGCGAGCACCGCGGCCAGGGTGAGGGCGATCGACCGCTTCATGCATGGGCTCCTTAGTACGAGAAGGGCCAGGCTTTCCAGTAGTTGCGAAGCCGTATCCAGATGCCGAACAGCCCCCGCGGCTCGAAGATCAGGAACACGACGATCAGCACGCCGTAGAGGACGGTCTCGAGCTGGTAGGCGTTCGGCGACTCGGCCGGGGACGAGCTGATGAACGGCAGGAGCGACGGGATCTCCCGGGTCAGCCGCGGCAGCAGCGTGATCAGGAAGGCGCCCAGGATCGCGCCGCTCACGGTGCCGGCCCCGCCGATGAGGATCATGGCGATGTACTGCACCGAGAGCAGCAGGTCGAACGAGGTCGGGTCGAAGTAGCCCGCCCCGACGTAGAGCAGCGCACCGGCGCAGCCGGCGTAGAACGACGACACCCCGAAGGCGACCGTCTTGTAGCGGGCCAGGTTGACCCCGATCACACCGGCCGCGATGTCACGGTCCCGGATGGCGGTCAGCGCCCGGCCCACCCGCGAGCGGGCCAGGTTGCGCGCGGCCAGGGCGCCGATCAGGAGCAGGACCAGCATCAGCAGGTACAACTTCTGGTCCCTGGTCAGGAACGCGTCCGACGTGTTGAGGTCGAGGCCCAGCAGCGACGGGGCCGGCGGCTGGCGGCCCACGCCGGGCCCGCCGGTCAGCTCGGACCACCCGTTGATGACGTGCCCGCCGATGAAGACCAGCCCGAGCGTGACCACGGCCAGGTAGAGCCCGCGCAGCCGGGTGGCCAGCGGCGCGACCAGCATCCCGGCCAGCGCCGCGACCAGGCCGGCAGCGGGCAGCCAGACCAGGATCTCGGTGACCCCGAAGCCGATCGTGCGCCCGTCCGGATCACCCGCCAGCGCGGCCGCCGTGTAGGCGCCGATGGCCAGGAAGAACGCGTGGCCGAGGGACACCTGCCCGGCGAGACCGGTGACGATGTTGAGGCCGAGCGCGCCGAGGGCCGTGACGCACGCGAGGCCGAGCAGCTGCAGCACGTCGTCCTGCACCAGGAACGGCATCGCCAGCGCGACGAGCAGCCCCACGAGCACGAACGTGCGTTGGACGGCGGTGCCGAACAGCGCGAAGTCCTGGGAGTACGCGGTGTGCAGCAGCGGACGCTTTCTCATACGCGCGTGACCTCCCGGGTGCCGAACAGCCCGTACGGGCGGACCAGCAGGACGAGCAGCATGACGACGTAGGGCGTGACGACGGAGAAGTTGCCGCCGAGCCACGGCAGGTGGCCCTGGTAGGCCGCAGTGACCTCCTGCACCACCCCGACCACGACCCCGCCGATGACCGCCCCGGGCAGCGAGTCCAGCCCGCCGAGGATGATCACGGGGAGCGCGGTCAGCGCGACCAGCCACAGCGACTCGCTGACGCTGCCGCCGACCGCGGCGAAGGTGCCGGCCACGGCCGCGAGGGCCCCGGCCAGCGCCCACGACATCGCGAAGACCGACCCGACGCTGACCCCCTGCGCGAGCGCGGCCTCCTGGTCGTAGGCGGCGGCCCGCATGGCCAGACCGGTGCGGGTGTACCGGAAGAAGGCGAACAGCGCCGCGATGAGCACCGCGGTCGTGAGCACCATCGCCACGTGCCGCTGCTCCACGACGATCCCGCCGGGCAGCTTGAACACCTTCAGCCCCCACGGGTCGCCGACGTGGCGCACGTCGAGGCCGATGAAGGCGTTGTCGACGACCCGCACGGCGATGTCGATGCCGAGCGTGATGATGGCGACGGTGAACACGGGGCGGCCGATCATCGGGCGCACCGCGAGCCGCTCGACGCCCAGGGCCAGGCCGCCGGTGAGCGCGGCCGCGGCGACCAGGGCCGCGAAGAAGCCGAGCGGGCCGGCGAGGTACGTCACCAGCACCGCCCCGGCGAGCATGAACGACGGCTGGGCGAACGAGATCACCCGCGTCGCCTTGTAGATGATCACGAAGCCGAGGCCCAGCAGCGCGTACACGCTGCCGGTGCCGATGCCCCGCAGCACGCTTTCGAGCAGATCCTTCACGCCGGACTCCGGTACATCTCGTCGACCTCGGCACGGAAGGCCTCGGCGACCGCGGCGCGGCGCACCTTCTGCGTGGCGGTCAGCTCTCCGGTTTCGTGGTCGAGCTCCTTGGGCAGCAGCCGGAACGTCTTGAGCTGCTCGACCGGTGCGCGGCCGGCGTTGACCTCGTCGACGATGCCGCGCACGAGGGCCAGCACCTCCGGCTTGCCGGACAGGTCGCGGTAGGTGGTGTAGGCCAGGCCCCGCCGCTGGGCCCACTCGCCGACGGTCTCCAGCTCGATGCCGACCAGCGCGGTGAGGAAGGCCCGGCGGTCCCCGACGACGACGGCCTCCTTGACGTACGGGGAGGCCTTGAGCGCATTCTCGAGCTCGCTGGGCGCGATGTTCTTGCCGCCCGCGGTGATGATGATGTCCTTGGCGCGGTCGGTGATGCGCAGGTGCGTGCCGTCGAGCGCCCCGATGTCCCCGGTGCGCAGCCAGCCGTCGGGGGTGAGCGCCGCGGCGGTGGCGTCCGGGTCGGCGTAGTAGCCGGCGAAGGTCCCCGCGTGCCGGGTCAGGATCTCGCCGCCGTCGCCGATGCGGACCTCGACCCCGGGCTGGGGCTCGCCGACGGTGCCGAGGCGGACGCGGCCGGGCCGGTTGGCGGTGGCGATGGCGGCGTTCTCCGTCATGCCGTACACCTCGTGCATCGGCACCCCGATGCCCATGAAGAACCGCAGCACCTCGGGCGCGACCGGGGCGGCGCCGCTGGCCGCGTACCGCACGTGCCGCAGCCCGATCCGCTCCCGCAGCGCGCGGTAGCAGCACAGCCAGCCCAGCGCGTAGCGCAGCCGGCTGCCGGGGGTGTGCCGCCCGCCGTTGGCGGCGAGGGTGGCCCCGATGCCGTCGGCGACCCGCAGCCACAGCCGGGCGTTGGCGCGCTTGAGCCGCGACGCTCCGGCGATGCGCGTGGTGACGCCGGCGAGCATCTTCTCCCAGATGCGCGGGACCCCGAAGAGGATCGTCGGCTGTACCTCGCGCAGATCCGCCTGCACGGTCGCGATCGACTCGCCGAAGTGCACGACCACGCCCGTGGCCGCGCCGAGCCACACGGTGAAGACGCGCTCGGCCACGTGACACAGCGGCAGATACGACAGCAGCAGGTCACGGGGGCCGGGCGGCGGATCGGTGAGCCCGCCCTCGCCGCGCAGCACACCGACGGCGAAGTCCACATTGGACACGGTGAGCATCGCGCCCTTGGGCCGCCCGGTCGTGCCGGAGGTGTAGACGAGCGTCGCCAGGTCGCCGGGCTCGGCCGCGAGCTCCAGGTCTTCCTGGGAGACGCCGGCGAGCAGGTCGCCCCAGAAGAGCAGGCGATCGTTGGTGTACCGGTTGCGGATGCCCTTCGGATCGAGGTACACGATCTTGAGCAGCCCGGGGCAGTCCTCCAGCACCGCCAGGGCCTTGTCCACCTGCTCCTGGTCCTCGGCGATGAGCACCTTCGCGCCGCAGTGGGCCAGCAGCCAGCCGACGTCGCCGGCCGGGCTGGTCGGGTAGAGCCCGACGGTCGCCGCGCGCAGCGCCACCGTGGCGACGTCGGCGAAGAGCCACTCGGGCCGGTTCTCGGACAGGATCGCGACCCGGTCGCCCGGCTCCACGCCCAGCCCGCGCAGCGCGTGGGCGACCGACTGGGCCGTGTCCCAGTACTGCCCCCAGGTGATCTCGCGCCAGATGCCGCGGTGCTTCTCCCGCAGCGCGACCGCGTCCGGCGTCCGCCGCGCCCGATCCCGCACCAGGTCGGCGATGGTCATGCCCCCTCCTCGCTTCGCTCGCCGGGTGCCTGACCTTCCATCTGCGCTAGCCGATGCCCGGCCCCTCCGCAACGCTGCGGACCGGTCATGCCGCCTCCCCCAGGTAGGCGCGGATGACGTCGGGGTGCTGCTGGACCTCTTTCGGCGTGCCGCACGCGACCGGGACGCCGAAGTCGACCACCAGCACCCGGTCGGCGAGGTCCATGACCAGGCCCATGTCGTGCTCGACGAGGATCATCGGGATGCCCAGCTCGTCGCGGATGTCGAGGATGTACCGCGCCATGTCCTCGGTCTCCTCGAGATTCATGCCGGCGACCGGCTCGTCGAGCAGCAGCAGCCGCGGCTCCATGGCGAGCGCGCGGCCCAGCTCCACCCGCTTCTGCACGCCGTACGGCAGCAGCCCCACCGGCATCCGGCGCCACGGCGCGAGCTCGAGGAAGTCGACGATCTCCTCGACCCGGGCCCGGTTGGCCAGCTCCTCGCGGCGGGCGCGGCCGAGCCAGGCGACGGCGGCGAGGGTGCCGTAGCGCATGTGGTGGTGCCGGCCGAGCATCAGGTTCTCCACGACCGTGAGCTGGCGGAACAGCTCGACGTTCTGGAACGTGCGGGCGACGCCGAGCCGGGCGACGCGGTCGGGGCGCGCGCCGGTGATGTCGGTGTCGCCCAGCAGGACCCGGCCGTGTTGCGGGCGGTACACCCCGGAGATCACGTTGAAGATGGACGTCTTGCCGGCGCCGTTGGGGCCGATCACCGCGAAGAGCTCGTCGGCGCCGACGCTGAAGTCGACCCCGTTGATCGCCTTGACGCCCGCGAAGCTCAGCTGCACGTCCTGGAAGGTCAGCACATCACTCACGACGTCACCTCCGCAAGCTCCGGTGCCGCCGCGAGAACGCTGCGCCCATGGTGAGCGGCCCCTCCGCTCCGCTCCGGACCGCTCACGACAGCCACCGCTTCCGGCGCTTGTAGTGCTTGACCTCGCGGAACGAGTGGGCGGCGTGCGATCCCAGGTAGAACTCGCGGATGTCGTCGTCGGCGAGCAGCTCGGCGGCGGGCTTGTCGAGCACGACCTTGCCGTTCTCCAGCACGTATCCGTGCTCGGCGACGGAGAGCGCCATGGTCGCGTTCTGCTCGACCAGCAGCACGGCGGTGCCGGCCCGGTTGATCTCCACGATCAGGTCCCGCACCTGCTCGACCATGCGCGGGGCCAGGCCCAGGCTCGGCTCGTCCAGCAGCAGGTACTTCGGGTCGGACATGAGCGCCCGGCCCATCGCGAGCATCTGCTGCTCACCGCCGGAGAGGTAGCCGGCCACCGCCGCGCGCCGCTGCTTGAGCACCGGGAAGAGCCCGTACATGCGCTCCATCGCCTCGGCCGCGCCGCGGCGGCGGGTGTGGGCGCCCAGCCGCAGGTTCTCCTCCACGGTGAGCTCGGCGAAGGTGCGCCGGCCCTCCATCACCTGACTGATCCCGCGCCGCACGACCGCGGCGGGGCGCAGACGGTGGACGGGAGCGTCGCCCAGGGTGACGGAGCCGCGCGTCACGGCCCCGTCGTGCACGCCCAGCAGGCCGGAGAGCGCCCGCAGCAGCGTGGTCTTGCCGGCGCCGTTCGCGCCGAGGAGGGCGACGATCCGGCCCTCCGGGACGGCGAGGCTCACGCCCCGCAACACCAGCATCACATCGTCGTAGACGACCTCGAGGTTCTGGACCCGTAGCACGTGCGGACCCCCGAACTATTTGCACCGGCGGTGTAAGAAGTTAGGAGTATTTAACCCGCTTCCGCGTAGGAATCAAGCCCCGAATCTGTAACCGTCCGGCACCAATGTCACGGTCTGGCACGGGCGGCCAACCGGCGGTAATACGGACTTTTGGGGTAATAGATATCGAGCGGGACGCACGCCTTTCGCCTGCGAGATGATCACGTTAAGTTAGGCTCTGGCCTGCTCGGCAGTCCGCCGTCCAACCCGGACGGCGCCGGGCAAGCGCCGCCGAATCGACATCGCGCGCACCCGCCCCCGGGCGCGCGCGGCGAACCGGGGACCCGTGTTCTTCGGGGTGAATCCGCAATGCTGCGGTAGGGCGCTATCTCTTCCCGCCCGAACCCGTCAGCTAACCCGGTAGGCGGTGTCGGTGCAGAAGGGTCTTTCCTTGTCCACTGGACATCGTGCCCGCCGGTCGGTGCTGCGGACTCTGCTGATCGGGTTCGTCTCACTCACCGTGCTCGCACCCGCGACGGTCGCGCACGCGGATCCGTCGCTCGCCGACATCGAGGCTCAGCTCGACAAGTCGAACAAGGACCTCGAGGCCACGGTCGAGGCCTGGAACAAAATCAACATCGACCTGGCCGACTCCCAGAGCAAGGCGAAGACGCTCGAGGACAGCGTGGCGGCGACCAACGGCGCCGTCCAGGAGATCGCGATCGCCGCGTTCAAGACCAACGGCAACATGCGCAACCTCAACATCGTGCTCAACGCGACGACGTCGGGCTCGCTGATGGACCAGCTCTCGATGCTGCAGCAGATCACGCACCAGCAGCAGAAGAGCATCGAGGACTACAAGAACGACAAGGCCAAGCTGGACGAGACGATCGCGGCGCAGAACACGCAGAAGGCCGATCTCGAAAACCAGCGCAAGCAGATCGAGGGCGACGTCAAGAAGCTCGAGGACCTGCAGAAGAAGGCCAAGAACGCCGGCAGCACCAAGGTGAGCTCGCCCGGCACGACCAACGCCAAGGCGCCCGTCGTCGACGACGCGACCCGGCAGAAGGTCGTCAACTTCGCCTACGCCCAGCTCGGCGAGCCCTACAAGTGGGGCGCCGCCGGTCCGAACAGCTGGGACTGCTCCGGCCTGACCATGGGCGCGTGGGGCGCCGCGGGCGTGAGCCTGCCGCACAACGCGGCCAGCCAGTGGAGCAAGGTGGCCCACATCAGCAGCTCCCAGCTGCTGCCCGGCGACCTCGTCTTCTACAACGGGCTCGGCCACGTCGGCATCTACGTCAAGCCCGGCACCATCGTGCACGCCCCGCACACCGGCGACGTGGTGAAGGAGGCGCCGATCGGCGTCGACAGCATCTACGGGTACGGGCGGCCGAAGGTCTAGTTCGTCGCTTGTTCGAAGGGCCGCTCTTCTCACCGAAGGGCGGCCCTTCATCATTGGGGCATGGCGACCTGGGACCCGCAGCAGTACGAGCGCTTCGCCGACGAGCGCGCCCGCCCCTTCCGCGAGCTCGTGGCGCGCATCCCCACCACGTCCGCGGTCGCCGTCGTCGACCTCGGCTGCGGCCCCGGCACGATGACCGCCACCCTCGCGTCCCGCTGGCCGGACGCGGCGATCCTGGGCCTCGACTCCTCGCCGGCGATGATCGCGGCGGCCGCGGAGCACCAGACCGCCCAGCTGACCTTCCAGCTCGCCGACGCGGGCGAGTGGCGGCCCCAGCGCGGCTCCCTCGACGTCATCGTGGCCAACGCCTCGCTGCAGTGGGTCGGCGACCACGGGACGCTGCTGCCGCTGTGGGCGGCGGCGCTCGACGACGGCGGCACGCTCGCCTTCCAGGTGCCGCTCTCCTTCGACCCGGGCATGGCCGCGGTGGCGGCACGGGAGCGCTGGGCACCGCTGCTGGCGGGCGCATCGGGCACCACGGGTCCGCGCTCGGCGTCGCCGGTGCTGAGCGCGGCCGACTACGTGCGGCTCCTTTCCGCGGCCGGCCTCACCGTGGACGCGTGGGAGACGACCTACTACCACGTGCTGCCCGGCGACGACCCGGTCTTCGAGTGGTTCAAGGGCACCGGCCTGCGGCCCTACCTCGACGCCCTCTCCGGGGACGACCTCGAGGAGTTCACGGCGGAGGTCAAGGAGCAGATGCGGCAGTTGTACCCGCGCGAGCCCTTCGGCACGATCCTGCCGTTCCCTCGCCTCTTCGTCGTCGCACAGCGGGCCTGAAACCTTCGCGGCTCCCGGCTCCCGGCTCCCGGCTCGCGGCTCCCGTTTTCCCGGCCCCGTCTCCCGGCCCGCGGCCCCGTCTCCCGGCCCGCGGCCCCGTCTCCCGGCCCGCGGTCCTCGTTTCGCGGCTCGTGGCTTGTCGCGCATCGGACATGGCCCCGGCCCCTGCCACGGCCGCGCGTACGTGCCGACCGCGCCATAACGCCGTTCCCGTTCGCGCGAATCGTCGCGCATCGGGCATGACCTGCGTCAAATGGTTTACATCAGGACTTGATCTCGATTCATACGCTGAGGCGCGTGAGTAAAACCTGGAAGATCATTATTTTCGGCGGGATCGGCCTCTTCGTGCTCTGCTGCGGAGGCGGCGTCGCCGGGCTCTTCTTTGTCGTCAACGGCTCCACCAAAGCACCCAAGGCCGCGACCGGGGACTTCCTGACCGCGCTCGAGACCGGCAAGACCCAGGCCGCCTACGACCTGCTGTGCTCCTCGGCGCAGCAGAACTACGGACCGGAGACCTTCGAGGCGTACGTCAAGAAGGACCCCATCACCGCCCACGACATCAGCTGGGGCGGCTCCTACAGCAACAACAACGGCCACGAGACGGCCCAGATCGACGCCAGCCTGACCTACCAGAACGCCGGCAAGTCCAGCCACAGCTTCGACCTGATCAAGGAGAGTGGCTCCTGGAAGGTCTGCGGCAACCCCTTCTAGGGCCACTCGCCTCATGGCTGTCATACGGGCCGCGGACCTGCCCGGCTCCGCGGCCCTGAGCCATGTCCGCCGCCGCGACTACTCACCTGCTCGGTCCGCCGCCGCCGCTCACCGCTGACCCGTTCGCGCCGCCGCCGCAGCTGACCGCTCACCGCTTGGCGCCGCCGCCGCCAAATTCGACGGCCCGCCGGACTGCTCCGCTGCCTGGTCCGCGCCGCCACCGCCGTTCGCGCAGCCGTTACCGTTCGCCGCGGACCGATTCCCGCGCCTTCCCGCGCCACTGACTCGGTCTCACGGCGCGAAAAAGCCCCGGGTCCGCTCCGACCCGGGGCCTTGCTCGTCTTGGGGGATGTAGCTGCTTGCTAGGCGGCCTGCAGGCCCTCCGCCCGGGCCAGCTCACGCAGCCGGCCGAGCGCCTGAATCTCCAGCTGGCGAATGCGCTCGCGGGAGAGCGAGAACCGCGTCGCCACCTCGGTCAACGAGTGCTCGCGCCCGTCCTCGAGGCCGTAGCGGGCCCGCATGATGCCGGCCGAACGGTCGTCCAGGTGGTTGAGCAGGCCCTCGATCCGCTGGCGCTCCAGCGCGGCCAGGACCACGTCCTCCGGCGACGGGGCGTCGGAGTCCGCGACCAGGTCGCCGAGGTTGGTGTCGCCGTCGTCACCCACGGGGGTGTCGAGCGACACGGTGTCCTGCGACCAGCGCATGAGCTCGTGCACCCGCTCGACCGGCACGCCGAGCGCGGTCGCCAGTTGCTCCGGCTCCGGGTCGTTGCCGAGCTCACGGGTGAGCTGCCGCGCGACGTTGCGCATGCGGTTGACGTCCTCGACGAGGTGCACCGGGAGCCGGACCGTGCGCTCCTGCTGCGCGATCGCCCGGCTGATCGCCTGGCGGATCCACCACGTCGCATATGTCGAGAACTTGTATCCACGCACGTAGTCGAACTTCTCGACGGCGCGGACCAGGCCGGTGTTGCCCTCCTGGATCAGGTCGAGCATCGGCATGCCGGACCGCACGTAACGCCGCGCGATCGACACCACCAGGCGTAGGTTGGCTCGGATGAACCGGTCCTTCGCCCGCTCGCCGTCGGCCACGAGGCGGTGCAGCTCCTCCGCGGTCACGCCGTCGGGAATCTCGTCGCTGTCGAGCAGGTGCTCGGCGTAGAGCCCAGCCTCGACCGCCTTGGACAGCTCGACCTCAGAAGCGGCGTCGAGCAGCGGCGTGCGGGAGATCTCATGCAGGTAAACGCCGACCAGGTCACGCTCCTCGGCACCTGTATCGGGTCGCATCTCCACTTTCACGTTCTCCACCTTCGGGCCCCTCCCCGCTCCATCCTTCGCCTTCCCCGTTTCACCCTGCTAAAACGGGTGCCCCCCCGGGTATGCCCCCTACACAACAGTCAAAGCGCCTTCCGAATTCCGCCCCGAGGGGCGATTCGGTGACGACCCCTGAGAGTTGCACCACTTACCTAGACGCTCGGGAGACTGCTCCGGTTCGCTTCGGTTGCAACAAGTGATACGTGCTCTACCTGCCCGTCAGACGCCTGAATTCGCTGTGAGTTCCCTGGGAACGCCAGCGCGGGGGGCGCTTGACGCTCGTGGGCACGGTTGTTCATCGGCAACGGTCAGGGACACGACAGCCTTTTCCGGCCTTGGCGAGCGTGACGCGATGAACACTGGCCGGTCGCCGGCTCACCGCTCGTGCCATTCACGCAACAGCTGTGCCTCTTCATCGATACCCAATCCGTTCTTCGCATCGATGTGGGATGCGTCACGAATGGCCTCGATGGTGTCGCGGACGGTCTCGGCGAGCGGCCGGGTGCGCAGGCCGGCCGCGAGCGAGGCGGTCACGTCCCGGCTCAGGAACCCCGCGTACTCCGGCAGGGGCAGCCAGAACGGCAGCGACCGCGGCCCGCTCCAGGGCGCCACCTCGCGATCGAGCAGGAAGTCCTGGGCGACCCAGGTGAGCTGCTGCGGTACGCCCGCCGCTTCGGCAAAGCCGGCGTGGAACTCCTCCCGGCGCATCGGTGCCCCGATGCCGTCGAGCGCCCCCGCCAGCCCGCTCCCGCCCGCGGCGATGATCCAGTCGGCCAGGTCGCGCACGTCCACGAGCTGCACCGCCTCGTCCGGCCCGCCCGGTGCGAGCACCTCGCCTCCGCGCAGCGCCCGGCGGACCCAGTACTCGAACCGGTACGTCGGATCCTCCGGCCCGACGATCATCCCGGCGCGCACGAGGAACGTGCGATCCGCGCCGAACCCGTCGGCCGCGAGGCGCTCGCACGCCACCTTGCACCGCCCGTACTCCTCCGCGCCGGCCCCCGGGTCCCCGTCGAAGTCCGGCGGCAGCAGCGGTGCCGTCGCGGCGGTCTGTCCCGGGGTCACGCTGTCGGCGTACGCGGAGCAGCTCGACACCAGCGTGTAGTGCGCCACGCGCCCGCTGAGCGCCCCCACGGCGTGCCGGACGTGGTGCGGGTGGCGGGCGACGTCCACGACGGCGTCGAAGGCGCCCTCGATGGCGTCCAGCCCGTCGGCGCGGTCGCGGTCGACGCGGACGAAGGCGGCGCCCTCGACGGGCTCGCCGGACTCGCCGCGGGCGGCGCAGACGACGTCGTGGCCGGCCTGGAGCGCCTGGCGGGCGAGGGCGCGGCCGAGGAAGACGGTGCCGCCGAGTACGAGGATTCTCATCGGCCGATGATTCGCGGCTCGGCGCCGGTTCGCCAGGCCGTTTCGCCCCCAGCGGATCCGCTGGGGGCGAAGCCGCCCCCCGCCGCGACGCACTCGACGCGACTCCTGCCCACGACGCACCCGGCGCGCGGCTCCTGCCCGCGACGCACTCGGCACGGCTGATGAACGCGGCGCACTCAGCGCGGCCGCCGACCGCGACGCACTCAGCGCGGGGCGCGGCTGCGGCCCACGGCGTGCTCGGCGCGGGGCGCAGGGCGCAGGGCGCTCAGCGCGAGGCGCGGGCGCGGGCGCGGCCCACGGCGCGCAGGGCGCTCAGCGCGAGGCGCGTGCGCGGGCGCGGGCGCGGGCGCGGGCGCGGCCCACGGCGCG
>NZ_JBEPEH010000034.1:0-145138 GCF_040300725.1 Dactylosporangium sp. NPDC000244
CTCGACCCGCCGGACAAGGCGATGGTCCTCGCGGTCGACGAGAAGTCCCAGATGCAAGCCTTGGACCGCACCGCGCCGATGCTGCCGATGATGCCCGGCGTGCCCGAGCGCCGCACGCACGACTACGTCCGGTACGGCACGACGAGTCTGTTCGCCGCGTTGGACATCGCCACCGGCAAGGTGATCGGTCAGCATCAGCGCCGGCACCGCCATCAGGAGTTCCTCCGGTTCCTGCGCACCATCGACGCGAACACCCCACCCGACCTGGACCTGCACCTGGTCTGCGACAACTACGCCACCCACAAAACCCCAGCGATCCGGACCTGGCTGGCCGCGCACCCCCGCTTCCACCTGCACTTCACACCAACGTCCGGCAGTTGGCTCAACCTGGTCGAACGTTGGTTCGCCGAACTGACCAACCGCAAACTACGCCGCTCCACCCACCGCAGCGTCAAAGCCCTCGAAGACGACGTCAACGCCTGGATCGCGGCATGGAACGACAACCCGAAACCCTTTGTCTGGACCAAAACCGCCGATCAAATCCTCGACAACCTCGCCAACTACTGCAACCGGATCAATAAAGCTTCTAACGACTCAGAACACTAGCCGCCCTGTGGGGGTTCTGTCGTCCCCGCACGCGCGGGGGTACTCCGATGCTGCCGCCGCCGTGGCTGCGGCCCGCACCGTCGTCCCCGCACGCGCGGGGGTACTCCGTGTCCGCGGCGCTGAAGCGCGGCAGCGAGGCGGTCGTCCCCGCACGCGCGGGGGTACTCCAGTCCTCAACACGACGGGCAAGACCGCCGAGCAGTCGTCCCCGCACGCGCGGGGGTACTCCCCAGGGCAACGGCTCGACGATGGCGGCGCTGGCGTCGTCCCCGCACGCGCGGGGGTACTCCTGATCCGGTGATGCAAGCACTGCTGAGGCGAAGGTCGTCCCCGCACGCGCGGGGGTACTCCATGGAGTGACGCACCGTGAAAAACTACGCAGCGGTCGTCCCCGCACGCGCGGGGGTACTCCCGGCGGTTTCGAGCCCGAGTCGGTGAAGGCCGCGTCGTCCCCGCACGCGCGGGGGTACTCCGCACCGCGCCGGCCTGGAGACCGTCAAGGCGTGGTCGTCCCCGCACGCGCGGGGGTACTCCGCTGATGGCCCCGCACCGGCACCTCGTGGAGGAGTCGTCCCCGCACGCGCGGGGGTACTCCCGTCGACGTGACGTGGACGTGCTGGTACATGCCGTCGTCCCCGCACGCGCGGGGGTACTCCCCGGTCCGGGTTGGCCTGAAGGTGCGGTGCGTCGTCGTCCCCGCACGCGCGGGGGTACTCCCCCCGAGCACCTCGCACGCGGGCTGTGGGTGCGGTCGTCCCCGCACGCGCGGGGGTAATCCCCACCTGCTGGCCGCGTGCCCACCAGGCGCTCGGTCGTCCCCGCATGCGCGGGGGTAATCCGCAGAACCAGTTGATCCGCAGGGCCCGTGACGGGTCGTCCCCGCACGCGCGGGGATAATCCGGTGGACCATGACCGATCCGCAGAGCGCCCGCGGTCGTCCCCGCGCGCGGGGGTACTCCGCGGCGCATCGAGGCGGCGCTGCGGTTGCTGCCATCGTCCCCGCGCGCGGGGATAGACCGGTGATGCCGGTCCCTTTCTCGCCCGCCGCCTCGTCGTCCCCGCACGCGCGGGGGTACTCCCGACAACTACCCGGGCATCGAGGCGATGGAGGTGTCGTCCCCGCACGCGCGGGGGTGCTCCCCTGGCCATCGCAGGCCTGGGCGTGTTGCTCGTGTCGTCCCCGCACGCGCGGGGGACTCCGCACCTGGGGCTGTGGCAGCCCCGCCACGTCCGGTCGTTCCCGCACCCGCCCCGTTACCTCGGCGGCCAGGCCATGGGCCGGTGGTCCCTGAGACCGACGGCGACTTGATCGAACCCGCGAGGCAAGCGTCCATGGCGTTGATGCATACGCCGCCCGGCCGAACCGGCCGGCGGCGCCCGACAGCTGAGGAGGCGTCCGTTGCCCGAAACGATCACCCTCGACCACCGACCCGATGCAGCCAGCGTCGAACACCAGCCACCGGTTCCCGTCGTCGCCGATGACGAGCACGAGTTCGTTCCCGCGGCCCTGCGCCGGTTGCGGGACGCGGCCCGCAACTGCTGCCACATCGCCGCGCGCAACGGCTCCTACCCGGCTGACCTGGCCGTGGCCGTTCTGGCCGACACAACGGCGGCGCTCACGGAGCTCGCCGGCTGGGTGGCGCCCTACGCCGGCGACTTCTGGCCAACCGCAGGCGGTGAGGTGGACGTCGCGCGCACGGCGCTGACCGCGGCCCGGGGACATCTCGACGCCGCCCGCCATCACATCGACCTGGTCCCGGCGCAGGACGATTCGGTGACGGCGGTGGTGTAGCTCGCCTTGGCGGCTGTACCCAGTGCGCCCGGCTCGACCGAGCGGGCGCACCCCCGTCACGGCCGCTCGCCGTGGCCGACGATCATGCACCGATCGCCGTCCGGCGGCGTTGACGATCATCGCGGTATGACTCCGAAAGCGGACCGCCCCAGCGTCCGGGCTCGCGTCGTGCATGACCGACGCGCAGGCGTGCCCGTTGCGGCCTTGGCCACGCAGCTATCGCGGCCTCGAGGGCGGTGGCCGCGACCAGGTGCAGGAGCCGATCCGCCGCCGCGGATTCCCCCACAGTAAGGTGCCGCTGGCCGCGGTGGCCACACGACCGCGCCCGCGACGGTGTGGCGCAGGAGGTGGCTGGTGCGCTGCAGGTGGGATCGGTCCGGCTCGGGCCGCAGCCACGGGAAGCCGCCGCGGCACGACACGAGGGTGGCCCCGGCGAGCGGCCCGGCGAGGACGAGCTGCCACCCGTACGACCCAGGCGCCGTCGTACCGCCAGCCGCAACCCACACCCCGCGTCGGCGGCGCCGGCGCCGAGGCCCCGCACAGGCCCATCGCGCAGCGGCGCCCGTTGATCCAGGCCAGGGCCCTTGGCGGCAGGTTGACCGGCATGCGCACAGTGGCGACGGCGCCGCTACGCTCGCGGCTGGTGTGCCGCCCGTCCCGCCGGCCCAGCGGCCGGCAGGTCGGCCCCGGGCGCCGGCCGCCGCGTGGGACGGGTGGAGTGTCGGCGCACCATAAGTGGGATTACGTGCCGGGCACCGAGACTGCCGGTCCTGCGGCACGAGGTTGCGGTCCTGCGCCGACAGGCCGGCCGCAACCGCGGTGGTTGCCGCCGGTGAGGTGACGTCATCAGCCTGCGCCGTGCCGCTGAAAGCGATCGCGCTAAACAAGATCGGAAGGGCGGCCAGGGCGCGAGACAGCATAGGACGTCCTGGATGGCAAACGTGTCGACCTTTCGGCCGCCCTCGCCGGTCTTGACCACGACAGTCTTGGCTCTGAGCCGACCTACCAAACTCGGCTCACTAGTGCAGGCCAGGTCTTACTCGACGATCTGCACCGTCTCACCACCCGTGGCGAGGTTGGCGATTGCTACGGTCCCGTTGGCCAGTGCGGCCATCCAGGTGACTTTGCTTGGGCCTGGTGTGGCAGACGCCGGGACGTCGAGGTGCATTTCGTAGGTGAGTGAGGCGTG
Organism: Dactylosporangium sp. NPDC000244; assembly: GCF_040300725.1. Lineage (NCBI taxonomy): Bacteria > Bacillati > Actinomycetota > Actinomycetes > Micromonosporales > Micromonosporaceae > Dactylosporangium > Dactylosporangium sp. NPDC000244. Next base: position 3,588 of record NZ_JBEPEH010000034.1, read on the forward strand.
CTTCGGGATGGTGGTGGTCGAGCAGTTGAGCTGATATGTGCGGGTGACTTCGCCGACGCCTTGCTGATAGACCGGGCACGGGTTGAGCTTGAACGCCTGGTCGGCGGTGTTCGCGATGGTCACCTGGTAGGTGAGGGTGGAGCCGCGGCGTACGGTACCGGGAGCGGACATACTGACGGTCAGTGGCGCGTTGATGAGCGGTGCCTGGACGTACCAGGGGCTTACAGCGAATTCGCAGCCGGGTGTAATGCCGGGCACCGTGACGTGGTGCTGTCCGATAGTGATGGCGACCGATGAGTAGGTCGGCGGTGCCGCATTGGCGCACGGTGTGACCGTGATGTCCAGTCGGACCGGTTCGCCGGGGTCGACCGTCGCCGGCATCTGTGCACCGGCATGCTGTGCCGCTTGTGTGCTAGCGGCCAGTGCTGTTGGCTCGCCGTCGCCGCTCCGCAGGGCGGTGAGCTGCGGTGCGCTGCCAAGGGTGCATCGGGTGTCGCTGCCGTTGGCGATAAGTACGGTGTACGTCTTCGCGCCGCTCGCGGCAATCGTATTGGATTCGGCCCAGGGTTTGCCTGCCAGGTCGGACTCGGTGCAGGCGCGGACGTCCGGGCGCGGGCTGCGGCGTGTCAAATTCGGCAGGCTGGCTGGTGTGTCTGTCCATGCGATGGTGCCTTGGGCTGGCGTCACTGCTTCCGGGGTGCGGTCCTGCAGGATGTTGACAGCCCCAAGGCCGACGAGCACGGCGGCTGCGACGACGCTGCTGGCGACCGTGTATCGACGTCGGCGCCTCCGCCGGATCCCGGCTTGCACCCGCGGTACCGGCTCGGTCCAGCCCGTCTGCATGTGCCGTTTGTCTGCCAGTTCCTGCCTGATCAGCTGTTCGATGTCCATCAGACGTCGCTTCCATCAAGATCCCGGCTGGCGAGCGCCGCCCGGAGTTTGGCCAATGCGCGCGAGGCGTTGCTTTTCACTGTTCCGACTGAGCACCCGAGCGTGGCTGCGATCTGGCTCTCCGACAGATCGTCGTAATAGCGCAGCACGAGGACGGTCCGCTGCTGCTTCGGCAGCGAGGTGATGGCATCCCACAGCTGTTCATCCCGCGGTTCCGAGTCGACGTGGGCCACTTCAGGCGTGGCGTCCGTGAGTCGCTCGCGTCGCAGCGAGCGCAGCCGGTTTAGATAGCGGTTGACGATGACCCGGCGGACATAACCGCCTGGATCGTCATGCTTGTGCACTCGACGCCACGCCATGCCGGTCCGCTCAAGCGCGTCCTGCACGAGATCCGCCGCGAGGTGCGCGTCACCGCTCAGGAGATAGGCGAATCGCAGCAGCTCGCGGTGTCGGTCCCGCACGTAGCTTTCGAACGACGGCGGGGCGTCCCAGCTTGGCATGCCCCAAGGACACCACAGAGCCGCGAAAGGTTGCATGGTCTCGCGAGGTGTTGCCGGTTGCTTCTCGGCAGCTCCGAGTGCTCCCGTTCAAGTTGGGCCAGCTTGGAGAGGTGCTTGGCGCGTGCCTGATACAGCGGCAGAAGGTGATCTAACTCACTCATGAACATCGATTGCAGATAGTGATCAAGAAGCGGTCGGCTGGCCGAGTGCTGAGCGCTTTGCCGCCACAGTCGATCACGCAGTGTGATCCACTGCTGACAAAAATCCTATCGATCGAGACCCTTGCCCCGGACGGGGCACCCAAGCGTGCGCCCGGACTGCTAGAAAGTCACACGCCGATGGGAGTGGCTACGGCGGCCACCGTAGCCACTCATGTCCTCGGCATCCGCCTCTACCAGAAATGAGGGTCAGTGCAAAGAACCGGAAGAAGTCTACTCGCCATCGCTGCTGTCGCGGCGATTGGCACGGTCGCGCCGATCGCGACTGACACGGCGTCGGCGGCTCCCGCCGAGCGCCACACGCCGGCGGTGCGGTCCGCGCATCTCGGCGGGGACACACTCAAGAGCACCGCCCAGCGCGGCGACCGGATCGACCGCTCCGGACGGGCAGGCAAGCACGTCCGGGACTACCTCGACCAGGAAGCCCGCCGCGGCCGCATGCTCAACGAGGCGGACGTCTCGGTCGCCAGCGTGCCCGACCCGCTCAATCCCGGAGAGAACGTCGACATCGCCTGGACCGGCGAGCAGCCGGTCACCGACATCTCGCTGCAGCAGGTTGACGACAACGGCCGCTCCGGCGCCCAGGCGATCGGCGTCCAGCTGCTTCGCGACGGCCAGGAACAGGCCGGTATCGCGCAGCCGAACGGAGGCTCCGGCTACGACGCCGCCTCGTCGGCCTCCAACATGTACAAGCAGAACAACGGCTGTGTGACCGTCTGGTTCAGCAACGACTACAGCCCCGACCAGCACCAGCTGATTTCCTGTTTCGAGAAGTGGGCCCAGTCCGGCACCAACCACTGGGTGTACAACCGATGGGGCCTGTGGACCCGTGCGACCGACTACGGCGGCCACTTCGCCTCGACGAAGGAATTCACCATCCGTTCGCGGCCGTGGGCCGGTCAGGAGCCCAGGCTCACCAGCCTCAACTCGTGGCAGCCGCCGGGCCCCAGCAGCTCCTGTCAGGAACGTGGTTCGCTCTCACTCGGCGGTACCTATGGCGGCGTCACCGGCACGGTCAGCATCCCGATGCGCACGTGCAGCAACACGATCCTAAAGAACAACACATCCACCAAGATGATCGGTATCGGCATCGAAGGCTCAGAGCCCGGACGTCAGATCCGTATCGATGTCGCAGGCGACTACAACGCACAGAACAACTGGATCATCCCGACCTGGGCCGACTACGCGTGGGCGCAGGTCGACTTCTGGGGCGGCGACCTCTACCACGAGTACTACCTGAACAAGGACTCGGGCTGGTGAACGTAGGCAAACGCCTGCAGTCGTCCGGGCGGCGTGCGCACGCACGCCGCCCGGCGGCTCGCCGGCCCGCAAGCCAGGCCACAGGACGCAACCTTCGGATCGGCATGGCCAGTGCGGCGATCGCCGTAGCAGCCATCGTCGGCGCATCGATGCTCCTCTCGAGCCCCACCAGCGGCCACGAAACAGCGCCGAGCCCGAGCAGCGAGACCGCGGCCAGCGGCGCACGCTGTGACGACGTCGCGACCCGCGAAGAGTGCCGCGACATCGTCGTCAACGGTCGCAACCTCCGCTATACGTTGACCAAGGCCCCCACGCCCACGACGCGCACCGTCATCGCTGACTTCGGCGGACCTGGACTGTCGGTCCTGGGCGACGGCTACCTGCTGACCTTCCTAGCGCAGCATCCAGATGTCGCGAGCAAGTACAACTTCGTCGCGGTCGAGGAGCCCTGGTTCACCCGCGACCCCTCCCCAGATTGCCGGACCCGCCTTACCGCCTTCTACCGGTCGTCACGTACGGCGGCACCCGATACGCAGGCAAACGCTCAGGCGCTGCGCACCTCCTGCGGCCTGACCGCCGCAGGCAATTACCAATGGGGCTTCGACCGGCAGACGTACCGGGACCTTCTCACCGCGATCCAAGCCCAGAACGGCCTGCACTACACGGGTTTCATCGGCCAGTCGTTCGGCTCTGTCCGACTCGGGTACCTAGCCGGAACCGATCTCATCACCAAGCTTGACTGGATCGCCCTCAGCCATCCGTTCCCCGTTGGTGTCACCGGTGAGGAACTTGTCCGGAGTCGCGCCAAAGCGACCGCTGCCCTCGTCGACCAGCTCACCGCGGGCCCCGCTACGCTGCCAGCGGCGGAAACGCCAAGCCGGGCCCTTCCAGTGACCCGTTTCGACGAACTGTCCGCTGCGATCGAACTCGGCTATCTCCCCAGCGTCGAGCAGGACTCCGCGGCGGCAGGGATCGCTGGCAGTCAACGGCCCGCGCTGGTAGCGCGGCTGTCGGATCAGCTGTGGCAACGCTACGGTGATGACGCGATTTCCCCGGCGTACCTGGCCCAGCTGGACGAGCTGTGCACCGCCGTGCCGGTTTCCTCGTCCGCCGGTGTCACCGAGTCACTCGACGGCGTGCTGAACGCAGCGCTGCTGCCATGTCGCGGCATTGCCGCTCGTCCAGCCGACAGGCTGCATCTCGGTTCGGTCAGCACCTGCATCGCTGTCTCCACGGCCGATACTGTGGCGCCTGTCGACCTTGCCGAACGGACTCTGCGCGGTATTAGTGATCAGCTCCGATGGATTAAAATTGATGACCGCAGCCACCGCTCGGGCGATGGCCTCGCTCAATGTCTGGTAGGGCGTTAGGCCCAAGATTGAACGTGCGCTAACCAGTAGTGACTGGAATTCTTGGATCAATCGGCCAAGTTGCTTGAAGTTCAACCTGGCACCGACATAGGGATCGATCATCTCCATGACGGTGTGTCCACCCTCCGCCGCCGTACGGACCACTTGCAGGAACGAGCTTTCGGGATTGTCCGCGAAGGTTCGCCGACGCCCTTGCAATCGACAAAGAAGGTCAACATATTTTCCACCCGAACCTGCGCGGAATACCAGATTGCGATGCTCAAGAGTGCGGATATCGATAGGCCGGGCCGCGTCGGCGCGCCTCTTGGCCGCGCAGAGTCGTCACTAACCCGAGTAACCACCGCGCAGCCGCGACCACCAGCATGCACTGACGCTGGACTTGGGGCCGGACCATCGCACCGTCCGCGGCATGTCTGGAAACGGGATCAAGCCGCGTGTCGCGACGGGTTGGCGGTCATGGACGGGCAGCGTTGCTTGCGGACGCTGATGGAGGTCGGGGCGACGATCTCCCGGATCGCGTCCTCGTCACCCTGCACGAAGCGAGCAACTGCCGGACCGTGTTCCCACTGGTCGAGGCAATGATGACCATCGTCCATCGCAGCCGGAGGTGACCCGGTCTCACGCCGCACGATTTGCCGCGCGAGGTCGAGGACGGCAGGGATAGCCGGGTGGCCATCTGAAGTCCAGTATCCGCCTTTCGCCGATGGCATTCTGTTGCACCCGGCCGATGCAATAGGTGCCATGCCCAGCCTCCGCGTACGACTCGCCGCCGCCCGCGCAGCCTGGAAAACCCCCGTCAGTTCCAGCCCGCCGCGCAGTCCAGCCGCCGCCCTGCGTCGGGCTGGCCGACCGAACACACCCCGGGCGGCCTCCAGAGCGCTTCGCCGGGGCGGGCAGCCGCTCCGCCTGGAAGGATCACCGACACCCGTCCAACTCGACATCCGCCCTGACTGGCGGCAAACGTTGACGGCGTTCGCCGGCATCGTGTCACTCTTACTCGTCGCCGCGGGGCTGTTCTATACCAATGACGCCAATCGGCGGCAACAGCAGGCGAACCGCGATCAGCTTAAAGTCGCCGAGCAGGGGCAGTTCACCGACCGGTTCGGCAAGGCGGTCGAACAGCTCGGCCAAGAAGGCGATGACAAGCTTGGCGTCCGCCTTGGGGGAATTTACGCCCTCGAACGGCTCATGAACGACTCGCCCCGCGACGAGCCCGCCATCATCGAAGTGCTGTGCGCATTTGTCCGCATACACGCCCCAAGGTTGGTCGAGGTTCCGCCGCCAGCCAGGCCGCCGTCCTCGCCGGACGTTCAGGCTGCTGTAACTGTGCTCGGCCGGCGGCCGAGCCCTCTAGCTAAAGGCAATTCGCGTCTCGACTTCAACAGCGCGCTGCTGTCGATGCCCGCCGCCGAACTCCTCGGCTCGAATCTGGCCGGCGCCAATCTTGAGTACGCAAACCTACTCGCCGGGGGTCTGAACAATGCCGACCTGCACGGCGCCTACCTGCGCAATGCCAACCTGCAGGGCGCCGTCCTGCGCGCTGCAAATTTGGACAGCGCGGACCTCAATGGTGCGGATCTGCGCAGCGCGGACCTGCGCAATGCGGATCTGCGCGGTGCGGACTTGAGCGGAGCGGACATGGACGGGAGCCCTGAACAGCTATTTTGCAGCTGGGTCGACGACGCTACGAAGCTACCTCCTTATGTGACACGTCCCATAGAGAATGCGCCGGAGCGCAACCCGGCCTGCAAGTAGGAGCGAAAGGGGCTAGGGGCTTTCTGCTGAGGGCCGCGACTGGCGGCTCGGCGTTCGACGGCAAGATCGGATGTCCGATCATCGGCAGATGGGTGAATTGATCAAGCGCTTCCACTGGGCCGGGTTGCGACGCACCGTAGTCCTCTCGTATCGGCTCAATTGGATGTAGACGAGACTGCGGAAGCCTGCGATCACGGGGTGACCCCGTGATCGGTTGCTCGCTGGTTGCTCAGATGTTCGCTACCTGGCGCAGACGAAAGCGGATGGTGCAGGAACTTGCGCGTCCGATGCGAGGCGAGCCTCGGCCTTGCGGGGATCCGAGCTTGCCGACCAGCACGGACGTTGCGCAACAGCATCGGACGCTCGGCGCTCGCCACGGACTTTTCGTTGTTATGGTTGAACTTGAGCGAGTTGATCGTCCACTTCGGACTTTTAATCCGTAGGTTCAGGGTTCGAGTCCCTGGCGGCCCACTGTATTTCTGCGCCTTCGGCGCGGCGGGGGTTCCCACCCGCACCCCCATGGCCGCTGCGCGGCCACTGGCGAGCGCGTTCGCGCCGCCAGTTCACCCGGCCCGAGGGGTGCGTAGGGCCAGACTGCCAGCGGGGTATGACACTTCGCGCTTCTCGTGGCTCGGTTCAGGGTTCCGGGCCGCCGCGCAAGCACGCGCTCCACGTGGTCGAACTGCCTCCTGGCGAGCGAGTCGTACCCGTCCTCGTCGCTCATCCGGCGCAGCGCGTGGTGCGGGACCGCCTCGGCGCGGTGCGGTGCGCCGAGGCGGTCCGGGAGGGAGCCGAGGCCGACTGGACTCAGCCGGCCGAGGTCACCCTCAGACCTTGATCGACCAGGTGCTGATGTAGCCGGTGTCGGCGGCCGCCGCGTCCTGCACGCGCAGCTTCCAGGTGCCGTTGGGCGCCTTGCCGCTCAGGTTCATCGTGTAGGTCTGGTCGATGTTGTCGGCGCTGCCGCCCGACCGGTTGGACAGGATGTACGGCGTGCCGTCGGGCGCGACCAGCGTGACGACCAGGTCACCCCGGTAGGTGTGCACGATGTGCACCTCGACCGTGCTCGTCGGCGAGGCCGTGGGGGCAGCGCAGCCGGCGATCGTGATCGGGCTGTCGACGGTGCCGGGGTCCGGGATCTTGAGGGCGGTGTTGTTCGTGCCCGGGCACAGCGCCGCGGTCGGGCCCACGTTGATGTTCCAGGTGTTGATGAAGCCGGTGTCAGTGGCCGCCGCGTCCTGCACGCGCAGCTTCCAGGTGCCGTTGGGCGCCTCGCTGCTCAGGTTGACCGTGAAGGTCTGGTCGAGGTTGTCGGCGCTGCCGCCCGACCGGTTGGCCAGGACGTACGTCGAGCCGTCGGGCGCGACCAGCGTGACGACCAGGTCACCCCGGTAGGGGTGCACGATGTGCACCTCGACGGTGGCGTTGGCCGGCGCCGTGCTACCGGCGCAGCCGGCGATCGCGATCGGGCTCTCGACGCTGCCCAGGTCCGGGATCGTCGTGTCCGTGTTATTGACGCCCACGCACGGCGTGGCGGCCGCGGCTGTCCCGCCGGTGGCCAGCACGACCCCCGCCGAGGCGGCCAGCATGAAGGCCGCGAGCCACGTCTTCGCCTTCGTCATACCCATCGGTGGTTGCTCCTCGATCGTGTGCAGTTGGTCTTGAGAAATAGACGGCCTCACGCGCCAATCCGGACGTCAGGAATCCGACGCTCGCGCCCTTGCGTTCAGCCGCCCGCGATGCTGGGCGACACGCGGGTATTGACTGGATACGACGGAGTCGCCCGCCGGGTCTTGGAGTTGACCGGTGTCCTCGACCTGCTGTCCCGGCCGACGGGGATGCCCGGCCCGCTCTGACCCGCGGCAGCATGCGGGCACCAGGCGTGAGGCGGCGGCGCGCACTGCATGCCACCGTCGCCGGCAGCGTGCATGGTGGCGGTCGTGTTTGCTCCGTGGTTGCTCGGATGTTTGCTACCACGTGCGGACGGTGGCGGACGTTCCAGGACTCGCGAGTCGAGGGCCTACGCCGGCCGTGAAACCGCTGCGAGGGAGATCGCCCTGACCAGGATCTTCTGGCGGTGGTGAGGGCGAGCCGGGCGGTGGCTTCGGCTGCTCGGCGGTGGTTGGTGTGGCTTCGACCTATGCGGAGATGTCGCTCCAGGGCTGCCAGCCGCCCCCGTAGTAGCTGACGTTGCCGTGGAAATCCGCAGTGCGGGTGTACAGCTCGGTCGTTCCCCATTTGGCGTTGTAGATGACCGAGGGAGCGACTGCGGTGCTGCCGCCGAGCTTGTTCCAGCCCGACCAGGCGCCGAGGTAGTAGACGTATTCGATCTGGGCCGACGCTGTGCGGACGTAGGCCTCCGTGGTGCCGCTCCTCGGGTTGTAGACGAGCCCGGGGCTGTCGTTCAGCGCGCCGCCGAGATCGATCCAGCCGGCCCAGCCACCGAGGTAGTAGCGGTAGGCGAGCGTGTCGTTCGTGGTTCGCGCGTAAACCTCGGTCGTGCCGTACTTCGGGTTGAAGATCACCTGTGGATCGCCCGTGATGTCGCCCTGCAAGTCGATCCAGTCGGCCCATCCGTTGAGGTAGTAGCGATATTTCACATGCCCGTCGACGCCGCGGACGTACGCCTCCGTGGTGCCGAACTTCGGGTTGTACAGCAGCGCCGGATCGCTGGCGGCGCCGCCGCCCAGGTCGTACCACTCCGACCAGCCGTTGGAGAAGTAGCGGTACTTCAGGTGCCCGTCCGTGGTCCGCGCGTAGACCTCGGTGGTGCCGAATCGCGGGTTGTAGAGCGCCGCCGGCGAGCCGACGATGTCGCCGCCCAGATCGATCCAGTCCGCCCAGCCGCTGGAGTAGTACCGGTACGCGACGTGGCCACTGGACAGGCGCGTGTAGACCTCGGTGGTGCCGAATCGCGGGTTGTACAGCGGCGCCGGATCGTCCGTGGTGTCGCCGCCGAGGTCGGTCCATCCCGTCCATTCATCGGTCCAGGTTGCGTAGACGATGTGGTTGGAGTCCTTTGCTCTCGCGTACGCCTCCGAGGTACCGAAGCGAGGGTTGTACAGGCCCTTGACCCGCGAGCCGAGCAGCGGCGGGTCCTCCTGACGCACGAACAGCAGGCGGTTCGGGCTGCCCGGGCCGGGATTCTTCACCGCGCCCACGGTGGAACTCTGCAGGAGCGCTTGCCGGACCTGGTCCGGGCTGTAGCTCGGGTGCGCCTCCAGAATCATCGCCGCGGCCCCGGCGACATGCGGCGCGGCCATCGCCGTGCCGTCCCTGGAACCGGTGGTGAAATTGATCCAGACGCCGGGGGCGAACAGGCTGACGCACGGCCCGTAATCCGCCCAGGCCGGCCGGTTGTCGTACACATCCGAGGCGCCGACAACCAGTGCCGTCCGCACGCTGCTGGGCGAGTGGTAACAGGCATTGCCGCCCGGATCGTACTCGTAGTCGTCGTCGGCGCCGACCGTCCAGGTGATGCCGGCCTCGATCGAGTACCGCAGGGCATTGTCGATCGACGGGCTGACGCGATCGCCGCCGATACCGAAGAGCGCAACCGCGGGCTTCACCGCGTAGTACGTGACGTAGTCGATGCCGGCGACGATCTCCGAGATAAAGCCGGCGCCGTAACAGTCCGCCACGCGCACTGCGGTGATCTGTACCTTCTTGGCCACGCCGTACTGCGCACCGCCGAGCACGCCGGCGGCGAACGTCCCTCGCCCCTCGCAGTCGTTCAGGACGTTGGGATCGTTGCTGTTGTTGCCGCTCTGGTTGCGGCCGTCAGGGTCGAACGGCCGCCTCACCCGGTCGACGAAATTGCGCCCCCACGTGGCGCGGCCGCCGAAGTCCCAGTTGTACTTGTCGACGCCGGAGTCCACGACATAGGCATGCACCGACGGCGCCTCGTTCGGATAGGTGTAGGAATAGCTCGAACCCGCCCGCTGGTCGATGCGGTCCAGGTTCCAGTACAGCGGGTACGGCTGCGTGCCCTCCGCCCTGGCGTCCCGGCCGCCGGATTGTTCCTTCGGACCGAACCGGACGTCACGTTCGACCGATTCCACCGATGCGTCGCCGGCCAGCCGCTTGGCCTGCTCCTCGCCGAGACCCGAGACCGAGAAGCCCTGCAGGGCGCTGCTGTACTGCAGGCCGACCGTGCCGCCGTACCGGCTGGACAGCGAGTTTGCCGTGGCGCTGACCGCGGCCTTGCGCTGGACCGGATTCCGGCTCTGGGCCTGGAAGCCGGCACTTTTCAACGTGACGACGTATGAACCCTCGATGCCGTCGCCGGCCGCGCCGACGATACTGCCCTCGGCCGGCGATGCGAGCATGACGCCACCGGCGGCCGCGACCAGTGCCAGCGCAGTCCAGCGGCCCGTCTCCCGAAGCAATGCTGCTCTCCTCCCGACAAGGACCGGGCCGCAGCGCGAGCGGCGACCAAGATCCAAACGGGGGAGCCTTCATCGTAGCGAAGCGAAAGCCGAGACAACGACGAACGCGGAAGAAACCGTTGCCCAACAGCATCGGACGCTCGACACCCGCCATGGACTTTTCGTTGCAATACTTGAAATTGAGCGAGTTGATCGTCCACTTCGGACTTTCAGTCCGTAGGTTCAGGGTTCGAGTCCCTGGCGGCCCACTGTATTGCTGCGCCCTCGGCGCGGCGGGGTTCGGTTCAGGTTCCGGGCCGCCGCGCAAGCACGCGCTCCACGTGGTCGAACTGCCTCCAGGCGAGCGAGTCGTACCCATCCTCGTCGCTCATCCGGCGCAGCCGCGCCAGGGCATGCGCGTCTCCGCGCAGGGCGAGCCCGGTCGCCGCGTGAATCCGCGCCTCCCTGTCGTCGCCGTCCAGCCGGGCGGCGAGCAGCTCACGCAGCGCGGGCGTATCGACCGTGGAGTGGACGAGCACGGCCGTAGCCGTCGCGCGTACCGTCGAGTCCGGGTCCCGGGCCAGGCGCAGCATCGTCTCCAGGATGGGCCCCGTCCGATCGTCCGCGCCGGCGTTGTCGAACAGATCCAGGGCCACGCGGCGGCGCACCTGGGGGCGATCGTCCGCGGCGAACGGCAGGAGTTCGTGGAGGAGCGTCGCGTGGAGCTCGCTGAAGCCCGCGTATGCGCCGAGCACACTGCACAGCGTCTCGGTGTCGGTCTCGGCCGCCATCCGCGCCTGGAGCACCGCCCGGGCGTCGGCGGCGTACGGAGCGTCGAACGTTGACAGGTGCAGCAGTTCCGCGGTGAAGCGGCGCACCACCGTGTCCTCATCGGCGAGCCGGGCGGCCGCCCACCGGAAGGTCCCCTCGGCCGGGAATCGCACCCTGATGGCGCGCCGCGACTCCGACCAGGCACACGACTCCGGGTCCGCCGACCACAGGGCCCGCGCCATCAGCTCGTCGCGTGAGACCGGCAGGTCCAGGTGTTGCTCCAGGATGGTGACGACGGCCCGGTGCTCGGTGAGGACCTCAGCCCACCGGTCGTTGGCGGCGCTCAGGCGGATCCGCCGCGCCCGGGCTTCGTGCTCGTCGATCGTGATGTGGTCCCGTGCCACCGTGAACGCGTCGCCGTCAGCCAAACCGGCCCGGCGGCGCAGCTCGGCTTCCGGGTCGACATCGAGCCAGGCCTGCGCCGCGTCGAGCGCACGGCGCAGCGTGGCCTCCGGTGCCGGGTGGCGTTGCAGCAGGTGTTTCACCAGATCGCTGGCCCCGTGGTCGGCCGCCCACACCAGCGGGTCGATCTCGCCCCAAGGGCCGGACGGCAGAGCCTCGCCGTATCCGTAGAGCAGCTGCGCGAACCCGGGGCCGCCCGATCGGGCCACCTCGCCGGCCAGCGCTCGGCCCCCGTCCTGCCACTGGTCCTCGTGCGGCAGGCTGTGCAGGTATCGACGGACGGCCGCCACGTCACCGTCCCGGATGGCATCGACAACCGCCTGCTCCACCCCGCCATCTTGCCCTGCCGCCGCCCGCTGAGGTGGCTGAGCGTGCGCATCGGTGCCCCCGTGGCGCCGATGCGCACGCAGCTCACTGCTGCCTGTACATAGCGGCAGGTGCCTCGACCACCTTCGAGCCGGTCGGCTTCGTGATGGTGACCGGCGAGCCGAAGTCCGAGAACTTCAGGTCGTACTCGCCGTCCTTGCCGTCGTCGATGTGGGGCAGCGTGGCCTTGAACTCGGCCAGGTAGCCCTGCTCGTTGACCGACGCGGTGAACTTCACCGCGCCGGCCCGGTCGGTCGCGATCGCCAGCACGTACTCGAGGAACTTCCGCGAGCCGGCCGTGGTGCCCTGCGCCTTCGTCAGGTCGAGGGTGCCGGTGAACGTCCCCGGCGCGGTCGAGCTGACGTTCTTGACGCCGGTCAGCAGGGTCAGCGGCGTCAGGACGTCGGTGAACATGGCGAACGGGCTCTTCGCGTCGATCTTCGCGATCTTCATGCGCATGGTCTTGCCGCCGAGGTCGCTCAGGCCGGAGAGGTACACGTCGTCGGCGGTGGCGATGATCGTCATGCGATCGGTGCCCGACGTCTGGGTGATCGACCCGATCTTGTGCTGCGCGTCGTAAGCGCACATCACGTTCTCTTCTGCGTTGTCGCTGGCGGCGAGGACCGCTTTCAGGTTGATCCCGGTGGTCTTGGCGACCGCGGCGGCCAGCACCGTCGCGGGTTCCGGCGCCGGAGACGCCGCGGACGAGGCGGGCGGAGCCGCCGATCCGCCGGCCGTATCGGCGGCCCCGCAGCCGGCCAGCGTGGCGACCAGGGCGGTGCCGAGCAGCGAACCGACGATGAATCTGGACAGCATTCGTCCCTCTCACAGATCGTTCTCACAGGCGACCTTCGGCCGCCTGCACATCGTCGAGGAGCCCGCTGACGACCGACTGCCGTCGCACTGCCGGGCGCTGCGATCGCACTGCGGTCGGCGTGTTGCACATGGTCGGAGGGGGGCCGCCGCGTTGCCGTGCCGGCCGTAGACTGTCCGGCGGCACGGGGAGGTCGGGGTGGCCAGCATGCCGGATGGGCACGAGTTGCCCCGTTTTGAGATTCTCGGGCCGGTGCGCGCCTGGCGGGGCGGGGAGGAACTCGACCTCGGGCCGGCGAAGCAGCGGGCAGTGCTGACCGCGCTCCTGATCAACGCGAACCGGCCGGTCTCGACGGCGCAGATCGTGGACACGGTGTGGCAGACGGAGCCGCCGGAGAACGGCGCGAACGTGGTGCAGAAGTACGTGGCCGGGCTGCGGCGGGTGCTGGAGCCCGACCGGTCGCCGCGCAGCCCCGGCAGCCTGCTCGTCCTCACCGACGCTGGATACCGGCTCTCGGTCGGCCCGGAGCGGCTGGATGCCGACGTCTTCCACGGCTATGTGCAGGAGGCGCAAGCCGCGCGAGCTCAGGGCCGGCTGGCCGACGCCAGTGGGCTGCTGCAGCGCGCGCTGGGACTTTGGCGGGGCAGCGCGCTCGCCGGGTTGTCCGGTGCCCCGTTCGACGCGGTCCGGGACCGGCTCGCCGAGAGCCGGGCGACCGCTCTGGAGTCCTGGGCGGCGCTGGAGATGGAGCGCGGCCACCACGCCCGGCTCCTACCGCGGCTCGCCGAGCTGGTCGCCGAGTTTCCTCTGCGCGAGGAGCTGCGGTACCTGTCGATGCTGGCGCTCTACCGGTGCGGCCGGCAGCCGGAGGCGCTTGCCGCGTTCCGCGACGCCCGCCAGCTGCTCGCCGACGAGTTCGGTGTCGAACCCAGCGAGCGGCTGCAGGAGCTGCACCGCGGGATCCTGCGCGCGGAGCCCTCACTGGCCGCGCCCGAACCGCCCCGTCCGGCGGTCGGCGACCACCGGCACCAACCGCCCGCCGCGCGCCCGCCGACCGCCGTGCTGCTGCCCGCCATGCCGCCGCCCCCCGCACCACGATCCGATCGCATGCCGGTCTGGCTGATCTGCATCATCGTGGCCGTCATACCGCTGGTGACGTGCGGGGTGATGAGCTGGGCGGTCGTCGGCGTCCTCGCCGTCCTGCACCGCAGCCGGATACTGGGCCTCGTCGCGGCGGCGTTCCTCGGGCTCCTCGTGTTCTTCTTCGTGGCCATGGAGCTGGATGGGCCGCAGGACGAGGCCGGGACCTGGGCGGGCGTCGGGGTGGTCGCCCTCCTCGTGGCGACGGTGGGTGGCTCGCTGGCCGGCGCGCTCATCACCATCCGCCCTCCCGGCCGCCTTCCGAAGCCGTCCGCCGAGGTCGAGCTGGCCCGGAGGGTACTGCGGGAGCAGGCGCGGCAGCTCGTCAACCACCACCCGTCGATCGCGCGTGAGCTGCGCATCGGGCGGCCCGACCTGCCGCGCACGTTCGACGACGGCGGCCTCGTCGACATCAACAGCGCTCCGGAGACCATCATCGGGTCGCTGCACGGGATCGGGCCGGACGACGCCCGGCGGATCATCGCCGACCGGCACATGCGCGGCCCGCTGGCCTCGGTCGACGAGATGATCACCCGCAACCTCGTGCACTGGTCGGTGGCCCGGGGGCTGAGCGAGACCCTGGTGGCGGTACCGCCCAGCTGACCCCGGGGCCGAGAGGTCAGGCCGGGATCTGCTCGCAGGGGGCGACGGGGCCGTTCGCGAGGCGGATCACGAAGCGCTGCTCGTGCGCGTGGCGATCCACGCGCACGGTGTAGACGAGGGTCTGGTTCTCGCCGATGTACTGCGGGTGCAGCCGGAAGTAGCTGTCGTTGCTCCCCGGCGCCGGCCCCTCCGCGAGGCCGAGCGGCATCTGCGAAACGGCACGTAGTCGGCTCGCGGCTCGCGGCAGGTCCGGTCGTACGGCAGGAAGTCCACGACCGCGCGGATGCCGAACGAGGCCAACCGGTCGCGCAGGCCGTCCGGGTCGCGGTAGTCGAAGATCGAGACTCGCACCGAGCCGTCGGAGTCGCGTTCCACGGCGTAGGCGGGCTGGTTCAGCTGCACCACGACCGCCGTGCCCACGGCCGCCGCTGCCGCCGCCGCGACGACCAGAGGCCAGCGGCGGCGGGCCGGGCGACGCTCGGCCACCACGACCTTCAGCTCGTCCAGCAGCCGGTCCTCAAAAAGCGTAGCCGTGAGCGTTTCCTCCTACGGACAGGGCTTCCTGCAGGTGGCGGCGGGCGCGGTGGAGCCGGACCCGGGCCGCGATCGGGGACACGCCCAGCGCGGCGGCGGCCTCGGCGGTGGACAGGCCGTCCACGGCCACGAGCTCGATGATGCGGCGGGTGGACTCGGGCACGCCGTCGAGCGCCCGGTACACGCGGCGGGCCGCGCTCTCGGCGTCGATGCGCTCCTCGATGCGCGCGATGCCGGCCCGCGACCACGGTGTTACATCAGAGCGAGACGTACTCCCGCGGGACCTCGGTGCGGAAAACCGGCTGCGCGGCGGGGTCCCAGTTCTCCTCGTCCTCGCCGACGCGCTCGGCCAGCTCGAAGAACTCGCTCTCCACCGCGCGCAGCCCGGCCACCGTCCGGGTGAGGTCGAGGCCGGCCCGGCTGACGAACCGCGCGCCGTCGGGGCCGATGGACAGCGCCGCCATCCAGCCGTCGTCCTCGGCCTTCCACAGCTGGCCGCCGGTCTCGGCCCAGAACAGGGCGATCGACTCCGTGCTCGGGCGGGCGGCGGCCAGGGCGAGGAGCGCGGCCTGCACGTCGGGCGCGTAGTACCCGAGGTCGAACAGGTACATCTCCAGCGCCCCGTCGTGGTGTCGCAGCACCGTCCCGCTCGGACCCGTACAGGCGGACTCCACGCGCTCGAGCAGCCATTCGCGGACCGTCAGGCCCTCGGCGGCCTCGTTCCAACCGCCCGGGGACTCCTTGCCGTCCCAGAACCAGCCGGTGAACATCTCCGCCGGGTTCTCGATCGCGGCCTTGCCCGGAATGGGCAGGTCCAGCCAGCGGTCGAAGGCCTCACGGCTCATGGGCAGGCGGGCCGCCACCAGGAAACTGTCCGACATGCGGCGGAGTCTAGGGCAAGCTCGTGTCATGACCGCCATGGTGGAACTGACCCGGCTGCGGGTCGCGACCGAGCAGACCGACGCCTTCCTCGCCGCCCGGCCGGGCATGCTGGCCGACTTCGAGGCCGACCGAGCCGGGTTCCTCGGCGCGCGGCTCGTGCGCCTGCCCGGCGGCGAGTGGCTCGACATCGTGGACTGGGCCTCGGCCGAGGACCGCGAGGCGTCCCGGGCCAAGGGGGCCAACCTCCCCGGCATCGCCGCCTTCTTCGCCACGATCGCCGAGGTCGTCTCGGCCGAGGACGGAACGCCCGCCTAGGGCCTACCTGCTGGGTCGCTGGAAGTTGACTGGGAGCGACCAGACATCGTTACGTGATGGTGGCGGGATTATTCCGGGAAGATGTCCCATTTGGAAGGGCCTCGATGTTGAGAAAGGGTAACGAATAGGGTTTGGCTGATGGCGCGGCAGCCTCGTAGCGGGGTCCGATGGGCGGGTCCAATTTGGCCTTGCTCGAGAGGTGTCGATGAAGCTCATCTCGATCGTGTCCCGGGCCGCCGTAGCGACGGTCGTGACCACCACAGTGGCCGGCTTCGCGGCGGTGACCCTGCCGGCGGCGGCCTCGGCCGCGGTGCCCGCGTTCAAGCTCCGTCCGGCGATCACCGGGCATGTCGAAAAGGTCTCCCGGACCGCCCCGCTGTCCACGTCCGACTGCATCGCGCAGATCGGCATCCACTGCTACTCGCCGCTGCAGTACCGCACGGCGTACAACCTCAACCCGCTGTACTCCCGCGGCATCACGGGCAAGGGCCGCACGATCGTCATCGTCGACTCGTTCGGCTCGCCGACGATCCAGCACGACCTCGAGGTCTTCGACGCGCAGTTCGGCCTGCCGAACACGAACGTCCAGGTCGTCAAGGCCGGCAACGTGCCCCCGTTCGACCCGACCAACGCCGATCACGTCGGCTGGGCCCAGGAGACCACGCTCGACGTCGAGTACGCGCACGCCATGGCGCCCGACGCCAAGATCGTGCTCGTGGAGACGGCGGTCGCCGAGACCGAGGGCGTCACCGGCCTGCCCGAGATGATGGACGCCGAGAAGGCGCTCATCGACAAGGGCGTCGGCGACGTGATCTCGCAGAGCTTCGGCGCGACCGAGAACACGTTCCCCGGCTTCGACAAGGGCGACTTCAGCAGCATCCAGAAGCTGCGGTACGCGTACACCGACGCGGCGCTGCACGGCGTGACGGTGCTGGCCGCCTCGGGCGACGCCGGGGCCACCGACTACCAGGCGAACGGTGAGGACCTCTACACCTACCCGGTCAACTCCTGGCCGTCGTCGGACCCGCTGGTGACCTCGATCGGCGGTACGCAGCTCAACCTCGACAACAGCGGCAAGCGCGTCTCGAACGACGTCGTGTGGAACGACGGCTACGGGGCCGGCGGCGGCGGGCTCTCCCACGTCTTCCCGCGCCCGCTCTTCCAGGCCGGCGTGAAGAACGTGGTGGGCAACCACCGCGGCACGCCCGACATCTCGATGAGCGCCGCGGTCGACGGCGGGGCGTGGGTGTACTACACCTTCGTCGGCGCCGACTCGCCGTGGCACATCTTCGGCGGCACCAGCGAGGCCACCCCGATCTTCGCGGGCATCGTGGCCCTCGCCGACCAGCAGGCGGGCCGCCGCCTGGGCGACATCAACGCGGCCCTGTACCTGCTGGGCGCGGGCAGCACCCACACCCACCTGCCGACCGGCCTGGTGGACGTGACCTCGGGCGACAACAGCTTCGAGGGCGTGACCGGCTTCCCGGCGACGCCCGGCTACGACCTGAGCTCGGGCTGGGGCACCATCGACGCGAACAAGTTCGTTCCGGCGCTGGCCTTCCTGTAGTGCGGTTTTCTCCAGTGGCCCCCGGTTCGCCGGGGGCCACTGGCACGTCGCCGGAGGCCGCTGGCATGTCCGGCGAGGCATCTCCGGGGCCGGGATGGGTAAGGATGCGGGGTGACCAAGCGCGGAAGGAGTGCTGAGCGATGCGCGTGAACGAACTGCTGACCGAGGGCTACGGGCGCCTGCCCGACCTGGTGCGCGGGGCCGTGGAGGGCCTGAGCGCCGAGCAGCTGCACTGGGCACCGCGGCCCGGGGCGAACTCGATCGGCTGGCTCGTCTGGCATCTCACCCGGGTGCAGGACGACCACGTCACGGACCTGCTGGACGGGGCCGAGCAGCTCTGGGTCACCGGGGACCACGCGAAGCGGTTCGGGCTCGAGGCGCACGCGCACGACACCGGCTACGGGCACACGCCGGACGAGGTCGAGGCGGTGCGGCCGGAGTCGCCGGAGGCGCTGCTGGAGTACTTCGACGCGGTTTTCGCCCGCACCCGCACCTTCGTGGCGCGGCTCACCGAGGACGAGCTCGACAAGATCGTCGACGAGCGCTGGGACCCGCCGGTGTCGCTCGCGGTGCGGCTCGTGAGCATCCTCGACGACGCCGTCCAGCACGCCGGGCAGGCCGCCTACGTGCGCGGACTCCTGCCGCAATAGGGCCTTCCGCGAGGTAGTGCAGGACACACCGCAGCGGGGCGGCAACGGTGGTGTACTTGAATAGCAGGGTCCACTGCCCCATCGGGAGATGCACATGGACGAGCGTTCGCAGCGGCATCGGGTGGTCATCATCGGGGCCGGGTTCGGGGGGCTCTTCGCGACCAAGGCGCTCAAGGGCGCCCCGGTCGACATCACCCTGATCAACGGCACCGCCTACCACCTGTTCCAGCCGCTGCTGTACCAGGTGGCGACCGGCATCCTGTCCGAGGGCGAGATCGCGCCGCCGATCCGCGAGATCCTCAAGCGGCAGAACAACGTCAAGACGCTGCTCGGCACCGCGACCCACGTCGACCCCGCGGCCCGGCGCGTCGACGTGGTCGCGCCCGGGGTCGCCTACAGCGTCGAGTACGACTCGCTCATCGTGGCCGCCGGCGCCTCGCAGTCCTACTTCGGCAACAACCGGTTCGCCGAGTTCGCGCCCGGCATGAAGAGCATCGACGACGCGCTGGAGCTGCGCGGGCGGATCTTCGGCGCGTTCGAGCTGGCCGAGATCGAGACCGACCCGGCCGTGATCGAGCGGCTGCTCACGTTCGTGGTCGTCGGGGCCGGCCCGACCGGCGTGGAGATGGCCGGGCAGATCGCCGAGCTCGCGCACCGGCACCTGCCGGGGCAGTACCACAACATCGACCCGCGGCAGGCGCGGATCATCCTCGTCGACGCGCTGCCGACCGTCCTGTCCACGTTCGGCGACCACCTGTCGACCCAGGCGCTGCGGCAGCTGCACAAGCTCGGCGTCGAGGTGGAGCTGAGCACCAAGGTCGTCGACGTGGACGAGACCGGCATCGAGGTCGAGACCACCAACGGGCGGCGGCGCATCGAGTCGGCGACGAAGATCTGGGCCGCCGGAGTGTCCGCGCCGGCCCTGTCGACGCAGATCGCCGAGGCGACCGGGGCGGAGACCGACCGGGCCGGGCGGCTCAAGGTCAATCCCGACACGACGGTGCCCGGGCACCCGGAGATCTACGCGGTCGGCGACATGATGTCGCTCGAGCAGCTGCCCGGGGTGGCGCAGGTGGCCATCCAGAGCGGCCGGCACGCGGCGGGGCAGATCCGCAAGCGCCTCGCGGGCGAGCCGACCGGGCAGCCGTTCAAGTACTTCGACAAGGGCAGCCTCGCCACCATCTCGCGCTTCTCGGCCGTGGCCAGCGTCGGCAAGTTCCACTTCGCGGGGCTGCTCGGCTGGCTGCTCTGGCTCGTGGTCCACCTGCTCTACCTGGTCGGGTTCAAGAACCGCGTGACCGCGGTGCTGCACTGGTTCGTGAGCTTCATCGGCCGCGGCCGCTCCGAGCGGGTGGCCACGTTCCAGCAGGTCTTCGCGCGGCGAGCGATGCAGGAGTACCAGGACCGGTTGCCGTAGGGTTGTCCGCGTGGCAGCGCGTCCCGAGCTGATCGCGGCTCGCCGTGATCGCTCCGGGGCAACCCCGGGGGCGCAACCTTGAGCACCGCAGCACATCGCCGGCCCGCTGCCGCGCTTCGCGCGAGTCTGGGCAGGCACGACCGGGCTACGTCGGGGCGCGCTGCCGCCCATGCCCTCGCGCACGCCTTCCTGGCCGCGGCCGAATGGTCGCGGCCGGTCCTGCTCGAGGCCGGGTTCGAGGCCGTCGGGCGCCGCCCGCGATGGATGGGTCCCCTGGTCTCGGCGATGCTGCGGGGGTACCGCGAAGGCCCCGCCGACCGCCCGCGGGAGCTCGCCGGGTTCCTCGCGGCCCACCTGCCCGGCCGGGTGCCGGCGCGGATCGTGGTGCGCCGGGCGGTGCCGACGCGGGTCGTGCGCATGCGGTGGGACACGCCGCCGCTCGGCGACCTCGCCGCCCTGGCCGAGTTCCTGGAGCTGGACGGCGACCGGCTCGACTGGTTCGCGGACCGGCGTGAGCTGAACCGCAGCAGCACGGTGGAATCGCTCCGGCACTACCGGTACACCTGGATGGGTCTGCGTCTGATCGAGGCCCCCAAGCCGCGCCTGCGCGCCCTGCAGCGGCGGCTGCTGGACGAGGTCCTCGGGCGCGTGCCGGTGCACCCCGCCGCGCACGGTTTCGTGCCGGGCCGCGGCGTGCACACGTTCGCCGCGCCGCACGCCGGGCGGGCCGTGGTCGTCCGGCTCGATCTCGTCGCGTTCTTCTCGAGCGTTTCGGTGCAGCGGGTGTACGGGCTGTTCCGCGCGATCGGCTACCCGGAGCCGGTCGCGCACACGCTGGCCGCGCTGTGCACGACGAGCACGCCGTTCGCGGTCATGCGCGGGCACGGTTCGCTGATGTCGCTGCTGCGCGCCCCGCACCTGCCGCAGGGCGCGCCGACCTCGCCGGCGCTGGCGAACCTGTGCGCCTACCGGCTCGACCGGCGGCTGAGCGGGCTCGCCGCGGCGTTCGGGGCGCGGTACACCCGCTACGCCGACGACCTCGCGTTCTCGGGCGCGTTCCCGCCGTCGTCGCTGGTCGACGCGGTGTCGGAGGTGGTGGCGGACGAGGGCTTCCGCGTGCACCCGGCCAAGACGCGGGTGCGCGGGCGCGGGGACCGGCAGCGGCTGGCCGGGCTCGTGGTGAACGACTCGCCGGCGGCGGCGCGGGACGAGTACGACCGGCTGCGCGCGATCCTGCACGGCGCCGCCCGCGACGGCCTCGACGCCGCCAACCGCGACGGCCACCCCGACTTCGCGGCGCACCTCGCGGGCCGGATCGCCTGGGTCGCCGCCGGCCGCCCGGCCCGGGCCGCGAAACTGCGGGAACTGTACAGGGCGGCCATCGCGACAGATTTGTGATCGAGTGCCATATTCAACGGCGTGACCGTGGAACGGGTTTTCGTTCGCTCCGACTTCACCATCTTCGGCATCTGCGCCGTGTCCGTGGGGCTCGCGGCGGTGACCCGCTACACCGGCGTCTCCTCCGTGCTCGCCTTCGTCGTCGCGGGCGCCGCCGTGGCCGCCCTGGCCTCGCTGGTCGGCCGCAGCGTCGAGCAGCTCGGCGACCGCTTCGGCCCGGGCGCGACGGGCGTGCTGCAGGGCGCGCTGGGCAACCTGCCGGAGCTGTTCATCGGCTTCTTCGCGCTCAAGGCGGGCCTGGTCTCGGTGGTCCAGTCGGCCATCATCGGCTCGATCCTGTCGAACATCCTGCTGGTCCTGGGCCTGTCGTTCGTGGCCGGCGGCCTGAAACACGGCACGCAGAAGTTCAACTCCGAGCGCGCGCGGACCACGATGGTGCTCATGGTGCTGGCGACGGGCGCCCTGGTCCTGCCGAGCCTTGCCTCCTACGTGCACACCCCGGCCGAGCCGCACGAGAAGACGCTGTCGATCTTCGTCGCGATCATCCTGCTGCTCGTCTTCGCCCTGTCGCTGCCGGCGAGCCTGAAGCGCGGCGCGGCGGCGGGCGCGGACGTGCACATGGAGCCGCCGCGCTGGCCGATCTGGCTGGCCGTGGCCCTGCTGGCGGTCGCGAGCGGGTGCGCGGCGCTCGTGTCGGACTGGTTCGTCTACGCGCTGGAGCCGGCGATCGACGCGCTGGGCATCTCGCAGGCGTTCGCGGGCCTGGTGATCGTGGCCATCGCCGGCAACGCGATCGAGAACGTGATCGGCATCAAGCTGGCGTACAAGAACCAGTCGGACTACGCGCTGAGCGTGATCATCAACAGCCCGCTGCAGATCGCCCTGGTCCTGGCCCCGGCCCTGGTGCTGCTCAGCCTGCTCACGGCGACGACCCTGACGCTGGTCTTCGCCCCGATGCTCATCATGGCCGTGGCGATCACGGTGATCGCCGTGGCCTTCATCGTCTTCGACGGCGAGTCGACCTGGCTGGAGGGGGCGACCCTCGTCGCGCTCTACTGCATCATCGCCGCCGTGTTCTGGTGGGGCTGAGTTTTAAGCTTCGCTTTCGTCTGCGGTTTCGGCCTCGGCGGCTCGGTACGCTGCGGCCGTGATGGAGCTGGACGGACCGCGCGGGCATCGGGCCGCGCCCTGGTGGCGCGGCCGCCGCGCGCTCATCGTGGCCGGGGCCGGCGTCGTCGTGGCCGGGGTCGCCACCGTGGCGCTCGTGGCCCAGGCATCCGGCTCCGCCTGCGCGGCCACCGTCGGGTCCGGCAACGGTCAGGCCACCTACTACGCGGCCGACGGCGGCGGGAACTGCTCGTTCGACAAGGTGGCGGAGCCGCTCGTCGTCGCGCTCGGCAACGCGGAGTACCAGAGCGGGGCGGCCTGCGGCGGGTACCTCGACGTCAAGGGGCCCAAGGGCAGCGTCCGCGTGAAGATCACGGATCGCTGCCCCGAGTGCGCCGCGGGGCACATCGACCTCAGCCGCCAGGCGTTCGCCAAGATCGGGGCGATCGGCGACGGGATCATCAAGGTCTCCTACAGCCAGGTGACCAACCCCAGCGTGCCCGGCGCGATGACGGTTCGCGTCAAGGAGGGCTCGTCGCAGTACTGGCTCGCCCTGCGCTTCGACAACACCGGGAACCCCCTGGCCGGCGCCGAGATCCAGGTCGGCGGCTCCTTCAAGGCGCTCGCCCGCACCGACTACAACTACTGGATCGCCGAGAGCGGCGCCGGCAACGGGCCGTTCACCGTGCGGGTCACCGACACCGCGGGCCGGCGCACCACGCTCAACGGGGTCGCGCTCAGCGTCGGCACCGTGCAGAAGCCCGGCGCGCAGGCCGCCACGACCTCGCCGTCCGCGCCGAAGCCGAGCCGCCCCCCGGTCACCGGATCCGCGGCACCCACCGAGCTCGCCGTCGTCGCGCCGTCGTCCGCCTCGAGCGAGCCGACGCCGGACGCGAGCCCCGGAAAGGTCCTGAGCAGCCCCGGCGACCTCCATCCCTGCCGCATATAGTCATCTTCAGTGACTACAACACCCACCGATCTCGGCGTCCTCTCCGCGCAGGTGCTCTTCGCGCTGCAGAAGGAGCTGTTCGGGCGCCTGGCCGAGCAGGGGCACCCGCGGCTGCGCCCGCGCCACGGGGCCGTGCTGGCCTACCTCGACCCCGAGGGGAGCCGCGCCACCGAGCTCGCGGCCCAGTCGGGCCAGCACAAGCAGGTCATCGGGACGCTGGTGGACGAGCTGGAGGAACTGGGGTACGTCCAGCGCCGCCCCGACCCCCAGGACCGCCGCGCGAAGCTGGTCGTCCCCACCGAGCTGGGCCTGGACCAGGGGCGCAAATCGCGAGCCATCCTCGCCGACATCGAGGCCCGGCACGCGGCGGACGTCGGCGCGGACGCGTACGCCGCATTCAAGACCGTGCTGATCCGCATCGCGGCCCGCCAGCGGGTGAATTCGCCGCCGTTTCCCGGCTGAGCGCCGCGCGCTCGGGTAGGAAAGCGGGTCATGGCCCTGCTCGCTGAGCGCGACAAGTCGGAAACGCAAGCCAGGCGGACATCCCGGGTGTCGTGGCGGTCGGGGTGGTGGCCGGCGGGGCTGGTCTTCGTCGCGACCGGGGCCGTGCTGCACGCGTACGGCGTCTCGCTCCCGGCGTACCTCACGTTCGCCGCGTACGTCGGCCTCGCCGTGACGCTGCCCGGGATGCTGCTGTGGCGGCTCATCCACCGCGGCTCCCGCGGGCTCGGCGAGGACCTCGCGGTGGGCACGGCCGTCGGCTACGGCGTCGAGGTGCTCGCCTACGTCCCCGCCCGCGCGCTCGGCGTCCCGCTCGCCGCGCTCCTGGTGCCGGCCGGTGTCCTCGGGACTTTTGCGGGGATCAAACGGCTGCGGCGGTACTGGCGCGGCAACGGTCCGGCCGGCCGCGCCCCGGTCGCGCACTCGTGGACCCTCGCCGTGATCGCCCTGGTCCTGCTGTTCTGGAGCACGCTCTACTACCGCCACCACGGCTTCGGCTGGCCGAGCTACGGCAAGCCCGACATCGACCTGCCGTTCCACCTGGCGCTGGTCGGCGAGCTCAAGCACCACATGGACCTGGTCACGCCGTGGGTGACCAGCGAGCCGATCTACTACCACTGGTTCGCCTACGCCGACATGGCCGCGGCCAGCTGGGCGACCGGCAGCGAGCCGTACGTCCTGGTGACCCGCCTGTCCATGCTCCCGGTGATCTTCGCGCTCGTGGTCGCGGTCGCGGCCGTCGGCCGGCGCGTCGGCGGCTCGTGGACGGCGGGGGCCGTCACGGCACTGGCCGCGTTCTTCGCGCTCTCCCCGGACCCCTACGGCTGGGTGCAGGACCTGTTCTACCGCGACTACGGCTTCAACGCGACGGACGACGGCTCCAACATCCGGCTCACCCTGTGGACGAGCCCGACCCAGACGTTCGGGGCGCTGCTGTTCGTACCGCTGATGCTGGTCCTGCTCGACCTGCTGCGCGAACACGGTGCGGACCGGCGGCGCCGCCTCGCGTTCCTGCTGCTCCCGGCCGCGGTGATGGGCGCCAAGGCCAGCTTCCTGCCGACCCTCTTCTGCGGCCTGCTGCTGGTGCTGGCCGTCCACCTGCTCGTGCACCGCCGCATCCACCGGGTCGCGGCCGCCGCCCTGGCCGTCGTCCTCGGCTGGCTGATCTTCGCCCAGCTGGTCCTCTTCGGCGGCGAGAGCCAGGGCCTGGGCCTGGGCCCCCTGGACGCCCTGCGCCGCAACCCGGCGGGCGTGACCACCCACTACACCGAGGACCCGCGCTCGTACCGCCTGATCGTCCTGCTGGCCCTGACGGCGCTCGGCTGGCTGGCGATCTGGGGCGGCGCGCTGGGCCTGCGCCGGCGGCTCCTGGGCCCGGATGCCGTGCTGCTGCTCGGCCTGGGCCTGGCCGGCTTCTCGATCCTGGTCCTGTTCGGCCACTCGGGCGGCCAGGCGGAGGGCTTCTTCCTGCAAGGCGCCCGGCCCTACCTCGCGGCGCTGGCGACCTGGGGCCTGCTGTCCCTGGTCACCTCGGCGCGCGCGCTCTACGCGTTCGGGGCCGGCGTGGGGCTCGTCTACGCCCTGCGCCTGCTCGACGGCTCGACCGTCCCCGTCATCGGCCCCGAGCGCCGCGCCGCCGCCGTGACCGTGGACCTCGTCTGGCCGTGGGCCGTGATCGGCGTGCTCGCGGTGGCCGGGCTCCTGGCGGCCCGCCGGCGCCCGGCCGTCTACGGCCTCGTGGCGGTCTTCCTGCTCGGCTGCACCGCCCCGACCGCCGTCCGCCAGCTCACCTACGCGGTCCAGGACGGCCGCGAGAACGGCTGGTCCGAGCGCGCCGACCTCTGGCCGATCGTCACCCAGGGCACCCTCGAGGCGGGCCGCTGGCTGCGCGAACATTCGTCGCCGAACGACCTCGTGGCCACCAACATGCACTGCGCCTACGAGGGCCGCCGGGGCCGCTCCGCGTGCGACCGCCGCCACTTCGGCATCGCCGCCTACAGCGAGCGCCGGGTCCTGGTCGAGTCGTGGGCCTACACCGCCGAGGCCCACGACCAGGAGGCGATCCAGGGTGTACCGCAGGAGCACACCGCCTACTGGAATCCGCGGATCCTGGCCGACAACGACGCCGCCTTCGCCAACCCGTCCCGGGACACGATCGGCGTGCTCCGCGACCGGTACCACGTCCGCTGGCTCTTCACCGAGGACGACATCATGCCGCCCTCGCCGGAGCTGTCACGCTATGCGACGCTGACGTTTCGCTCCGGAGCCTGCGCCGTCTACCGGCTCGACTGAAGCGCACGACTTGTGCGGGTCCGAACGACGTGATCATTGCCCGGCTCAAGAGTTTCCGAAAGAAGCCCTAACGGGCACTTAAGCAACGGTTCACGGAGCCCGCTCGATTGCGCCTCGAAGTGGATCGATGACGGATTCTCTCGCCGTGTGCGCCATGTGCGGGAGATGATCGACAAATCGGGCAAATCCCCCCGCGATCCGCCCGTAATTCGCGATGAGAGCGCTCCACGGTGATGCCTGGCGATCCTTAGGCAAACAATAAAGAGGATTAACAGACCTTGAAATTGGGTCTGTGGATCATGTTCCGCAGGCGTGGAAGTGCACGATGAAACTTAAATTGACCCCCTCCTCGACCCCTGCCTAGGTTGGTTTCGCCGGTTGGTGGAAACCGCCGGAAACCAGCCCGACAGGATAGAGGAACTGCAATGGTTCAGCCGCACCCGTCGGTCTCCGGCGGGGCCCAGCCACCACGCGGTCGATCCACACGGGGCGGTCCGCCGTCCGCGGTCAACGTCGGGCTCGTGGCCCTCGCCGGGCTGCTGCTGCTCGGCGTGGCGACCGGCGGCGGGCGCGAGACGATGACCCAGCTCTTCGGTTTCCTGGTCTTCTACTGCGGCGTCTTCACGCTCGTGTCGCTGACGCTGACGGTCATCGTCGGCCTCGTCGCCACCGACCGCATCATGCTCGTGGCCCGGCACCGGGTCTGGGTCCAGTCGGTCCACCGCACCCTCGGCATCGTCGCGATCGCCATGCTCGGCCTGCACATCGGCACCGAGCTGATGACCGCGCGGGTCAGCGTGTTCGGCGCGCTGATCCCGTTCACCACGGCGCCGTTCACCATCGGCGCGGGCACGATCGCGGCGTACCTGATGGTCCTGGTGATGTGGACCGGCATGGTCCGCGCCCGCTTCGCGCAGACCGGCAAGCCGTGGATGTGGCGGCCGGTGCACGCGACGGCGTACCTCTGCTGGCCCGTCGCCCTCTGGCACGGCCTCAACGCCGGGCGCCCGCCGGCCGTCTGGGTGACCGCGAGCTACCTGTTGCTGGCCTTCCTCACCTTCGTCGCGCTCGGCCTGCGGCTGTCCGTCGAGCGCAACCGGCGCCGCCAGCAGCTCGCCGCCGACCGCACCACCACCCTCATCGCGCCCGTGGGGCGGCCGGAGCCGGTCTCGTACGAGCGCCGCGCCACCCGCTCGCGCTCGGCCGGCCGCTTCCAGTGGGACGCGCCTCCGGCCGACCAGTCCTGGTCCACCCAGGACAGTGCCCCCGACCTGCGCGCCGACTACCGTCGCGAGGCCGTCGTCGAGCCGGTCACCGCCATTCCCTCCTACGACGAGCGCGCCGACTACCGTCGCGAGGCCGTCGTCGAGCCGGTCACCGCCATCCCCTCCTACGACGACAGCTTCGTCGAGCCGGTCTTCGAGCAGACCTTCCGCGGCGTCGCGACGCCGGTCTACGACGACTACGACCCCTACGCCGCCTACTCGCCCGAGACGTCCACAGTGGACGACACGGCCGGCATGACGCTGCGGGACCGGTTCGCCGCGCGGCGTTCGGCCGCGGCCGCCGCGGAGGCCGAACAGGACCGCTACGCCGACGACGACACGCCCACGCTGGTCAACCTCGACACCCGGCGCGAGCTGCGCCGCCAGGAGCGCGAGGCGAGCCGCGGCCGCCGGCACCGCGCCGACGGCGACGACGACCTGGACTTCTGGAACCGCATCCGGGGCGAGGCCCGATGAGCTCACGCAGTCGCGGCTCGACCGCCACCGCCGCACCGCCGGTGCCGACGGTGCTGTCGATCGGCCCGGCCCGGCTCACCGCCG
Organism: Dactylosporangium sp. NPDC000244; assembly: GCF_040300725.1. Classification (NCBI taxonomy): domain Bacteria; kingdom Bacillati; phylum Actinomycetota; class Actinomycetes; order Micromonosporales; family Micromonosporaceae; genus Dactylosporangium; species Dactylosporangium sp. NPDC000244. The sequence continues at coordinate 31,543 of NZ_JBEPEH010000034.1, forward strand.
GGCTCGACCGGGCCGAGCGGCTGGACCTGCGCGCGCACCAGCAGGTGCACGGCCCGATCGGCCCGCTGTCGATGCGCGGCCTGCTCGAGCTCGCCGAGGACATCCAGCTCACCGGCCGCGGCGGCGCCGGCTTCCCGTTCCACAAGAAGGTCAAGGCCGTCGTCGACGTCGTCGAGCGGCGCATGCTCGCGCCCTTCGTGGTGGTCAACGCGACCGAGGGCGAGCCGGCCGCGTGGAAGGACAAGGTCCTGCTGACCCGCGCGCCGCACCTCATCCTCGACGGCGCCGCGCTCGTCGCGTGGGCGCTGCGGGCGGTGGAGATCGTGCTGTGCGTGGCCGACGACGGGGTGGGGGAGCGCTCGCTGCTCAACGCCCTGGCCGAGCGGGACATGCCGGTGTCGTCCCGCGTCGTGCGGGTGCCGCACCGGTTCATCTCCGGCGAGGGCGGCGCCCTGGTGCAGGGCATCAACGGCTTCCCGCACATCCCGCCGGGCATCAAGCGCCGCGCGGCCGAGGCCGGCGTGGAGGGCCAGCCGACGCTGCTGTCCAACGCGGAGACGTTCGCGCAGCTCGCGATCGCGGCCCGGATCGGGCCCCGGCGCTACTGCGAGGTCGGCGACGCGGAGAACAAGGAGCCGGGCACGGTCCTGCTCAGCGTCACCGGCAGCGCGCGACACCCGGCCGTGGTCGAGTGCCCGACCGGCACGCCGCTGGAGGAGGTGCTCGACCTGTGCGCCGTCCCGGCCGGGCCGGCCGTGCTCACCGGCGGCTTCCACGGCCGCTGGCTGGACATGGCGCTGGCGTCCCGCGCCGCCGTCTCGCGCCGCGGCTTCAAGGCCGTCGGCGGGTCGCTCGGCGCCGGGATCATCCTGCCCATCGGGCCGGAGACGTGCCCGGTCGGCGAGGTGGCGCGGGTGGTGCGGTATCTGGCGGCCGAGTCGGCGGGCCAGTGCGGTCCGTGCCGGCTGGGCCTGCCCGACCTGGCCCGGGCCGTGGACGGGCTCACGTCCGGGGCCGGGGATCCGGCCGTCGTGCGTGCGGCCGCGGCCGCGGTCAAGGGACGGGGGGCTTGCAGTCATCCGGACGGTACGGCGGGATTCGCCACGTCCGCCCTGGAAGTCTTCGCCGACGACCTGGCCCGCCACGCCCGAGCCGGCGACTGCGGACGTTCGGTCGCCGGGGTGCTGCCGGTGCCCACCGCCCGCGACGAGGGCGGCACGCGGCGGCTGCACGTCGACTGGTCCCGCTGCGACGGCCACGGCCTGTGCGCGGACGTGGCTCCCGACCTGATCCGGCTGGACGGCAACGGCTATCCGGCCTTCATGGACGCACCCGTGCCGGTGCGGCTCGAACCCGTCGCCGCGCAGGCGGTGGCGATGTGCCCGGCACTCGCGCTGCGTATGGCTGCCCCGAAACGGTGACGCGATGATCGAGGCCTACGGCAACCGAACCCACCGGCCCGCGCCCGGCCCCCGGGACGCGGACGACGAGCTGCTCGTCGCCCTGTACCGCGAGCACGCCGACGCCCTGCTGCGCTTCGTCGCCCGCCTGACCGGCGGGGACCGGCAGCGGGCCGAGGACATCGTGCAGGAGACCCTGCTGCGCGCCTGGCGCAACGCGGACCGCTTCGACCACAACGCGGTCGGCTCGCTGCGCCCGTGGCTGTTCACGGTCGCGCGGCGCATCGCCATCGACGAGCACCGCAGCGCGAGCGCCCGGGCCGGGGAGACCTACGGCCAGGACCTCGACGAGCTGTGGCTGGCCGACCTCACGCAGTCCGACGAGACCGAGCGCGTGCTGGCCAACATGGTCGTGATGGACGCGCTGCGCAGCCTCAGCCGGGCGCATCGCGAGATCCTCGTGGAGACCTACCTGCGGGATCGGACCGTCAACGAGGTCGCCGAGCGGCTGGGGCTCCCGCTGGGCACGGCGAAGTCGCGGGTGTACTACGCCCTGCGCGCCCTTCGCGCCGCGCTCGACGCCCGCAACGGTTCTACGGACCGCGGCCCGCGATAGTTCGAGGAAGCTCCCAGCAATCTTTGTGAATTTGTCCACTGTGGATCTTTCAGTCTCGGCCCTGCTCGCCGCCCGTACCACTTGGCGGAACGCGAGAAACGCCAACCGAGGAGGATCCAGTGGCAGCAACCAGGCTCACCGCCACCGTGGCGGGATGTGCCGCGGCGGCGGCCGCGCTGGCCGCCCTGACCGCGTGCGCGCCCCCCGGGGCCAACGTCGACAACACTGCCGATGCCGCTCAGGCCCAGGCCCAGGTGCCCGCGCTCAACGACGTGGCCGGGGAGAGCGCGGTGCCGGTCGTCGCGCCCGTCGGCTCGCAGACCACCGCGCTCAAGGCGGCGTCGATTCCCAAGATGGGCAAGGTCGTCACCGACCAGGACGGCTTCGTCCTGTACCGATTCGACAAGGACACCGCCAAGCCGCCGAAGTCCAACTGCGTCGACAAGTGCGCGCAGGTGTGGCCGCCCGCGATCACCGACGGCAACCCGGACCTCTCCGGCGTCGACCCGGCCGTCGTCGGCACCGTGACCCGCGCCGACGGAGCCCGCCAGATCACGCTGGCCGGCTGGCCCGTCTACCGCTACATCGGCGACCCGAAGCCGGGCGCCTGGAAGGGACAGAACGTCGGCGGCGTCTGGTTCGTCGTGGCGCCCGACGGCAAGAAGAACCTCACCTGCCTCCCCACGCCCGCGCCCACCGCGGTGGAGCCTCCGGGTGCCTCGGCCGCGCCGACCGGTGACGGCGGGACCGGCGGCTACTGATGTACTCCGTCGAGCCCGACGGCGCCGGCCCCCGGCCGTGGCCGCGCCGCCGCACCTGGCCCTGGTGGGTGCTGATCGCCGCGGCCGTGGGCGTCATCCTGGGCGTGCCCTCGTGGCGCGCCGCCCTGACCGGTGGTCAGGCGGGCTCGGCAAACCCGCAGCAGACGGCGCCGGCGGCGGGCTACCCCGCCGGCGCCTCCCAGGCCGCCCAGAACCCGGTGCAGGTCGCCGCCACCGGCACGCAGGCGGCCGGGGCCCTGCCCGCGGGCTACACGATGACCAGCTCCGGCCCGCTCGGCCCGGTCGACCGCGAGTTCCTGACCAAGGTGCGCCAGGCCGGGCTCTGGGAGGGTCCGGCCGGCAACATGGCGCAGACCAAGGCCGGCGACGATCGGGTCAAGGAGGTCGGCAAGCAGCTCGCCACCGACCACAAGGGCCTCGACCAGCAGGTGCGGCAGGTGTCCGCGCAGCTCGGGGTACCGCTGCCGGACAAGCCGAGCGACGAGCAGCAGGGCTGGCTCAACGAGATGACCGCGGCCCAGACGGGCTCGCAGTTCGACGACGTCTTCGCCAACCGCCTGCGCGCCGCGCACGGCAAGGTCTTCGCGCTCGTCTCGCAGATCCGCTCGAACACGCGCAACGAGCTCGTCCGAACCTTCGCCCAGACCGCGGTCAACGTCGTGATGAAGCACATGACGCTGCTGGAGAGCATCGGCAACGTCGACTTCGGGTCGCTGCCCGAGCCGGTCAGCGGGGCGGCGCCCGCGAACAAGAGCAACAGCGCGCCCGCCGTGGCCTTCCAGCCGAACGCCGTCTGGGCGGTCGCGGGCCTGGCCGTCGCGATCGGGGCATTCGCCGCGTTCCGCATCTTCCGCGGTTCCCGGCGTTCCCGGCATCGAACCGCCTATTGATCCCGTCCACTGTGGACGCGTAGTCCTCGGCGCCGTCGAGTGCAAGGAAGGCCTCGGCGGCGCCGAGTCGGTTGCCGCTTTTGCCGCCCGGCATCGACTGTTATCGTGCGCTAGGCCCGCGTGAGCGGGGCGGTTGCCGACGCGCACGGGGAGGACGCGGTGACCTACGGGGGTAGTGCCATGCCCGCCGGCGAGGTGCCGGTGGAAGTGGGCGAGGCCGCTCAGGCTCGCGGGTTCGGCCCGCTGTTGAGCGAGCGGCAACTGGCCCGGGCCCGCAACCGGTTCCTGCTGTGGCTGGCGATCGCGGCCGGGTGTCTCGGCCTGCTGATCGGGACCGGCGCGCTGGGCAGCCGGCTGAGCGTTTTCGACGCTCTGTACTCGGTCGTCCGGTTCATCGGCCTGTTCTTCTGTTTCGGCATGGTCTTCGCGATCGTGAGCGCCATCCGGACGCTGGTCGTGGGTAATCGCGCTTACTTTGTCTACAGCGAGGGCTTCGTCTACCGACACAACGGGAAGGTCCAGGCGTTCTCGTGGCCTGAGACCACCGGACTACAGTCGGTGCTCGGCAAGCGCGGCGATGCGGCCGGAAAGCTCAGTCACTACAACCTGCTCGTTCAGGGGAGCGAGCCCATCATGATCCCGATCAACATCGTCAACGGGCGGGACGAGTTTCTCGACCACCTGATGGCGGCGCTGACCCGCCACGGCCGGCCCATCACCTGACAGGAACCATCTCTCATGCAACCTGGATATCCGCCGCCCTCTGATCCGCAGTACGGGCAGCCTCAGCCGTACGGGCAGCCTCAGGCGCCTCAGCCGCCCTACTCGGCTCCGCCCTTTCAGCAGAGTGCGCCGCCGGCTTATGGGCAGCCGCCTGTTTCTGGGCAGCCTGTTCCTGGACAGCCTGTTTCTGGACAGCCTGGTTATGGGCAGCCGCAGGCTTATGGGCAGCCTGCTTATGGGCAGCCGCCGGCGCCCTATGGGCAGCAGCCGCCTCCGCCGCCTTACGGGCAGCCGCAGCAGCAGCCGCACTACATGCAGGTGCAGCAGTCGCCGGCCGCTCAGAGCGCGGTGTCCTCGAAGGGGAAGCGGGAGATCATCTTCGGCCTGATCCTGATCGCGGCCGGCGTCGGTATCACGGTGTGCACCTACATGTCCGGTTCCTCGGTGTATCTCGTCGCGTGGGGCCCGGTCATCTGGGGTGTCGTCCAGCTCATCCGGGGCATCGTCAACGTGGCTCGCGGCCGCTAGGTTTTCGCTCTTCCGCCGGGGTGTGGTTCGTCCGCACCCCGGCGGTTCGCTGTTCGGAAAAGTGTCGTACCCCGCGGTTAGCCTCATCCCCAGAGCGCGTTGCTTCACAACTCCACAGGGAGAGCGGCGGCCTTCTGCTCGAGGTATCGCTGCTCGGGAAGACTGGTGGTGCGCTTGGCGGCGAGGGCATACCACTCGCGTGCCTCGGCGGGGGAGCCGGCCATCTCCAGCAGGTGCGCGCGCACGGCGGCGAGGCGGTGGTGGGAGGCCATCCGCTCGTCCGCGTCGAGGGTCGCCAGCAGCTCCAGCCCGGCCTGCGGGCCCTTCGCCATGGCCAGCGCGGCGGCGTGGCTCAGGGTGACCATCGGGTTCGGGGCGATGCGGGTCAGGAGCTGGTACAGGGCGACGATCTGCGGCCAGTCGGTCGCCGCGGCGTCGGCGGCCTCGTCGTGGACCGCGGCGACGGCGGCCTGCAGCTGGTAGGGGCCGGCCGACCCCTGCGGCAGCGTGCGCGTGATGAGCTCGGTGCCCTCGTCGATCATCGGGCGCAGCCAGCGCGAGCGGTCCTGCTCGGCCAGGGGCACCAGCGTGCCGTCGGGCAGCGTGCGGGCCGGGCGGCGGGCGTCGGTGAGCAGCATCAGGGCCAGCAGGCCGGCGACCTCGCCGTCGGCCGGGAGCAGCCGGTGGACTTCGCGGGTGAGCCGGATGGCCTCGGCGGTCAGGTCGCCGCGGTGCAGGTCGGCGCCGGAGCTGGCGGTGTAGCCCTCGTTGAAGATGAGGTACAGGACCTGGAGCACGACCTCCAGGCGGGCCGGGCGCTCCTCGGGCGGCGGCGGGGCGAACCGGGCGCCCGCCGACTTGATCTTGGCCTTGGCGCGGCTGATGCGCTGGGCCATCGTGGCCTCGGGGACGAAGAAGGCGCTGGCGATCTCGGCGGTGGTGAGGCCGCCGACCGCGCGCAGGGTCAGCGCGAGCTGCGACGCCGGCGACAGGGCCGGGTGGCAGCACAGGAAGAGCAGGGTGAGGGTGTCGTCGCGATCGGGGACGGCGTCGGAGGGCTCCGGCTCGAGGGCGGCGACGGCCTGCTCGCGCCGGCGGCGGGCGTCGTCGGAGCGGAACTGGTCGGTCAGGCGGCGCACGGCGACCGTGATGAGCCAGCCGCGCGGGTTGGCCGGGGTGCCCTCGGCGGGCCACTGCAGGGCCGCCGCGAGCAGGGCCTCCTGCACGGCGTCCTCGCAGGCGTCGAACTGGCCGTATCGCCGGATCAGGATGCCGAGCACCTGCGGGGCGAGCGTGCGCAGCTCCTCCTCGACCGTCACAGCATCATCTCTACACCACCACGGGCCGGGCCTTGTCAGTTGCCAGCTTCACGGCGATGAGCCCGAGGAGCGAGCCGGTGACGTACCGCTGGACGCGCAGCCATGTCGGGCGCCGGGCGAGGAACGCCGCGATGGCGCCGGCCGCGCACACGATCCCGGTGTTGACCAGCATGCTGACGGCGATCTGCACGCCGCCGAGCAGGAAGGCCTGCGCGACGAGATGGCCGGCGTGGACGTCGACGAACTGGGGGATCAGCGAGGCGTACATGATCGCCGCCTTCGGGTTGAGCAGGTTGGTCATCAGGCCCATCGTGAACAGTCGCCGGTTCGAGTCCGGGGGCAGCTCGACCGGGGTGAACACCGAGGTGCCGCCGGGGCGGACCGCCTGCCACGCGAGGTAGGCCAGGTAGGCGGCGCCGGCGAGCTTGACCGTCGTGTAGAGGGCCGGGACGGCCGCGAAGACCACCGAGAGCCCGGTCGCGGCGAGGGCCAGATAGGCGAGGAAGCCGACCGCGACGCCGCCGAGCGAGGTCAGACCGGCGCGGCGGCCCTGGGTGATGCTGCGCGAGACGAGGTACATCATGTTCGGGCCCGGCGTGAGCACCATCCCGAGCGCCACGAGCGCGACGCCCGCCACCGCACCGACAGAGATCATGAGCCCCACCCTGCCCGGCCGCCCGGCTACGGAGAACAGCCAATCCGCGGAGACTGGCGTACGACGCCGGGAGTAGGCGCGGTTACGCCCCTCGGGCCACGACCGGAGCCCGCGACTTTGCCAGGCTGAAGGCGTGCGATTCACACCGAGATGGCGCAAGGCGATCCTGACGCTGCACGTGGTCACCGCGGTCGGGTGGCTCGGCACCGACGTGGTGCTGCTCACGCTCGGCATCGCTGGGCTGAGCGGGGCCGCCGACCGGGCGGTCGTCTACCCGGCGACGGGGTTGATCGGCATCGCGCTGTTCGTGCCGCTGACCTTCCTGGTCTGGCTGGTCGGCGTGGTCAACGCGATCGGCACCCCCTGGGGACTGATCAAGTGGTGGTGGGTCGCGGTGAAGCTCGGCATCGTGACGGTGATGCTGGGGCTGGTCACGTTCGCGCTGTACCCGAACCTGGCCGACGCCTCCGACCTCGGCGCCGCGCTACCGGCGCAGGAGCGCCTCAACCTCGTCATCGCGCCCGCCGTGTCCAGCTCGCTGTTGCTGTTCTCGACGATCCTGTCGACGTACAAGCCCTGGGGCCGCGCCCGCCGCGGTGAGCAGCGTCGCCGCGCCCAGCAGACCGACGACCAGGCCGGGGCGCAGCGCCTCGGCGAGCAGGCCGGCCAGCGCCGGTAGGAGCCCCTGCGCGGTCATCAGACCGGTGCTGAGCAGCCCGAACGCCTGCCCGCGGCCGTCGGCGGGCAGCGCGTCACGGAACGCGGCCTGCACGCCGAGCCCGAACGCGGAGCCGACCCCGACGACCACGAGCGCCGCGGCGAGCAGCGGCCAGGTCAGGTGGCCGCCGGCGCCGGCCGGGACGGCGAAGGCCAGGCAGGGCAGGCCCATGAGCGCGATGAGCGCCGGGACGAGCCGCTCGCGCCGGGCAGGGGCGAGCACCCGGCCGATGATGAGGTTCCCGGCGACCATGCCGACCGGGATCGCGGCCAGCAGCCAACCGGCGACGCCGGCGGGGAAGCCGCGCCCGGCCGCGTACGGGACCATGAGCGCCTCGGCACCGGTGATGAACGCGGGCGGGAGCCACTGCACGAGCAGCAGGCGGCGGATCGTGCGATCGCGCAGCAGGGCCGCGTTGCCGCGCCAGCTGGCCGCGGCGAGACCGTTCGCCTTGCCGGACCTGGCCTTGCCGGACCTGGCCTTGCCGGACCTGGCCTTGCCGGACCTGGCCTTGCCGGACCTGGCCTTGCCGGACCTGGCCTTGCCGGACCTGGCCTCTCCAGCTCTCGCCGACCCGCCGCTCGTCGGCTCGGATTTCGTCGGTTCGTTGTTCGCTGACGCGCTGTTCGGGGCGGGGTGGTCGGCCAGGGCCAGGCGGGTCCAGACGGCGGCGATGACGTGGCCGATGGCGGCCAGCAGCATCGCGTTGCGTCCGCCCACGGTCGCGACCGCGACGCCCGCGCCGGCCATGCCGACGAGCTGGGCCAGCGACGAGGCGACATTCGACAGAGAGCGGCCCAGCACGTACGCGTCGCCCGTCAGGGCCTCGGCGATCAGCGCGTTCTGGGCGCCCATGAACACCGGAGTGAGCAGGGCCGCGGCGGCGACCAGGGCCAGCGAGGCCCAGACCGGTAGCGCGACGGCGGCCAGCACGGCGGCGACGGCGGCCTCGGCGAGGTACCCGAGCACGATGAGCCGCCGCGGCCGGATGCGGTCGGCGAGGGCGCCGAGGACGCTCGCCCCGATCAGCTGCGGCAGGAAGCCGATGCCGTAGGCGAGCGCGGCCAGCGCCGGGGAGTCGGTCGCGGCGTAGACGAGCAGTGAGAGCGCGACGATGCGCAGGGTGTCCGCGAGGATGCTCAGCGTCCGGGTGCCGAACAACACGCGGAACGTCCCGTCGCGCAGCACGGCCGTGTACGTGGTCATGGGATTCAGCCTCGCGGGGCGCGCCGCTTCCGCAGACTCATTCGTCCCCGGACGTAAGGTCGAGGCATGCTCCGCCTCGAGGTCGCCGCCGAGGACCTGCTGCACACCCGGTTCGCGGTGTCGCCGTTGTTCGAGCTCGGCGGGCTGCTGCGGCGGCTGAGCGGGCTGGCGCCGCTGGGCCCGTTCGCGCGGCTGCGGCCCGCGTTCGAGCGGCTGCGCGCCGAGACCGACCTCGACGCGGTGGTGGCGCTGCACACCGCGGAATACGGGGCCGACTTCGTGGGGCCGCCGCCCGCCGGGATGCAGCAGACCTGGCAGGACGACCTCGCCGCGGTGCGCGCGACGCCGCTGCCGGTGGCGCGCCGGGAGATCGCGCGGGCGCTGGGCGAGGGGCCGCGGATCGGCGACGCGACCCTGGCGGTGCTGCGCTCGGACGACGTGGTGGCGCGCCTGGCCACGGCGCTGGAGGCGGCCTGGCTGACACTGCTGGCGCCGGACTGGCCGCAGCTGCGGGCGATCTGCGAGAGCGATGTCGTGCACCGGGCTGGGCGGCTGGGCGGGGGCGGATGGGCGGCGGCGTTCGCGGGGCTGCACCGGCGGGTGCGGTGGCACGACGGGGCCGTGGAGCTCACGGGCAAGACCTCCCCGCCGACCTCCCACCGCAGCCGCCGCGCCCGGCCTGCGCAGCCGCCCTCGCCCGCCGAGCCGCCCTCGTCCGCCGAGCCGCCCTCGCCCGCCGAGCCGCTGACGCCTGCGGAGCTGGCCTCGCAAGCGGAGGTGCTTACGCCCGCTGATCCGGCTTCGCCAGCGGAGCCGCTCACGCCCGCTGAGCCGCCCTCGCCAGCGGAATCGCTCACGCCTGCCGAGTCGGCCTCGCCCCGGTTGCTCGATGGGCGCGGTACGGCCGTTCGCACCGTGGCCTCGGACGGGGCCGGGCTGCTGCTGGTGCCGTCGGTGCTGATCTGGCCGGGCGTGGGGGCGTACACAGATCCGCCGTGGCGGCGGGCGCTCGTCTATCCGGCGCGGGGAGTCGCCGCGCTGTGGGAGGGCGCGCCGGAGGGCGGCGGAGCGCTGGGGGAGCTCGTCGGACAGTCGCGGGCCCGGGTGCTGCTGGCGCTGGAGGAGCCTGCGAGCACCACACAGCTCGCCGCGCGGCTGGGGCTCGCGGTCGGCGCGGTCGGGGACCACCTCGCGATCCTGCGGCGCAGCGGGCTGGTGCGCTCGGCGCGGGCCGGGCGGTCGGTGCTCTACCGGCGCACGCCGCTCGGCGACGCCCTCGCGGCCCAGGGCGCCGGCGACTCGTGACGCGGCGCGCACCCGGTAGGCGGCTTCGGGCGCGGCCCCGGGCGCCGGCGGCTCGTGGCGCGGTAGCTGCACGTGGCGGGCGCTTCGGGCGCGGCCCCGGGCGGCGGCGGCTCGTGAAGCGGTAGGCGCACGTGGGAGGCCGCCTTGGGCGCGGTCGAGGGCGGCGGCGGCTCGTGAAGCGGTAGGCGCACGTGGGAGGCGGCTTTGGGCGATGGCGCGCGTGGTAGGCGGCTTCGGGCGATGGCCGTGCGAAGGGGCGGCGTTCGGGGCGTGAACCTTCGTCGCATCGGGACACCGAGCGGCTCGGCAGAACTACGCTGCGGGTAATCGCGCACGTCACACGACCAAGGGAGTTTGCTGTGGCTTCGAGGCTCAACCCGTACATCAACTTCCGGGGCAACGCCCGACAGGCGATGGAGTTCTACCAGAACGTGTTCGGCGGGGAGCTGCGCATGAACACGTTCGGCGAGTTCGGCTCGGAGGACGCGGCCATCGCCGACCAGATCATGCACGCGCAGCTCGAGAGCCCGAGCGGATACACGATCATGGGGTCCGACACGCCGCCGAACATGACGCTCACTCCCGGCGACCACATCTCGATCAGCCTGAGCGGCGACGACGCCGTGGCGCTGCGCGGCTACTGGGAGAAGCTCTCCGCCAGCGGCAAGGTGTCCATGCCGCTGGAGAAGCAGATATGGGGCGACGAGTACGGCTCCTGCGTCGACCGGTTCGGCATCCAGTGGATGGTCAACATCGGCCAGCCGCAGGGCTGACTATCGTCGGGGGCATGCCCACCGAGGACGACCTCACCGCACTCGATCGCGAGCACGTCTGGCACCCGTATGCGCCGATGCCGGCGACCCAGCCGCCGCTGGTGGTGTCGTCGGCATCGGGCGTGCGGCTCACCCTCGCCGACGGCCGGGAGCTGATCGACGGGATGTCCTCGTGGTGGGCGGCGATCCACGGGTACCGCCACCCGGCCCTGGACGCCGCGGTGCGCGACCAGCTCGGCCGGATGAGCCACGTGATGTTCGGCGGCCTGACCCACGAGCCCGCGATCCGGCTGGCCAAGACGCTGGTGGACATCACGCCGGAGCCGCTGCGGCACGTGTTCCTGTGCGACTCCGGCTCGGTGGCCGTCGAGGTCGCGGTGAAGATGTGCCTGCAGTACCACCGCTCGCTCGGGCGAGGTGGCAAGCGCCGGATGCTCACGTGGCGGGGCGGCTATCACGGCGACACGTTCCACCCCATGTCGGTCACCGACCCCGACGGCGGGATGCACAGCCTCTGGCGCGGCGTGCTCCCCGAGCAGGTCTTCGTGCCGATGCCGCCGGTCGAGTACGACCCGGACTACGTCGGCCTCGTCGCGGCGACGCTGCGGGAGCACCGCGACGAGATCGCCGGCATCATCGTCGAGCCCGTGGTGCAGGGGGCCGGCGGGATGCGCTTCCACAGCCCGCGCTACCTCCAGGACCTGCGCGAGCTCGCCGACGAGCACGACGTCCTGCTCGTGTTCGACGAGATCGCGACCGGCTTCGGCCGCACCGGCGCACTGTTCGCGGCCGACCTGGCCGGCGTCGCGCCCGACGTGATGTGCGTGGGCAAGGCGATGACCGGCGGGTACCTCTCGATGGGGGCCACGCTCTGCGTCCCGCGCGTCGCCGAGGGCATCAGCCGCGGCGAGACCCCGGTGCTCGCCCACGGCCCGACGTTCATGGGCAACCCGCTCGCCTCGGCCGTGGCCAACGCCTCGATCGAGCTGCTGCTCGCCGGCGACTGGGCCGCGAACGTCCGCCGCATCGAGGCCGGACTGCGGGCGGGGCTGGAACCGGCCCGCGCCCGGCCCGGCGTGCGTGAAGTGCGCGTACTGGGCGCGATCGGGGTCGTGCAGCTCGACCACGACGTGGACATGGCCGCCGCCACCGCGGCCGCGGTCGGGCACGGAGTCTGGCTGCGGCCGTTCCGCGATCTGATCTACACGATGCCGCCGTACGTCACCGGCGACACCGACCTCGAAAGCATCTGCGCGGCCGTCGTCGCTGCGGCGGAAGTCGCCTAGTTCGTCCATTTGGGACAACGCGCCGTGCAAGAAGGCGGCAGTGTTACGCAATTATGTCGCAAGACCTTGTGCAAGGGGGTGCGGCCGCCCTAATGTCACCTCACTCACGGCGTCCGCCCCCACAACGCCTCGAGCGTCCGAGGTGCACACCCCATCACCCCGCTCGACGTCCCGCCATCTCGATGCATCTGGGTGCGCCGCCTACCCAAGAGAAACGAGTCAATCGATGTCACGGAGCACCACTGGAGCACCACCGCGGTGGTCTGCGGCGGCGACCGCGGCCGCCGTCGGCCTCGGGCTCATCGTCGCCGGTGGCACCACCGCCTACGCCGCCTCGGACGCGCCGGCGGTGACGCGGGCGGGCCTGAACCCCGCGCTCGTCGCGGGCCGGGGCGCCAACGTCGGCTTCGCCGAGCAGGAGGCGGAGAACGCCAAGACCAACGGGGTGGTCATCGGACCGGACCGCACGGCGTACACGCTGCCGGCGGAGGCGTCGGGCCGGTCGGCGGTCAAGCTCACGCCCGGGCAGTACGTCGAGTTCACGCTGCCCAGCTCGGCCAACGCGATCAACGTCCGTTACAGCATTCCGGACGCCCCGAACGGCGGCGGCATCACCGCGCCGCTGGACGTGACGGTCAACGGCAAGTCCAAGCAGACGATGACGCTGACCTCGCAGTACTCCTACTTGTACAACCAGTACCCGTTCACCAACGACCCCAACGCGGACCTGCTGCACAACGACTGGTGGATCACCGAGTGCGCGTGCGTGCCGGCCGCCACCACGCCGGCGCCGCAGATCACGAAGCCGTTCCGGCCGTTCCACTTCTACGACGAGCAGCGGCTGCTGCTCGGCAAGACGTACAAGGCGGGCGACAAGGTCCGGCTCACCGTCCCGGCCGGCAGCAACGCCGCCTGGACCGCCATCGACCTGCTCGACTCGCAGCTCGTGGCCGCCCCGAAGGTCAACCTGATCGCGTCGAACGTGCTGTTCTTCGGCGCGGACCCGACCGGCAAGCGCGACTCCGCGGACGCGTTCGACATGGCGATCGCGTTCGCCAAGTGGACGCACCTGAAGGTGTACGTGCCGCCGGGCACGTACCAGGTGAACCGGCACATCATCGTCGACAACGTCACGATCGAGGGCGCCGGCTCGTGGTACACGATCATCAAGGGTCACGAGGTCGCGCTCAGCGTGCCCGCGCCGGACAAGTCGACGCACACGGGGGTCGGCTTCTACGGCAAGTACTCGCAGGACGGCGGCAGCCGCAACGTGCACCTGTCGGGCTTCTCGATCATCGGTGACGTGCGCGAGCGCATCGACACCGACCAGGTCAACGGCATCGGCGGCGCCATGTCGGACTCGACCATCGACGGGCTCTACATCCAGCACACCAAGGTCGGGCTCTGGTTCGACGGCCCGATGAACAACACCAAGGTCACCAACACCACGGTGGTCGACCAGATCGCCGACGGTCTCAACTTCCACACCGGCGTCACCAACTCGACGGTGTCGAACAGCTTCTTCCGCAACACCGGTGACGACGCGCTCGCGATGTGGGCGGAGACGACCACGAACGCGAACAACACGTTCGACCACAACACCGTCCAGACCCCGACGCTGGCCAACGGCATCGCGATCTACGGCGGCAAGGACATCACCGTCTCCGGCAACCTGGTCGCGGACCCGATCCGCGAGGGCAGCGCGCTGCACCTGGGCACCCGCTTCGGCGCCCAGCCGTTCGCCGGCACGATCAACGTCAAGGACAACACCACGGTCCGGGCCGGGACCTACGAGCTCAACTGGAACATCGGCCTGGGTGCGATCTGGCTGTACGCGCTCGAGCGCAACATGGACGCGAACGTCCAGGTCACCGGGGACAACTTCCTCGACAGCACCTACAACGCGATCATGCTGGTCGTCGACTTCCCCGTGAAGGACCAGTACTCGATCACGAACGTCCACTTCAAGGACATCAAGGTGGACGGCACCGGCACCTCGGTCGTCTCGGCCCGCGTGGCCGGCTCGGCGACCTTCGAGAACGTCGACGCCCGCAACGTGGGCGCGGTCGGCGTGAACAACTGCGGCTCGTTCCACTTCACCCCGGCCGGCTCGGAGTTCTCCCTGACCGACCTGGGCGGCAACGACGGCGGCGGCACCACGGGCCCGTGGCTGGCGTCGTGGGAGCTGCCGAACACCATCACGTGCGACGACCGCCCGCCGGTCGTGGTTCCGCCGGCTCCGCAGCCCTGGTAACCATCGCGTCAACGAGTGCCCCCGCCGATCTTCCGGGATCGGCGGGGGCACTTGCCGTTTTGCGGATCAGAGCTTCCGCGATGTCCGCTGTGGCCTGGGACTTCGAGGTGCGGCTCGTCCGGCGGGCGCGAAGGGCTCACCACCGCTCAGAGCCGGAGTCCGCGCTGGTCGAGCTCAACGGGCTCGAACGGTGGCAGTGCCTCCCAGCCGCGGCCCCAGGTGCTCCAGAGCGTCGTCGTCGGGCTCCAGGTTGCGGCCGAAGCGGAGCGCAATGCTCACCCCGCTCGCCGGGACGTGCTCACTACTGCTCCCCGGGCCGCGCGAAGTGGCCGGGCGGCCGCCGCACCCCACTGACGGCGGCCGCCCGGCCACTCCCTCAACTCGGCGAAGAGCACTCTTCGCCGGCCCCCTGCCCACGCCGGCGTCGATCGGCCGGAGAGACCTCGCGGCCGCTGCGCCGGTCGACGGCGGACGTCGTGCCCCGTGGTCGCGGAGCGGTGCAGGTCCGGCCGAGACGGGCGAAGCGGTCGCGGGGCCCGGCGAGACCCCGCGACCGCGGCTCTGTGCCGACACCGCCGAGCGGAACGCACCTGTACGCGGTCCGCTCGGCGGCCACCGTCCGCATCGCCCCGTTCCCCCGTGTTCTCGATGCGGACGAGCCACCGGCCTATCCAGTTGCGAACTCAGTTGGTGCCAAGCACGCGACCGCCCCCCGGTCCTGAACGCCTTGTGGCTGGTGGGTCCGGATAAGCGTATCTAGACGTCTAGGTGAGCGCAATTGTTGATTTGCGGAATTGTGGATTAGCCTTGCGGCGTGCGGGGCCGCCTCTTTCCAGTCGCCGATGGCTGGTACGAATGGCGCCAGGACGAGCCGCCGCTGGCCGGGACGGTGCTGGTGCGCGTCGGTGTCGGCGAGGGCGGGCGGCTGGTGCTGACCGGCCTTCGCATCGACGGGACGCCGAGCGCGGAGCTGTTGCGCGCCATCCCGGTCGGGCGCATCGAGGCGGCGGCCAACGCGCAGTTGGCGGCTGAGGGGGCGGCTGGGAGTACGACTCCTGTGTTGAGCCTTCGGGCCAGGCCGACCGTCGCGCCGGTGGCCGAGGACGTCGGGTGGGAGATGGTCGAGCCCTCGCTCGCCGTCGTGCGCGCGGCCCCGGCCGAGTCCGTGCGCCTGCGCGGGCGGCCCGACATCTTCTATCGGGAGGTTGCCGACGTGTACCTCGAGTACGCCGCGGCATCGCCCCGCCCCGCCTGCGATCTGGCCGACCGGCACGGGGTGCCCGTGAGCACCGCGCACCGCTGGGTGAAGGAGGCCCGCCGGCGCGGGTTCCTGCCGCCGGGGCGCCCGGGCAAAAGCGGCTGACGCCACCGTGGCACGGGTCGCGTGCGCGTCACTTGTATCGTGAACGCGTGTCGATTGACGGCGCCTTGCGGGCGAGGGTGCACGGGCTCGTCACCGAGTATCTCGGGGGACAGGACATCCCGGCGGACCTCGTCGCCAAGCCGGTCGCGATCCGGTCCGGGACCGCGGTCGTGTACTTGCGCCTGATCGCCAGCGAGCCGCCGTTCGTGCGCGTGTTCTCGCCGCTGCTGCGGAAGCTGGAGTGCTCGCCGGAGCTGCTGACCGAGCTCAACGAGCTCAACGGGCGGCTCAACTTCATCCGGCTGTTCTGGCGCGACGGGAGCGTGCTCGCGGCGGTCGAGATGCTGGCGTCCACGCTGGACCCGATCGAGCTCAGCAACGCCTGCGACTGGGTGGCCGACGCGGCGGACTACTACGACGAGCGGCTTCGCGACCAGTTCGGCGGGCAGTTGGCGTTCGACCCGCCGGATGCGCAGAGTTAGCAGTACACACTCAGGGTAATCACTCCCGAGGACCTCTGGCGAAACTGTCACACCCCAGGTCCAAGATGAGACCCATGAAGCGCCTCATCGTCTCGACCGTCGGCGGCCAACCCGTCACCGCCACCGAGCACCGCGTCCCCTCCCTGAACCCCTCCCGGCTGGACGATGTCGTGGCCGAGGTCGCGCTCGCCGACGCCGACACCTTCGTCGCCGCGTGCCGCTCCGCCCGTCGCGCGCAGAAGGCCTGGGCCGACGTGCCGGCGCCGGTGCGCGGCCGGGTCGTGGCCAACCTCGGCCGCCTGGTCGAGGCCAACTTCGAGGCCCTCGCCGCGCTGGTCACGCGCGAGGTCGGCAAGACCCTGACCGAGGCCCGCGGCGAGGTGCAGGAGATCGTCGACACCTGCGACTTCTTCCTCGGCGAGGGGCGGCGGCTCTATGGGCAGACGGTGCCGAGCGAGATGCCCGACAAGCAGCTGTTCACGTTTCGGGTGCCGGTGGGTGTGGCGGCGATCGTGACGGCGGGCAACTTCCCGGTGGCGGTCCCGAGCTGGTATCTCGTGCCGGCCCTCCTGTGCGGCAACGCCGTCGTGTGGAAACCGGCCGAATACGCGGCCGCGTGCGCCGAGGCGTTCGCCGAGCTGATCCGGCGGGCGGGGGTGCCCGAGGGCGTGTTCGAGGTGGTGTATTCGGACGGGCCCACGACCTATGCCGGCCTCGAGGCCGGGCTGCGCGAGCAGCTGATCGACAAGGTCGGGTTCACGGGCTCGTCCGAGGTCGGGGCGCGCATCGGTGAGCTGGCCGGGCGGCACCTGCAGAGCGCCTGCCTCGAGCTCGGCGGGAAGAACCCGATGGTCATCACCGAGGACGCCGACCTCGACCTGGCGGTGCACGGAGCGCTCTTCGCCGGCTTCGGCACCGCGGGGCAGCGCTGCACCTCGCTGGGGACGCTGATCGTCCACGACAGCGTGCTGGACGAGTTCACGCGGCGGCTCGAGGACGCGGTGCGGGGCGCGACCGTCGGCGACCCCGCAGACCCCTCGGTGCTCTACGGGCCGCTGATGAGCGAGCGGTTCGCGGAGCGGTATGAGGGCTATCTCGAGTGGATCGAGGACCATCACCGGGTCTCGGGCTCGTCCGGGGTCGGGCGGATCACGGCCGACAATCCGCGGGCCGGGTTCGTCGGCGATCCTGCGGCCGGGCTGTTCTACCACCCGGTGCTCGTGCACGGGGTTCGGCCCGAGGACAAGGTCTTCCAGCAGGAGACGTTCGGGCCGCTGGTGGGCATGGTGCGGTATTCGGCGCTGGAGGAGGCGATCGAGCTCGCGGACGCGCCCGGCTACGGGTTGTCGGCCGCGATCTACACCACCGACCCGCGCAAGGCGTTCACGTTCCGGCGGGGCACCCGGGCGGGCATGGTCAGCATCAACAACTCGACGTCGGGGGCGGAGGCGCACCTGCCCTTCGGGGGCAACGGGCGCTCGGGCAACGGCAGCCGGCAGTCGGGGGTGTGGGTGCTCGACCAGTTCACGCGCTGGCAGTCGATGAACTGGGACTACTCGGGGCGGCTCCAGCGCGCGCAGATGGACACGCTGACGATTTCGCCGGACCTGGATTATCGGCTCAGCCCGGAGTAAATCGGATATTTGCCGTAAATTGCCCCTCGGGGTGGCTCGCGCTCGATTCCGCGCGGGCGCCCCGGACGGGGGGAGCAATGATGTTTCGGCAGAAGGGGGCACGGTCGACGCGCTGGGCCGCGGTGGCGGTGCTCGCCACGTGCGGCGCGCTGGCCGTGCCGCAGACGGGCTTTGCGGCGGCGGCCGGGCCGGCTGGGGAGACGGGCGCCCGGCCTGGGCTCGCCGACCGTGCGGATCAGACCGACCGTGCGGCCGGCCTCGGCAAGGGCCGCAAGAGCGATCACGCGGCCGGTTTTGGCAAGGCCGGTAAGAGCGACCAGGCGGCCAAGGCCGGCGCCGACAAGAACGACCAGGCTGGGAAGGGCACCCAGACCGGCAAGAGCGACCAGGCTGGGAAGGGCGCCCAGACCAGCAAGAGCGCCCAGACCGGCAAGGCCGCCCAGACCGGCAAGGCCGCCCAGACCGGCAAGGCCGCCCAGACCGGCAAGGCCGCCCAGACCGGCAAGGCCGACCAGACTGGCAAGAGCCACCAGACCAGCAAGAGCGACGCGGCCGGCCAAGGCGACCGAACCGGGACAAGCAGCGGCCAGCAGGGCTCGGGCAAGAGCGCGGCCGGGAAGACGGCCGGGGTCGCGGCGGCTGTTGGTCGAGCGGCGGACGTCGCCGGCGGCAGTGGCGCGAACGCGGGCAGCACAATCGCCGGGCGCCAGGGTGCGGGCGGGGTGAAGGGGACCGGGGCGCGGGTGTTCGCCTGTGCCGAGGCCAGCGCCATCACGGTCGGGGCGACCTGGGCCGATGCCACGGTCGACGATCACGAGCAGACGCAGCTCGTCGTCGCGATCAGCCGGCCCGACGGGTGTCTGGCGGCCACCGGGCTGGGGTTCACGATCACGCTGCCGGGCGAGGGGACGCTCTGGCGGTCCCTGGGCAGCGAGGTCTCGACCTGCACCAACGCCGCCTTCACCACCGATGTCGGCGATCCGGTGCTCACCGCTTCCAGCGTCCAGATGGCCGACGGGATGACGGACTGCACGATCCGGTTCCCCGTCCTGGCGGACTCGTCCGGAAGCTACACGGTGGCGGCGGCGCAGTTCACCAGCGTCACGGGGCTGACGGTCGACCAGACCGCGCAGACGCTGACCGTGACCACCGCCAAGCCGCGCGTCGGGGCCAGCCTCTCGCCGTCGCAGATCACGGTCATGGAGAGCAGCACGCTGAAGGTGAACATGAGCCGGACCGATCAGCGGGCCGCGGCGGTCTCCAGCGGGCTCGGGTTCCGGCTCAACCTGCCGAGCGGCGTGACGATCGGCAGCGGCACTCCGGCGAACACGTGCGGGGGCACGGTCACGGCCGCGAGCGGGGCGGGCTTCTTCACGCTTGCCGGGGCGTCGCTCACCGGCTTCCCCGACTGCGTGGTCTCGGTGCCGATCACGAGCTCGATCGGCGGCACGTACGACTTCGATGACACGTCCGTGGCCGACCCGGTCGGGGTGCAGGCCGCGATGGCGGGCGGCTGCGCCGAGCGCACGCGGGCCAAGTCGAGCGGCGGTGCGTCGGGTGCGGGCAAGCGGGCCGAGGGAGGGTGCCGGCCCTCGCTGCAGGTGAACCTCAAGCCGCAGGCGATCAGCTTCACGGCCCCGGCCGACTGGTCGGTGTCGAAGCACACCGTGCCGCTCGTGGCCACGGCCGAGTCGGGGCTCGCCGTCGCGTTCACGAGCTCGACGCCGGCGGTGTGCACCGTCTCCGGGAGCACGGCCACGCTGGTCACGCCCGGGTCGTGCACCATCCTGGCGGACCAGGCCGGGAACACCACGTGGGACGCGGCGGAGCAGGTGCCGCAGACGTTCACGGTCGGTGCGCCGACGCCGGCTCCCACCGCGGTCACGGCCACCGGCGGCGTCTCGTCGCTCGCGGTCAGCTGGACCGCGCCGGGAGACGTGACGGGGGTGACGGGCTACACGGCGTACGCGAATCCGGGGCCGGCCACGTGTTCGACCAGCTCGGCGGCGGTGACGTCGTGCGTGATGGGCGGCACGGCGGGCGTGAACTACACGGTCACCGTCGTGGCCAACAACGCGCTCGGGGACTCGGCGGCCGCGGGGCCGTCGAACCAGGCCACGCCGACCGCGCCCACGATTCCGGCCACGCCGCCCGACACCGATCTCACGCTCACGACCGACAAGGGGCTCATCACCACCGCGGAGCCGGGGCAGGACATCGTGGTGATCGGGACCGGGTTCATGGCGTACTCGACCGCGACCATCGTCGTCTACTCCACGCCGATCGAGCTCGGCACCGTCGTCACCGACGGGCAGGGCAACTTCAGCAAGCCGGTGCGCGTGCCGCCGGATCTCGCGGTCGGCGGGCACCAGCTCGTGGCCGCGGGGATCGGGCCGAACGGGCAGCCGCACAGCCTGAAGATGGCGATCAACGTGCGGGCGGCCGGTAGCGGGCTCGCGGTGACCGGCGCGCCGATCGCGGCGATGCTGCAGCTGGGGCTGGCGACCATGTTCGGCGGTGGGGCGCTGCTGTTCGCGAGCCGCAACCGTCGCCGCCGGCTCGCGTAGCCGCGGCAAGAACGCGAAGCGGCCGGTCCCGGGAAGGGGCCGGCTGCTTCCATATGCGTCAGGCGGGGACGGCGGCCGGAGCGGGAGTGAGGGCCGGAGCGGACCGGCGGGTCTTGAACAGCAGCAGCGACAGCGCCGCGGCGCCGATCGACAGGCCGCCGGCGATGTACCAGGCGAGGTCGTAGTTGCCCAGGCGGTCGCGCAGGAGGCCCGTGGCCGTCGCCGCGATCGCCGCGCCGAACTGGTGGGACGCGAAGACCCAGCCGAAGACCACCGGCCCGCTCGCGCCGAAGTACTCGCGGCAGAGGGCCACGGTCGGCGGTACCGTCGCCACCCAGTCCAGGCCGTAGAACAGGATGAACACGAGCATGCTGGGGCGCACCGTGGCCGCGAACAGCATGGGCAGCACGAGCAGCGACAGGCCGCGCAGGGCGTAGTAC
Source organism: Dactylosporangium sp. NPDC000244 (assembly GCF_040300725.1). NCBI lineage: Bacteria > Bacillati > Actinomycetota > Actinomycetes > Micromonosporales > Micromonosporaceae > Dactylosporangium > Dactylosporangium sp. NPDC000244. Next base: position 52,484 of record NZ_JBEPEH010000034.1, read on the forward strand.
CAGCCCAGGAGCACCCGGCTGTCCATGCGGTCGGTCAGCCAGCCCGAGGCGATCGTCCCCGCGATGTCGAACAGGCCGACGAGGGCCAGCAGCGAGGCCGCGGTCGGCTCGGCCATGCCGTGGTCGTGCGCGGCGGGGATGAAGTGCGTGCCGATGAGCCCGTTCGTGGTCGCGCCGCAGATCGCGAAGCCGCCCGCCAGCAGCCAGAACGCGGGCTTTCCGGCGGCCGTGCGCAGGGCGCCTAGGGCGCGCCGGGCCGCGCCGCCGGTCGCGACGGGCGGCGGCACGACGTCGGCCGAGCCGTACGGGGCCACGTTCAGGTCGGCGGGGTGGTCCCGCAGGCGCCACATGACCAGCGGCACCACGGCCAGGGCCGCGCCCGCGACCGTCAGGGCGGCCGAGCGCCACCCGTGCGCCTCGGTCAGCAGCGCGAGCAGCGGCAGGAAGACGAGCTGGCCGGCCGCGCCGCCCGCGGTCAGCACGCCGGTGACCAGGCCGCGGCGCTTGACGAACCAGCGACCGGTGACGGTCGCCACGAAGGCCAGCGCCATCGAGCCGGTGCCCAGGCCGACGAGCACGCCCCACAGCGCGATGAGCTCCCAGCTGTGCTTCATGAACACCGTCAGGCCGCTGCCGGCCGAGACGAGCAGCAGCGCGTACGCGACCACGCGCCGGATGCCGAAGCGCTCCATCAGCGCGGCGGCGAACGGGGCGGTCAGGCCGAAGAGCAGCAGGTTGATCGACACCGCGAGGGAGATGGTCCCCAGCGACCAGCCGAACTCGTCGTGCAGCGGGTGGATGAGCACGCCCGGAGTCGCGCGGAAGCCCGCGGCGCCGACGAGGGCGACGAACGCGACGGCGGCGACGAGCCAGGCCGGGTGCAGTCTCTTCACGGGATCATTGCAGCCCGCTCGAGACGGAAAGACGAGTGGCCCGAGAGCCATCATGCGCAAGAATTGAGCCATGACCGAGCAGCACCTCGTGGCCATCGTCGTCATGGACGGCCTGGTGCCGTTCGACCTGGGCACACCGACCCAGATCTTCGGTACCGCACGGGACGAGACCGGGCATCGGAAGTACAAGGTCCTCGTCTGCAGTCCCGACGCGCGCCCGGTCGAGGCGTCCGCGGGCTTCAAGGTCATGCCGGACCACGGCCTCGAACTGCTGCGGGCGGCCGACACCGTGGTCGTGGCCGGAATCCACAGCGGCGATCCGGTCGAGCGCGGCACAGTCGACCCGCGGATCAAGGACGCCCTGCAAGAGGCGCACAAGGCCGGGAAGCGCGTCATGTCCATCTGCACGGGAGCGTTCGTGCTCGCCGCGGCGGGGCTGCTGGACGAGCGGCCCGCGACCACGCACTGGTGGTGGGCCGAGAGGTTCCGGGAGTTCTTCCCGCAGGTCAAGCTCGACGCCGACGTGCTGTTCGTGGACGACGGCGACGTGCTGACCAGCGCCGGGGTGGGTGCCGGGATCGACCTGTGCCTGCACGTCGTGCGCACCGACTTCGGCAGCGAGGTCGCCAACCGCGCGGCCCGGCGCAGCGTGGTGCCACCGTGGCGGGACGGTGGGCAGGCCCAGTACATCGAGCGCCCCCTGCCCCGCCCGGCCGACGCCACCCTGGCCGCCACCCGATCGTGGGCGGCCGAGCGGCTGGATGCGCCGTTGTCCCTGCACGACCTGGCCGCGCACGCCAACATGAGCGTGCGCACGTTCACCCGCCGCTTCCGCGAGGAGACCGGGGTGAGCCCGGCGCGCTGGCTGCTGCAGCGGCGCGTCGACCACGCCCGCGCCCTGCTGGAGAGCACCGATCTGCCGGTCGAGGTGGTGGCCCGCCGCTCCGGCCTGGGCACGGCCGCGGGGCTGCGCCAGCACCTGCAGAACACGATCGGGGTCGCCCCCAGTGCCTACCGCCGCACGTTCCGGGTTGTGCCCGGGGTCAGCGGCGGGTAGGCAGGTATGAGCGATCGCCGTCGATCTCTATGGGAGGCAACCGTGCGAAGGCTCATCCCCCTGCTGCTCATCCCCCTTCTGCTCATCCCGGCCGCGCCCGCGTCCGCGTCCGCGGAGAGAACGAACGGCCCCACGGCGACCGGGTACGGCGGCGCGGTCGCGTCGGTCGACCCCACCGCCACCGCGGCCGGCCTCAGGGTCCTGCGCGACGGCGGCAACGCGGTCGACGCGGCGCTCGCGGTCGCGGCCACGCTGGGCGTGACCGAGCCGTTCTCGTCGGGCATCGGTGGCGGCGGATTCTTCGTGTACTACGACGCCCGCACCGGCCGCGTCTCGACCCTCGACGGCCGGGAGGCCGCGCCGCGCTCGATGGGCGAGAACGCCTTCGTCGACCCGGCCACCGGCCAGCCGATGGCGTTCCAGGAGGCGCGCGTCAGCGGGCTTTCGGCGGGTGTACCGGGATCCCTCGCGACCTGGCAGGAGGCGGCCCGGCGCTGGGGCACCCGCCCGCTCTCGTCCGCGCTGCGCCCCGCGGCCCAGGTCGCCCGCGACGGTTTCCTCGTCGACGCGACCTTCAACCAACAGGTCAAGGACAACGCCGCCGCGTTCGCGCAGTTCGAGCCGACGGCGAAGCTGTTCCTGCCCGGCGGCGCCCCGCCGGCCGTCGGCACCACGCTGCGCAACCCGGATCTGGCCGCGACCTACGACCTCGTCGCGCGGCGCGGCACCGGCGTCTTCTACACCGGCGAGGTCGGCCGGGACATCGTCTCCACCGTGCAGCACCCGCCGGTGGCCGCGAACCCGGGCCAGCCGTGGCAGTACCCGATCCGCCCCGGCGGCATGACGCTGAACGACCTGCGGGCCTACGACGTGCGCAACCCGGCGCCGACGAAGGTCTCCTACCGCGGCTACGACGTCTACGGCATGGCCACGCCGTCGTCCGGCGGCTCCACCGTCGGCGAGGCGCTGAACATCCTCGAGCGCTCCGACCTGTCGAAACTCGACAAGAGCCAGGCGCTGCACCGGTACCTCGAGGCAAGCGCCCTGGCCTTCGCCGACCGCAACCGCTACGTCGGCGACTACACGCCCCGGTCGCTGCTCGACGCGCTGCTGACCGACGGCTTCGCGGGCGAGCGCGCGTGCCGGATCGATCCCGCGAAGGCGCTCGCGAAGCCGGTCCCGCCGGGCGACCCCGATGGGCGTTACGACCGGCGCTGCACCACGACCACCGGCGGGGCGAGCCCGGACAAGGGCCTGTCGACGACCAACCTCACCGTCGCCGACAGGTGGGGCAACGTCGTGGAGTACACGCTGACCATCGAGCAGATCGGCGGCAACGCGATCGTCGTGCCGGGCCGCGGCTTCCTGCTCAACAACGAGCTGACCGACTTCAACTTCACCAACACGCAGGCCCCGGCGCAGGACCCGAACCTGCCCGGCCCCGGCAAGCGGCCGCGCAGCTCCATGGCCCCGACGATCGTCCTGCAGCACGGCAAGCCGTTCCTCGCGGTCGGCTCGCCGGGCGGCTCGACGATCATCACGACCGTGCTGCAGATCCTGGTCAACCGCCTCGACCTCGGCATGACGCTGCCGCAGGCGGTCGCGGCCCCGCGCGCGTCGCAGCGCAACACCGCGGCCGTCACCGCGGAGCCGGCGTTCATCGGCTCGGCCGAGGGCACGGCGCTGGGCGCGCTCGGCCACACGTACACGCCGATGGCCGAGATCGGCGCGGCCACGGCCATTGAGTTCCTGCCCCACGGCAAGCTCCTGGCCTGCGCCGAACCGGTGAGACGCGGAAGCGGATCCGCCGGCACGGTGCGGTAGGCGCGGTGCTCCCCGGCCGCCTCTTCCCGGAGGCGGCCGGGGGCATCACAAGATCAGCGGTGGCCGACGACCAGTGCCAGGAAGCCGATGGCGAGGCCGCCGAGCACGCACAGCGAGGCCACCGCGGCGATGGTGATGAGCACCCAGATGAGCGCGGCCGACTTCTTCTTCGGCTCGATCAGGATCGGTTCGTCGTCCGGATCTTCGAGCCGGGCCCGCTCGGCCACCTCTTCGGGGTCGCCGAGCAGGTCGAGGATCGAGCGCACCTCGACCTCAGTCTCCTGGCCCGGGCGGATCTCGGCGCGCTTGGCCGAGATGTGCTGGGAAAGGCCGGCGAGCAGCTCGGCGCGCCGGTTCGCGGGAACGCCGTTCAAGGCCTGCTCGACGGCGCGGAGATAGTCGTTGACCACGTCATCGTAGGTGTTCATGCGGCCCTCGTTCCGAGAATCCGGTCAACTGGTGAGCATCGGGGTCCAGCCTCCCCCGCTTGCGGTGAGCCGCAAAGAACTTTCTGCCCGTGCAAAAATGAAGCATGACCCGCTGGCTCGACGAGGATGAGCAGGCCGCCTGGCGCGCCTTCTACAGCGCGACCACGCTGCTGATCGACCGGCTCGACCGCGAGCTGCAGCACGACGCCGGCATGCCGCACGCCTACTACGAGATCCTCGTCGTGCTCTCCGAGTCCCCGGACCGTTCGCTGCGGATGAGCGAGCTGGCGGTCAAGACGCGCTCGTCGCGCAGCCGCCTCTCGCACGCCGTCACCAAGCTCGAGTCCCGCGGCTGGGTCAAGCGCCGCGACTGCGACGACGACAAGCGGGGCCAGTTCGCCGACCTCACCGACGAGGGTTTCGCCGCGCTGGTGAGTGCCGCGCCCGGGCACGTCGAGACGGTCCGGACCCACCTCTTCGACCCGCTCACCCCGCAGCAGATCGAGCAGCTGAGGCAGATCAGCGAGGCGATCAACGGGACACTCAAAGCCTGATTGTCAAGGCTTGTAAGGATCTCCATCGATCGATACGGTGCCCACCTCGCCAGAGAGGTAGGCCCGCCATGCCGTCCGCCAAGCAACTCTCCTTAGGGATCCTGACGACCCTTGCCGTGCTGGCCGCGCTGCCCGGTGACAACCCGCGCACCCCGGACGTCGCGCAGCACCCGACGAGCTATACGGCCGAGGGCGTGCCGGAGTGGTCGAGCGAGCCCTCCATCGCGAGCCTGCTCGACAACACCGGGAAGGCTCCGGCCAAGCGCGCCGAGCAGTTCTACTTCGTGCTCGCCGACCGCTTCGCCGACGGCGACCCGCGCAACAACACCGGCGGGCTCACGGGCGACCGGCTCAGCACCGGCTACGACCCCACCGACAAGGGCTTCTACCACGGCGGCGACCTCAAGGGCGTCATCGACAAGCTCGACTACATCCAGGGCCTCGGCACCACCGCGATCTGGCTCGCGCCGGTGTTCAAGAACCGTCCGGTGCAGGGCAGCGGGGCGGACGTCTCGGCCGGATACCACGGCTACTGGATCACCGACTTCACCGCGATCGACCCGCACTTCGGCACGAAGGACGACCTGAAGGTCCTGACGAAGAAGGCGCACGACCGCGGGATCAAGATCTATCTCGACGTCATCACCAACCACACGGCCGACGTCATCCGCTACGCGCAGAACCAGACCACGTACCGCGACAAGACCGACTACCCGTACAAGGACGCCGCTGGCAACAAGTTCGACGATCGCAACTACGCCGACGGCACGCACGGGTTCCCGCCGGTCAACGCGCAGTCGTTCCCGTACACGCCGGTGTTCCCGAGCGCGGCCGACCAGAGCGCGAAGAAGCCGGCGTGGCTCAACGACCCGACGATGTACCACAACCGCGGCGACTCGACGTTCAGCGGGGAGAACGCGGAGTACGGCGACTTCTTCGGCCTCGACGACCTGTGGACCGAGCGGCCCGAGGTCGTCAAGGGCATGACGAAGATCTACTCGGACTGGGTCAAGGACAGCGGCATCGACGGCTACCGCATCGACACCGCCAAGCACGTCGACATGCAGTTCTGGCCGCAGTTCGTCCAGGGGGTCGACGCCGCGGCCGACAAGGCCGGGAAGCCGGACTTCTTCATGTTCGGCGAGGTGTACGACGCGAATCCGGCGTTCGACTCGCGGTACGTGCGCCAGGGCCGGCTGCCGGCGACGCTGGACTTCCCGTTCCAGCAGGCCGCGGCCGACTTCGTGGCCAAGGGCGGCTCGGGCCAGGAGCTCGCCGACATGTACGCCCAGGACGACATGTACACGTCGGCCGGCACGAGCGCGCAGTACCTGCCGACCTTCCTCGGCAACCACGACATGGGCCGCATCGGGTACTTCGTCGCGACCGGCGGCACCGACCCGGCCACGCACCTGCGCCGCGACGAGCTCGGGCACGAGCTGATGTTCCTCACGCGCGGCCAGCCGGTCGTCTACTCCGGCGACGAGCAGGGCTTCACCGGCGCCGGCGGGGACAAGGACGCGCGGCAGGACATGTTCGCCACGAAGACCGCGGACTACCTCGACGACGACCTGCTCGGCACCGACACCACCCACGCCGTGTCGCACTACGACACCAGCCACCCGATCTACCGGACCATCGCGAGCCTGGCCGACCTGCGGGAGCACAACCCGGGGCTGCGCCAGGGCGCGCAGGTGACGCGGTACGCCGACCAGAACGTCTTCGCCTTCTCCCGCATCGACCCGGATCAGCGGGTCGAGTACGTGGTGGCGAGCAACAACGGGGCGGGCACGAAGACGGTCACGATCCCGACGTACATGGCGAGCACCACGTTCGACCAGATCTACCCGAGCACCGGCCCGATCGCCGCGACCGCGGGCAACGGCGCCCTGCAGGTGAGCATTCCGCCGCTGAGCACGCTGGTGTTCAAGGCCCGCGGCCGGCTCGCGAAGCCGGCCGCCAAGCCGCAGGTCACGCTCGCCGTGGACCCCGCGCCGGCCGGCGTCGCGCAGGTCAGGGCGAGCGTCACCGGCGACCCGCTGGCGAGCGTCACGTTCGCGGCCCGGGTCGGCGACGGCGCCTGGCAGCTGCTCGGCACCGATCAGGCCGGCCCGTACGCGGCTTACCACGACCTCGACGGGCTCGCGGCGGGCACGAAGCTCGAGTACAAGGCGGTGGTTCGCGACGGCTCCGGCCGTACCGCCGAATCGAAGATCACCACCAAGGTCGGCACGCCGCCGAGCGCCACGACGCCCGACTACGCCGTCGTGCACTACCAGCGACCGGCGGGCGGCTACGACGACTGGAGCCTGTACGCCTGGGGCGACATCCAGGATCCGATGACCTGGCCGGCCGGTGCCCCATTTGCGGGAGAGGACTCGTACGGACGCTTCGCATGGGTCAAGCTGAAGCCGGGGGCATCCACCATGGGCTTCCTGGTCGTCGACCACAACGGCGTGAAGGACGTCGAGGCCGACCGATCGCTCGATCCCACGAAACATCCGGAGATCTGGCTCAAGCAGGGAGATGCGACCATCTACACCTCCGAGGCGGCCGCCACCGGCAGCGTTTCGATCCACTACGGGCGCGCGGACGGCGACTACACCGGCTGGGGTCTGCACCTGTGGGGCGACGGCCTCACCGCCGGCACCGCGACCGACTGGGCGAGCCCGCGCAGCCCCGACGGCGTGGACACGTTCGGCGCCTACTGGCACGTGCCCGTCGCCGACGCGAGCAAGCCGGTGAACTTCATCGTGCACAAGGGCGACACCAAGGACCCGGGCCCGGACCAGTCCGTGCTGCCCAGCGCCCAGGGCGAGGCCTGGGTGCGCTCGGGGGAGGCGACCGTGCACCCGACCCGCGCCGCGGCCGAGCACTCGGCGGTGCTGCACTACCGCCGCCCGGCCGGCGACTACGACGGCTGGGGCCTGCACGTGTGGACGGGCGCGGCGACCGGCACCGACTGGGGCAGCCCGCTGCCGCCGTCCGGCACCGACGCCTTCGGGGTGACGTTCACCGTGCCGCTGGCCGACAACGCGCCGCTGCTCAACTACATCGTGCACAAGGGCGACACCAAGGACCTGCCCACCGACCAGGCGCTGGACCTCGTCAACGTCGGGCACGAGGTGTGGATCCTGTCGGGGCAGGAGCGGTACCTGCTGCCGATCCCGGCCCAGGGCACGCCCGACACCGACGTCACCAAGGCCAAGGCCGTCTGGATCGACCGGAGCACGGTCGCGTGGCGGGCCGGGCCGACCGACGGGCACAGCTACGAGCTGTGGTCCGCGCCGGCCGGCGGGCTCAAGGTCGTCGACGGGCAGGTCATCGGCAACGGCACCAGGCTGGCGATGAGCGCCGTGCCGGGCAACCTCACCGAGACCCAGCGGGCGAAGTTCCCGCACCTGTGGGCGTACCAGGCCTTCCACCTCGACGGCGACCGCAACGCGTTCACGGCCGCCCTGCGCGGGCAGGTCGTGGCCGTCGAGCGCGACGCGGCCGGCCAGGTCACCGAGGCGACCGGGGTGCAGCTGGCCGGGGCGCTGGACGACCTCTACGGCGCCGCCCTCAGCGCCCGGCTCGGCCCGGCGTTCGACGGCGGGCGGCCGGGCGTGAGCGTCTGGGCGCCGACCGCGCAGACCGTGTCGCTGGAGCTGTACGCCGACCTCACCAAGGCGCCGCAGGTCGTGCCCATGCGCCGCGACGAGCGCACCGGCGTGTGGTCCGCGAGCGGCGACAAGAGCTGGAAGAACGTCTACTACAAGTTCCGGGTCACGGCCTACCAGCCGGCGATCCACGCGGTCACCACGGCGAGCGTCACCGACCCGTACTCGGTGTCGCTGTCCGCCAACGGCACCCACAGCCAGCTCACCGACCTGACGGACGCGACCCTGCGCCCGCCCGGCTGGAACGACCTGCGCAAGCCGCCGGCCCCGGCGCGCCCGCAGATCACCGAGCTGTCGGTGCGCGACTTCTCCATCGCCGACACCACGGTGCCAGCCGCGCAGCGCGGGACCTACCTCGCCTTCGCCCAGCCGCAGTCGGCCGGCATGCGGCACCTGCGGGAGCTGGCCCAGGCCGGCACGTCGTACGTGCACCTGCTGCCGGTCTTCGACATCTCCACGATCCCCGAGGTGCGCGCCGAGCAGGCCCAGCCGCCGTGCGACCTCGCCGCGCTGCCGCCGGACTCCTCGCAGCAGCAGGCGTGCGTCGCACAGGTGGCCGACCGGGACGGCTACAACTGGGGCTACGACCCGTTCCACTACAACGCGCCCGAGGGCTCCTACGCGACCGATCCGCAGGGCACCCCGCGGATCACGCAGTTCCGCCAGATGGTCGCCGGGCTGAACACCGCGGGCCTGCGCGTGGTCATGGACGTCGTCTACAACCACACCACGGCAGCGGGCACCGACCAGTACTCGGTGCTCGACCAGATCGTTCCGGGGTACTACCAGCGGCTGCTCGACGACGGCACCGTCGCGAACTCCACCTGCTGCGCCAACACCGCGCCCGAGAACGCGATGATGGGCAAGCTCGTGGTCGACTCGATCGTGCAGTGGGCCAAGCAGTACAAGGTCGACGGCTTCCGCTTCGACCTGATGGGGCACCACCCGAAGGCGAACATTCTCGCCGTCCGCGCCGCGCTCGACCAGCTGACGGTGGCCAAGGACGGGGTCGACGGCAAGAAGATCCTGCTGTACGGCGAGGGCTGGAACTTCGGCGAGGTCGCCGGCGACGCGAGGTTCGTGCAGGCCACCCAGGCCAACATGGCGGGCACGGGCGTGGGGACCTTCAACGACCGGCTCCGCGACGCGGTGCGCGGCGGCGGCCCGTTCGACGGCAACCCGCGGGTGCAGGGCTTCGCCACCGGGCTGTACACGGACCCCAACGGCGACCCGGTCAACGGCACCGCCGCGGAGCAGAAGGCGCGGCTGCTGCACTACCAGGACCTGATCCAGGTGGGGCTGACCGGGAACCTGGCGGCCTACGAGTTCACCGACTCGACCGGGCACCGGGTCACCGGCGCGCAGGTCGACTACAACGGCTCGCCGGCCGGGTACACGCGCTCGCCGAGCGAGGCGGTGACGTACGTCGACGCGCACGACAACGAGATCCTCTACGACGCGATGGCCTTCAAGCTGCCCACCGGCACGACCGCCGAGCAGCGCGCCCGGCTGCAGGTGCTCGCGCTGGCCACGACGGTCCTCGGCCAGGGCACCGGCTTCGTCACGGCCGGCTCGGACCGGCTGCGCTCCAAGTCCCTGGACCGCAACTCGTTCAACTCCGGCGACTGGTTCAACCAGATCCGCTGGGACTGCGCCGACGGCAACGGCTTCGGGGCCGGGCTCCCGCCGGCCGCGGACAACCAGGACAAGTGGCCGTACGCGCAGCCGCTGCTGGCGAACCCGGCGCTGGTGCCGGACTGCACCGCGGTCGACCTGGCCTCGGCGGGCTTCCAGGAACTCCAGCGCATCCGGGCCGGCTCGCCGGTGTTCTCCCTCGGCACCGCGGCGCAGGTCCAGCAGCGGCTGAGCTTCCCGCTCTCGGGCGCGCAGGCCACCCCGGGCGTGATCACCATGGTGCTCGACGCCCGCGGGCTGGACGGGCACCGGAAGTCCATCGTGGTCGTCTTCAACGCCGGCGCCACGGCCACGACCCAGACCGTGCCGGGCTACCGCAATGCGCACGTCTCGCTGCACCCGGTCCAGGCCGCCTCGGCCGATCCGGTGGTCCGGCAGTCCACATTCGACGGTGTGCACGGATCGTTCACCGTCTCGGCACGCACGGTGGCGGTGTTCGTGGAGGAATGAGATCCGCGCGGGAGGGTATCCATCTCCGCATGAGTCGATACCGCAACCGCGTCCTGAAGGCGACGGCCGCAATGTGGCTGCTCGTCCTGCTCGCCGACGCCGGCTGGGTGGCGACCTCGCGCGCCGCCCTGACCGCGGCGACGGTCCTGGCCGTCTGCGTGGTCCTGTCCGCCGCGCTGTTCTACAAGTTCATGCAGAACCTGCGGGATGACGAACCGGTCCCGGCGCGCGTCCGCAGTAACGACCGGCGCCGCTGATCCCGTAAAGCTTCGCTTAATCCGCGCAAAAGGCTCAACCCCGTCCCGCCGATGCCGTTGGGACGGTCGTGAAGTCGCTCGTGGCCGCGGTGCTGATCGGCGGCGCGGCCCTCGGGCCGACCCCGCCGCCCGGTCCGCCGCTGCCCGGTCCGCCGCCGATCCTGGAGCCCGTCGGCCCCTCGGTGACCCTGCCCGGCCTCACCGCGCTGCCCACCGAGCCGGGCACACTTCCGCCGGTCGCGACCCCTCAGGTGCCCTCCGGCCGCCCGCCCGCGTCCTCGGCGGCGGCCTCCGCCGGCGCGCCCGCCGCGACCGTCGCGCCGAGCGCCGGCGCGGCCTCGCCGAGCCCCGCCTCCGTGCAAGTGTCATCGACCGGCTCCGGCCGGTGGATCGTCCTCGGGATCGTTCTGGCGCTCGCCGCAGCTGTCACCTGGCTCTTTGTGCGACGTCGTCGTCACGCACAGTCATAACGACTCGGCCGTTCGGCTAAGGACTCTTTAGGGATCCGACCTCTTCCAGTAGCGTGCCTGATCGTGTTCCGTAGTGGATCCCACTTTGACGCCGATGCGTTGGAGCGCTCTCTCCGGCACGCTCCGTTATGGAGCCGCTACTTTTAGGAGGCCAGGCGGTGGCAGGCAGCGGCACGTCGCGCGCCCCGGTGCCGCGTCACGGCGTCACCTCTGGCGGACCGACTCGCCGCACGGCGGGCACGGACACCTCGGTGGCCGGGCACCGGCGGGGCGGCGGTCCCCGTGCGGGCCTGCTCCAGTCCGTCCGCGCCCAGCTCCTCGCGCCGATCGTGGTCGCGATGGTCGGCCTCATCGCCCTGGGCAGCATCCAGGTCACCAACGCGGTCAACTCGGCCCGCGACGCCGGCAACGCCCGGACGCTGAGCATCACGGCCACCAGCGCCGTGCTCTTCGTCCACGAGATCGAGCGCGAACTCGCCGAGACCGGCGCCCTCCGCCAGCGCGGTGGGCAGGCCGGCGCCACCCTGGTCACCGCCCAGCGGGCGCGCACCGACCAGGCCGCCTCGCGATTCTTCGCCGACGCCGCCAAGGCCGTCGACGCCGTGCCCGCCCTGTTCGACCGGGTGCGGGTGGCCGGCGAGAACTACGGCCAGCTGGGCTTCACCCGGGCTGCGATCGACAACGGTACGGCCACGATGGTGCTGGTCACCGACGTCGTCTACGGCGGTCTGGCCGACGCGCTGCTGGCCGTCGCCGACGCCGTCCCCGGCCAGATCGAGGACATCGAGCTCTCCAACGCCGCCCGCGCCCTGGCCGCCAGCGCCTTCGTCGAGCACTACGCCGCCGTCAAGCGCGACCTGCTGCGCACCATCTTCAGCCGCGCCAACCTCCAGCCCGGCGACCTGGGCAACCTGGCGCTGGTCGAGGGCGCGCGCGGGCAGCGCGAGGCCGAGTTCCGCCGGGTCGCCACCGGTGAGGAGCTGGCCCTCTACACCAGCCAGGTCCGCGGCACCGACGTGGACAACGCCGACGGCATGAGCGCCAAGGTGCGCGACGCCGAGCGGGACCCGGGCGGGCTCAAGGTCGACGCCGACGCCTGGTTCGTCGCGCAGAGCGGCGTGATCCGGCGCGTCAGCATCGTCTCCGTCGAGATCGCCGACCGGCTCGACGCGCGCGCCGAGCAGATCGCGCTCAGCGCCTCCCGCCGGGCCTGGGCGACCGGTCTGCTGACCGCCCTGCTGGCCCTCGGCGCCCTGGCCATCGCGATCGTGCTGGCCATCCGCACCGCCCGCCGGCTCAACCAGCTGCGCGGCGCGGCGCTGCAGGTGGCCCGCCGCGACCTGCCCGACGCGATCAACTCGGTCTCCGCCGGCACCGCGGCCCCGGCCCCGTCGCTCATGGAGAGCGGACAGACCGCGGCCGAGGTCACGCGCGGCATCGCCGCCCTCAACGACGAGGTCGGCCAGGTGGCCGAGGCGTTCGGCACCGTGCACCGCACCGCCCTGCGCCTCGCCGGCGAGCAGGCCGAGCTGCGGGTCGACGTCGCCCGCATGGCCGAGGTGCTGGCCCGGCGCATCCGGACCCTCATCACCCGCCAGCTGCGGCTGCTCGACGAGTTCGAGCGCGACGAGACCGACCCGGACATGCTGGCCCGGCTCTTCGCCCTCGACCACCTCGCCGCCCGCCTGCGCCGCAACGGGGAGAACCTGCTGGTCCTCTCCGGCGGCGAGCCCGGCCGCCCACAGACCGCGGCCGTCGGGCTCGGCGCGGTCATCACCGCCGCCGCGTCCGAGATCGAGGACTTCGCGCGGGTCGAGTTCCAGCCGGCCGACCTGGCCATCGCCGGCCCGGTCGTCGGTGACCTCGTGCACCTGCTGGCCGAGCTGCTCGAGAACGCGACCGCCTTCTCGCCGCCGACCGAGCCGGTCACCGTCGACGCGCGCGCCACCGGCAACGGCGCCATGCTCCGCGTGCACGACCAGGGCATCGGCATCCTCCCGGCCCGCCTCGCCGAGATCAACTCCCGGCTGGCCGTGCCGAGCGTCCTGAGCAGTGCCGCCGCCGGCACCATGGGCCTGCACGTGGTCTCCCACCTCGCGGCCCGCCACGGCATCCGCGTCCAGCTCTACGCCACCGGCAACGGCTCCGGCACGGTCGCCTACGTCGAGCTGCCGCACCGGCTGCTCGAGCAGGTCGCGGCCCTGCCGGTCGGCCGGGGCGCGCCGACCGAGACGATCCCGGCGGTCCAGCCGCCCGCGGCCCGGCCGGTGCAGGTGCCCTCGACCGTCGGCGCACCGCTCGGCCGCCCCGAGCCCGCGGTCGCCGCCGCGGCCCCGCACATCCCGCAGCAGCGCCGGCCCGAGCCCTCCGCCCCACCGGCCCCCGCTCCCGCCGGCGCCGGTGCCGGTGCGGGCGGGGCGGCGCCCTGGTTCCGTCCCTACCTGAGCAGTGGCAACTCCGGTGCCGGCGGGTCCGCGACCCCGCCGCCGGCGCCGCCGCGGGTCCAGCCGGGCGGACACACCCCGCCGCGCGGCGTGGCCCAGGTGGCCGTCACCCCGTCCCCGGCCACCCAGCCGGTCCGGCCGCCGCAGTACACCGCACAAACCACCTGGGGATCCCCCGGCACTTGGCCGCCACGTCCGGGGAGCCCGTCCAGTGCCGGAGGTGGCTCGATGCCGGAGCAGGATCAGGACAATCTTCCCCGCCGCCGTCCCGGCGCCCAGTTGGTGCCGGGATCCGTCGAACCACCTGCCGAGAGCCGCAGCGCCGCGGCGGTCGACCCGGAGCAGATCCGCTCCCGGCTGTCCGCGTTCGCGGAGGGCGTCTCGGCCGCCGCACGTCGCACCAACAGCACAGCCCCAGGAACAAAGGACTCGTCATGATGCCTCAGCAAACCCACGGCGCCGGACAGCTCGACTGGCTGATGGTGAGCTTCGCGCGCCAGGTCCCGGACGTGGCTCACGCCATCACCGTGTCCGGCGACGGGCTGCGCCTGGCCGCCTCGGCCGACCTCCCGATCGATCAGGCCGATCACCTCGCGGCCGTGATCAGCGGGCTGGCCAGTCTCGTGTTCGGGGCCGCCCGGGTCATGCAGGCCGGCAACGTGCGCCAGACCATCGTCGACATGGACGGCGGCGTCATGATCGTGATGGCCGTCGGCGACCGCGCGCTGCTCGGCGTCCTCGCGGCGCCCGGCTGCGACCTCGGCCAGGTCGGCTACGAGACCGCGATGCTGGTCCACCGCGTCGCCGACGCGCTCGACCCCCTGCCCCGCGACGCCCTGTCCCGCTGAGCCGGTGAGAAGGTCCGCTTGAAGTCCAACGGTGCTCAGCCGTCGCTCAAGGCGTCGTCCTTGAAACGACGGCATCTGGCGTTAGTGCTGGCGGCGGCGATCCTCGCCGTCGCCGGCTGCTCGAGCACGTCCGAGCGCCCCGGCGCCGGGCTGTGGCACGGCGGGCGCCTGTTCATCGCCACCGGCAACACGACCGGTGTGTTCTACTCGCTCGGCGGCGGCTACGCCGACCTGATCACCAAGCACGTGAAGGGCTACGAGGCCCGCGCGGAGGCGACCGGTGCGTCCGCCGAGAACATCCAGCGGGTAGCGAGCGGCGACATGGACATCGCGCTGACGCTGGCCGACACCGCCGCCGACGCCTACGCGGGCAAGGGCGCCTTCGACGGCAAGCCGCAGAAGGTCGTGGCCCTGGCCCGGATCTACAAGAGCTACGAGCACCTGGTGGTGCGCCGGGCCGCGGGCATCACGAAGTTCTCGGACCTGCGCGGCAAGCGGGTCTCGACCGGCTCGCAGGGCTCGGGCGCGGACGTGCTGGCCGGGCGCATCCTCGCCGCCGGCGGGCTCAACCCCGACGCCGACGTGGTGCGCCAGCGCCTGTCGCTGCCGGAGACCACGAAGGGCATGCTGGCGGGCACCACCGACGCGCTGTTCTTCACCGGCGGCCTGCCCACGCCGGGCATCGCCGACCTGCTCAACACCCAGCCGAACTCGTTCGCGATCATTCCGCTCGGCGAGCTGCTGCAGCCGATGACGCAGAAGTACGGGGCGGTCTACGGCGGCGCGAAGATCCCCAAGGCGGCGTACAACACCGTCTCCGACATCGACACGATCGTCGTGGGCAACTTCATCGTCGTCTCGCCGGACTTGCCCGAGCAGCTCGCGCACGACCTCGCCAAGGTGCTGTTCGAGTACCAGCAGGAGCTGAGCCGGGTGCACCCCGAGGGCGGCAACTTCGACAAGGGCGCCGCCCCGCAGACCGAGCCCATCCCACTGCATCCGGGCGCCGCGCGCTTCTACAGCTCCGGGTAGGTGCGCACGACGTTATGGATCTCTCATTCGGCACAAGGGACGAGGGCGCTCCGGGCCAGGTGATGTCAGGATTGGCGCCGTGACCGCCCTCCAGCAAAACCTCGTTCACCTGGACGACATTCGCGACGCGGCCGCGCGGGTGTCCGGGCTCGTGGTGCGCACCCCGCTGCTGCCCAGCCCCTGGGCCGAGGAACTGTGGCTCAAACCCGAGAGCCTGCAGCCCATCGGCGCGTTCAAACTCCGT
Organism: Dactylosporangium sp. NPDC000244; assembly: GCF_040300725.1. Lineage (NCBI taxonomy): Bacteria > Bacillati > Actinomycetota > Actinomycetes > Micromonosporales > Micromonosporaceae > Dactylosporangium > Dactylosporangium sp. NPDC000244. The sequence goes on from NZ_JBEPEH010000034.1 coordinate 68,342, forward strand.
GGCGCCACCAACGCGCTGCACCGTCTGGACCTCGAGCGCCGGCGCACCGGCGTGGTCACGCACTCCTCCGGCAACCACGGGCAGGCCCTCGCCTACGCGGGCCGCGCGCTCGGGGTGCCGGTCACGGTCGTCATGCCCGACGTCTCGACCCCGCTGAAGATCGAGGCGACCCGCGGCTACGGCGCCGAGGTCATCCTGGTCCCGCAGTCGCAGCGCGAGATCGAGGCCAAGCGGCTGGTCGAGGAGCGGGGGCTGACGCTCATCCCGCCGTACGACCACCCCGACATCATCGCCGGCCAGGGCACCATCGGGCTGGAGATCTTCGAGGACCTCTCGAACGTCGACGTCGTCGTGGTGCCGGTCGGCGGCGGGGGACTCTCCTCCGGGGTCGCGACCGCGGTCAAGTCGCTCGCCCCGCACGTGGCAGTCATCGGCGTGGAGCCCGCGATCGCGGCCGACGCCGCCGAGAGCCTGGCCGCGGGCATGGTCCGGGTCTGGCCGGTCGAGCGGATGCTCGCCACCGTCGCCGACGGGCTGCGCACGCCGCTGTCCGAGCTGACGCTGGCCCACCTGTCGACCTACCTCGACGCGATCGTGACCGTCAGCGAGGAGGAGATCCTCGACACCGTCCGCACGCTCGCGCGCAAGGCCCGGCTGATCGTCGAGCCCAGCGGCGCGGTGGCGACGGCCGCGGTGCTGCACCGGCGCGACGAGCTGCCGGCGGGCCGGACGGTCGCGGTGATCAGCGGCGGCAACATCGCGCCCGAGCTGGCCGCGAAGCTCTTCGCTTAAGGTTGTCCACAGGCTGTGGGTAATGCCTGTGGGGATCCGCACAGTCACGCCGCGCTCGGACACTCGTTCCGCCGAGTTTTCCACAGGTTGGTGGCGGGTTGTCCACAGGTTGTTGTCCACAGCCTGTGGACAACCCGCTCAGCCGCTAGGCCAGCCCGACCCGATCGAGCAGCCAGGCCACGACGAAGGCCTCCTCGCGCCACGCGTCATAGCGTCCGCTCGGCCCGCCGTGCCCCGCGCCCATCTCGGTCTTGAGCAGCACGTGGGTCGACGGGGACGTCACCCGCAGCCGGGCCACCCACTTGGCCGGCTCGTGGAAGAGCACCCGGGTGTCGTTGAGGCTGGTGACCGCCAGGATCGCCGGGTACGGCACCGCCGCGAGATTCTCGTAGGGGGTGTACGACTTCATGTACGCGTACACCTCCGGATCCTGCAGCGGATTGCCCCACTCCTCCCACTCCGTGACGGTGAGCGGCAGCGACGGGTCCAGGATCGTGTTGAGCGCGTCGACGAACGGCACCTGCGCCACGACTCCGCCGAAGGCCCCCGGCGCCAGGTTGGCCACCGCGCCCATGAGCAGGCCGCCGGCCGAGCCGCCGCGGGCGATGAGCCGGTCCGGCGCCGTCCAGCCGGCCTTGACCAGGTGCTCGGCGCAGGCGATGAAGTCCGTGAACGTGTTCATCTTGGCCAGCATCTTGCCCTCGTCGTACCAGCGCCGGCCCATCTCCCCGCCGCCGCGGATGTGCGCGACGGCGAAGACGACCCCGCGGTCGAGCAGCGACAGGCGGGGGATCGAGAACCACGGGTCCATCGAGGACTCGTAGGAGCCGTAGCCGTAGATCACCGCCGGCGCCGAGCCGTCCCGCAGGGTGCCCTTGCGGGCCACGATGGAGATCGGCACCCGGGTGCCGTCGCCGGCGATCGCCCACTCGCGGTGCTGCTCGTAGCGGGACGCGTCGAAGTCGCCGAGCACCGGCTTCTGCTTGCGCAGGGTCAGCTCGCCGCTGTCGAGGTTGCAGTCGAACACCGAGTCCGGGGTCACCATCGACACGTAGTGCAGGCGGAACGAGGTGGTGTCGTACTCCAGGTTCGCCTCCGGGCCGACCGAGTACAGCGGCTCGGGGAAGGCGATGTCGTAGTGCGCGGCCCCCCGCAGCGGCACCACCCGGATGCCGGTGAGCCCGTCGCGGCGCAGCGAGACCACCAGGTGCCCGGAGAACGCGTCGACCTGCAGCAGCCGGGTGCCGGGCTCGTGCTCGATGAGCGTGGTCCAGTCGCCCGGGTTGTCCACCGAGGTGTAGGCGAGCGCGAAGTCCTCGGCGCCGTCGTTGTGCAGGATCAGGAAGCGGTGGCCGTGGTGCTCGACCGAGTACTCCACGCCCTGCCGCCGGGGCGCGATCGAGCGCGGCGGGGTCAGAGGCGCGTCGGCCGGGATCACCAGCACCTCGCTGGTGACCTTGCTGTTGATGTCGATGAGCAGGAACCGCTCCGAGCGCGTGAGCTCGATGCCGACCCAGAAGCGCTCGTCGGGCTCCTCGAAGACGATCGCGTCCTCGCCGGTCGTGCCCATCGCGTGGCGCCACACGCGGTTGGGGCGCCAGGCCTCGTCGACGGTCAGGTAGAACAGCGTCGAGCCGTCGGCGGACCACGCCGAGCCGTAGAACGCGTTCTCGATGACGTCCGGCCGGTCCTCGCCCGTGCGCAGGTCCTTCACCCGCAGCGTGAAGCGCTCGTCGCCGGAGAAGTCGGTGCTGTACGCCAGCAGCTGCCCGTCCACGCTCAGGTCGAAGGTGCCGAGGGCGAAGTATTCGGAGTCGCCCGCGAGCGCGTTGCCGTCGAGGAGCACCTCCTCGCCGGGCAGCGGGGTGCCGTCGCCGATCTCGGGCGGCGCGTCGCGACCCTCCGCCGCGGGCACCCGGCAGTGGATGCCGTACTGCTTGCCCTCCTCGGTGCGGGTGTAGTACCAGTACCCGCCCTTGCGGGTCGGCACCGAGAGGTCGGTCTCCTTGGTGCGCGACTTGATCTCGTTGAACAGCGTCTCGCGCAGCGGCTCGAGATGGGCCGTCGCCGCGGTGGTGAACGCGTTCTCGGCCTCCAGGTAGGCGACCGTGTCGGGGTCGTCGCGGTTCTGGAGCCAGAAATACTCGTCGACCACGGTGTCGCCGTGGTGGACCCGCTCGTGCGGGACCCGCTTCGCGGCGGGCGGCTGCTCGGTCGTCGTCACACGGCCAAACGTTACCCCCTGGCCCCGGCAGAACCCGCGCGCGGATATGCAACCAAGCGCGTCGTTGGGCGGTCTGTCCATCAAGAGAGAGCGACGCCGGTACCGTCAAGGTCTCGTAGTTCGGGCGAGACCACGGAGGGATGACGGTGCGGCGTCGTGGGGTGTTGCACATCGGGGTGACCGGACTGGCAGCAATGCTGGTCCAAGCGTGCTCCGAGGGTTCGTCGTCGACACCGGGGACGGGGAGCGGGTCCACGGCAGGCGGTTCCGCCTCGCCGAGCGCCGCGTCCCAGGCCGCGTCGACGTTCGATCCCTCGGGGTACGTCCCACCCGCGGTGGCGATCGCGGAGCTCAAGAAGCTCTACAACTATGACAAGGGCTCGACGCTCAACGCGCAGCTCACCGACAGGCGCTCCGGCGACGGAGTGGTCCTCGAGGACATCACGTACTCCGACACGCGCGGCAACGACGAGATCCCCGCGTACGTCGTGAGCGCCGACATCCCCGGCGACACCCTGCGGATGCCCGCCATCGTCTTCGGCACCGGCCCCGACGGGGACCGGGACAAGCTCCTGGCCGAGGCCACCGCCATCGCCAAGATGAAGGCGCTGGTCATGATCACCAGCCTGCCGATCAAGCCGACCGGCGACCCGGCCGCCGACGCGAAGATGGTCGCCGCCGCCGTGGTCGCCCAGCGCCGCGCCTTCGACCTGCTGATCCGGCGCAGCGACTGCGACGGCTCGCGGGTCGGCTACGCCGGGCACCACTCGGGCGCCGCCCTCGGTGCGGTGCTGCTCGGCCTCGAGTCCCGCATCAACGGCGCCGTGCTCGCCAGCGGCACCGGCCGCTTCTCCCGCTGGATGGTGAAGCAGAAGGTGCCGGCCGACTGGCACGCCTACCTCGACTCCCTGGCCCGCTTCGACGCCGGCCCCTACGTCGCCGCCGGGGGCAAGCGCTCCGTCCTGCTGCAGTTCGGCACCCAGGACACCGTCGTGCCCGAGGCTGAGCGGGCCGAGCTCGCCGCCGCGGTCGCCGGCGCCAAGCAGCGCAAGGACTACGACACCGGTCATGACCTGGCCGGGTTCGCCGCGGCCGCCACCGATCGGGCGGCCTTCCTCAAGCAGGTCTTGCGGCTGTCGTAGCGACCCCATACGCTTTCGAACATATGTTCGGTGTCGGTTGGTGCACCATGTGCATCCCATCGGCGTCCGGATGTAGTCGAGCGTGTCATTGGGAATGCCTGGATCATGTTCTTCTCCGGGCTACCGCGAATCCCAGCGACCGATCTTCCCCACGTCCACGGCGGGTGACACCAGGGAAGCGGGAGTTTGCGGTGACGGTGATCGAGGCGTTGGCCGAGGCCTGTGGGCCGGACCACGCGTGGGAGGCAGGGCCGGGCGACACCATCGACGGCGTGCCGGTCGGCTGGGTGGCCGAGCCCGGGGACGCCGCCGGGGTGGCGGCCGTGCTGCGCTTCACGGCGACCGAGGGCCTGTCCGTCGTCGCGTCCGGCGCGGGATCGAAGCTCGACTGGGGCGCCCCGCCGAGCCACGCCGACGTGCTGCTCGACGTCGGGCGCCTGACCGGCGTGCTGGACCTCGCGCCCGACCGGACCGCCGCGACCGTCGCGGCCGGGACGCCGTTGCGGGCGCTGCGCGCGATCCTGCTCAAGGAGGGGCGTCGCCTGCCGCTCGACGTCGGCTCCCCGGGCGCGACCCTCGGCGGGGTGCTGGCCACCAACGAGGCCGGGCCGCTGCGGCACCGCTTCGGCGCCCCGCGCGACCTTGTGTCCGGCGTGCGGGTCGCGCTCGACGAGGGCAGCCTCGAGCGCTCGGTCGACGGGCGGGATCTGACGCCGTACGTCTGCGGCTCCTACGGCACCCTGGGCGTGATCACCGAGGCGACCGTGCGGCTGGAGCCGATCCCGGCCGCCCGCGCCTGGGTCGTGCGCCCGGTGTCGACTCCCCGGGAGGTCCAGCAGCTCACCGAGGCCCTGGTCGCCTCGCCGCTGGAGCCGGCCGCGATCGAGGCCGACCTGCCCGGCGGCGCCGGGGTCCGCCCGGCCGAGCTCGCCGCGCTCTTCGAGGGCGACGAGGCGTTCGTCGCGCACCGGGCCGAGTCGGCCGCGAAGCTCCTCGGCGGCGGGGCGAGCGTCGAGCCGCTCCCGCCCGCGTGGTGGGGCCGCTACCCGTTCGCGGCCGAGGACGTCGGCCTCAAGATCTGGGGGCGCTCGAGCGAGCTCTTCGCCGTCGTGTACGCGCTGCGGGACGCGGCCGGCGTCCCGGTGCCCGTGCGCGGGTCGGTGGGCCTGGGCGTCGCGCACGTGGCGCTGCCCGACACCGTCACCCCGGAGCGGCTGGACGGCATGCTGACCGCCGCCCGCACCGTGCTGCTGGCCCGTGGGGGCGGCGGCTGCACCCTGCTGCGGGCCCCGCTCGACCTCCGCGAGCTGGTGGAGAGCTACGGCCCCGAGCCGTTGCCGGGCACGGCGGCCCGGCTCAAGCTGGCCCTCGACCCCGAGGACCGGCTGGCGCCGGGCCGCATCCCCGATCTGTCCTAGTGGCAGTTCCAGACCACGGCCTGCGAGTCGTTGTCGGTCTTCCAGGCCTGGCCGGCGATCGTCCGGCCGTCGTCGCTGAGGGCGGCGGCCGAGTTCGGCCTCTCCTTGCTCGGGCCGAGGATCGCCGGCAGGACGATGCGCTGGTCGCCGGCCAGCAGCACGGCCCGTCCGTCGGCGGTTCCCCCGATCACGAAGCCCATGCCGTTGACCGGGCCCGCGGGGGGATCGACGCCGGCCAGGACCTCCACCGTGTTCGTCATGAGGTTCCAGAGCACCGGCTTCGCGGCCGCGGAGGGCATCCCCACGAGCCCGGTCGCCCAGCCCGCCCGGGCGTAGTAGACGACCGAGCTCGGGCCGGGCCGCCCGTCGCCGCTCGGTGAGGTCGACGTGCCCGCCGGGAGCGGCAGCTGCCTGCCGGTGCCGTCCGAGGCCCACACGTAGGGCCACTCCTGCTGGCCGACGACGATCGAGCCGAGCACGTTGCCGAAGTCGTCCATGGTCCGCCCCTGGCCGCTGCGCGCGCCCGCCGGCAGCGGCAGCTCCACGGGCGCCGTGGCGGTGTTGCGCCACACGACCGGCCGGCCGCCCCGGGTGCCGGCCACCACGCCGTCGCCGTTGATCGCGTTGGCAATGGCGTTGTCGCCCCCGGGAAGCAGCACGACCTCGTCGTCGTCGCGCAGCAGCCAGGCGGCCAACTTGTCCCCGATGATGGAGCTGCCGACCGCGTCGCCGTCGTTGTTGACCGCGTTGACCTTGGGCTGGCTGCCCTGGACGGCCACGGTGGCCGGCTGGCCGGCCCGCCAGCGCACGACCCGCATCTCGTTGCCGGGCAGGAGCAGTCGGCCGAAGTGCACCTTGCCGTCGGGCGAGCCGGCGGTCACCAGCGTCGGCTCGCCGCCCGACGACGGGGACGGCAGCTCGTGGACGTTGCAGCTGGTGGGCGGCTCCGCGTAGGGCGGTGGCGCCGCGACCGACCGCTTCGGCTGCGGACCCCGGGAGACGCCGGTCGCGGGCGCCGGCGGATCCTGGCCGGGGGGCGCGGACTCGTCGCGGGTCAGGGCCAGCGCGGCCGGCACCGCGACCACCACCGCGACGGCGACGGCGATCCCGCTCACGAGCGCGGCGCGGCGGGCCGAGCGCCGGCGGCGGCCGTCGCGCACGGCGGCGGCGACGTCGACGCGGGGCGGCCGGGGCGCCTCGGCGGACAGGCCGGCCCGGAACAGGTCGCGGGCGTTGTGCTCGTTCAGGTCCGCCATCTCAGCGCTCCTCGGTCAGGACGGCGACGGTCTGCTCGCCGAGCAGCCGGCGCAGGGCCGCCAGTCCGTGGGCGGTCTGGCTCTTGACCGTGCCCTCGGCCACCCCGAGGATCTCGGCCACCTCGGCGACGGGCAGGTCGTAGAAGAACCGCAGCACCAGCACCGCCTGCTGGCGGCGGGGCACGCGGGCGAGGGCCTGACGCACGGCCGTCCGCTCGTCCCGGTCGTCCTCGGGCGAGATGCGTTCGGGGGGCGCCGCGAACAGCCGCACCCGCGACCACGCCAGTCGGCGCTCGTCGATGAACGTGTTGACGAGCATGCTGCGGACGTACCGATCCAGATGCTCCGCCCGCCGCACCTTCGCCCACTTCACGTAGAGCGTGGTGATGGTCTGCTGCACCAGGTCATCGGCCCGATGCGCGTCGCCGCTGAGCACGTAGGCGAGGCGGTGCAGGGCCGGCAGCCGGGCCGTGACGTACTCGACGTAGTCGTCCATCCCCTACCTCCCAGGAAATCGTCTTCCCTGAGACGGGTGCGGCGAAGGCTCAGGTTGTACGCGACTTTTCCGTCCACACGACCAGCTGCTCGGTGCCGTCGATCTCGGTGGTGTACCGCCGCGACGGCACCTCCACGAAGCCGAAGCGCTTGTGCAGCGCGATGACCGGCTTGTTCCACGCGAGCGTCCGGCCGCCGAACGCGCGCAGGTCCATCTCCCCGAACGCGTAGGCGACCGCCGCCTTCTCCAACTCCATCCAGGCCGGCAGCAGCTCGGCGCGCGCCTCGAGGCCGTCGACGTCGAGGAAGAAGCCCCATTCGGCGGTACGGCCGGCCGGATCGTGATCGTTGAAGGTCACGACGCCGCAGTCCCGCCCCCGATAGGAGAAGATCAGCACCCGCCGGGCCGGGTCCGAGCACACGTTGCCCCACCACTGGGCGTGCCCCTCGGGCGTGATGAACGCCGTGTAGATGCTCGCACCCCTGGTCTTCGGGTGGTTTCGCCAGCTCCGGATCGTCTCCACGTCGGACTCGCGGGCCTCGCGCAGCACCTTCGGGACCTCCTGGGTCGTTGAACCGCATGACGATCCGTACAACTCGCGCACCACCCTCAGGGATGCGCCGACCCCGAAGGACCGCCGATGAGCAACCTCGACCGTCTCCGCGCCGCGTTCCGCACGGCGCTGGGCCTGCCGGAGGACCTCGACGTCGACCGGCTGGAGTACCGCGGCATCGAGCAGTGGGACTCGCTGGCGCACCTGACGCTGATCGCCGAGATCGAGGACGCCTTCGACGTCATGATCGACACCGACGAGGTCATCGACCTGAGCTCCTTCGACAAGGCCGTCGAGATCCTGGGGAAGCACGACGTTGCGCTCGCCGGCTGAGCACACGCGGGTCGCCCTGGTCACCGGCTCGTCCCGCGGGATCGGCCGGGCGATCGCCGCGGCCCTGGCCGCCGAGGGCTACCAGCTCGTGCTGCACGGGCGCGAGGAGGGCTCGGCCAAGGCCGCGGCCGAGGCGATCCCGGGCGAGCACCTGCTCGTGCACGGCGACGTGAGCCGCCCCGAGGACGTCGCCGACATGGTCCGCGCCGTCTTCGAGCGCCACCGCCGCCTCGACGCGCTGGTCGTCAACGCGGGCGCGCACGAGGCCGGGCTGCTCGGGATGATGGGCGCCGAGGCCGTCGACCGGCTCTTCGCCGTGAACGCGGCCGGCGCCGCGCACACGTTGCAGGCGGCGGTGAAGCTGCTGCGGCGCGGTACGACTCCCGCCGTCGTGCTCCTCGCCTCCGTCATGGGCACGTCCGGCGCCGCGGGCCAGGCGATCTACGGCGCCTCGAAGGCCGCCGTCGCCGGGCTCGCACGGGCCGCAGCCAAGGAGCTCGGGCCCGCGGGCATCCGGGTCAACGCGGTCGCGCCCGGGTTCGTCGAGACCGACATGCTCGCCTCGCTGGACGAGGCCGGGCGGGCCGAGCGGATCGCGGCGACCCCGCTGCGCCGCCTGGGCCGGCCCGAGGAGGTCGCCGACGTGGTCGCGTTCCTGCTCTCGCCGAAGGCCCGGTTCGTCACCGGCCAGGTCATCGGCGTCGACGGAGGGGTGGTCGTATGACGACCCTGCGGCATCCGAACGCGCGGATCATCGACGCGGCGACCGGGGACGTGGTGCGGGACCTGGTGCGGCCGGGGCTCTTCGACGGCGTCCCGCCCGGCGTGGTGCTCCTGCGCATGCCGACCACGGTGGAGGCCGTGGTCCGGTACGTGACCGCGTTCGAGACCGGGCGCCCCGTCGCCCTGCTCGACCCCGGGCTGCCGGACGAGACCCTGCTGGAGTTCGTCGACCGCTTCGAGCCCGCCGCCGTCCTCGGGCCCGTTCCCGAGGAGCTGCCGAAGTCGTACCAGGCCGTCGCCGACGGCTGGGTGCGCGAGACGCCGCCGGAGACCGCGCCCCACCCGGACCTCGCGGTGCTGCTGGCCACGTCCGGCTCCACGGGCGACCCGAAGCTGGTGCGGCTGTCCCGCCGCGCGGTCCTGGCCAACGCCGACTCGATCATCGAGGCGCTCGGGATCACCGGGGCCGAGGTCGCGATCAGCGCGCTGCCGTTCTACTACAGCTACGGCATGTCCGTGCTCAACACCCACCTGGCCGCCGGGGCCACGCTGGTCGTCGAGCCCGAGGGGCTGCTCGGCCGCGGGTTCTGGCCCGCCATCGACAGCCTCGGGGTGACCTCGCTGGCGTTGGTGCCGTCGCAGTACGAGATGCTGGTCCGCCTGCGCTTCGACCCCGCCCGGCACCCGGCGCTGCGCACGCTCACCCAGGCCGGCGGCCGGCTGCGTCCGGAGCTGGCGCGCGACTTCCACGAGCGGATGACGTCGGTCGGCGGGCGGCTGTTCGTCATGTACGGCCAGACGGAGGCCGCCCCGCGCCTCACCACGCTCCCGGCCGGCCGGCTCGGCGAGAAGCTCGGCTCGGTCGGCCCCGCGGTCCCCGGCGGGCGGCTGAGCATCCGGCTCGAGGACGGCACCGAGACCACCGCGCCGGACGTGCGCGGCGAGGTGCTCTACCGCGGCCCCAACGTGATGCTCGGCTACGCCGAGACCGCGGCCGACCTCGCGCGCGGCGACGACCACGGCGGCCTGCTCGTGACCGGCGACCTGGGGCGGCTCGACGCGGACGGGTACCTCTGGATCGACGGGCGCCGCAAGCGCTTCGGCAAGGTCTTCGGGGTGCGGCTCAACCTCGACGACGTCGAGCGGATGCTGCCCGTGCCGGCCGCGGCCGTCTCCGGCGACGACAAGCTGATCGTCTTCGTCACCGACGGGGAGCCGCCGCACCTGCGCCGGACCCTGGCCGACCGGCTCAAGCTGCACTGGACCGGCTTCGAGGTGCGCGCGATCGAGGCGCTGCCGCTGCTGAGCAACGGCAAGGTCGACTACCGCGCGCTGGAGGGTCTGCGATGACCGTCTTCACGCTGCCGGAGCTCGAGAAGGAGGCGCGGCTGCTGCCACGGCTCATCGAGCTGACCGAGCGGCACCGGGTGCGGGGCTCGGCGTACGCCAACATCCTCGCCGCGACCGGGCACCCCACCGGCCGCGTCTACCGCGACACCGCCGAGCTGCCCTGGCTGCCGGTGCGGCTGTTCAAGACCCACGCGCTCAAGAGCATCCCCGACGACGAGGTGTTCAAGGTCCTCACCTCCAGCGGGACCACCGGCGACGTGAGCCGGATCTACCTCGACAAGGCGGCCGCGGCCGCGCAGACCCGGATGCTCGGCGAGACCCTGCAGACCGTGCTGGGCCCGCGCCGGCTGCCGATGCTCGTGGTCGACACCAAGTCGGTGATCAAGGACCGGCGCTCGTTCAGCGCCCGGGGCGCGGGCGTGCTGGGCATGGCCACGTTCGGCCGGGACCACGTCTGGGCCCTGGACGAGGCCGGGCGCCCCGACGCCGAGGCGGTCCGCGGCTTCCTGGCCGCGCACGGGGACAAGCCGTTCCTGGTGTTCGGCTTCACCTTCATGGTGTGGCAGTACCTCTACGAGCTCGCCCGCGACCACCGGCTGGACCTGGCCAACGGGATCCTCGTGCACTCGGGCGGCTGGAAGAAGCTCGCCGACCGCCGGGTGGGCAACGCCGAGTTCCGCCGCGCCTTCCGCACCGACACGGGCCTGACGCGCATCCACAACTTCTACGGGATGGTGGAGCAGATCGGGGTCGTCTACCTCGAGGGGCCCGACGGGGACTCGCTGTACTGCCCCGACTTCGCCGACGTCGTGATCCGCGATCCCGACACCTGGGAGCCGCTGCCGCCCGGCCGCCCGGGGCTGGTCGAGGTGCTGTCGACGCTGCCGGAGTCGTACCCCGGCCACGTCCTGCTCACCGAGGACCTCGGCGTGGTGCACGGCGTCGACGACGGGGCCTGGCCCGGGAAGCGGTTCTCGATCCTGGGCCGCCTGCCGCGGGCCGAGGCGCGGGGCTGCAGCGACACGTTCGTGGGGGCAGTCGTTTGAGCCAGTTCATTGTGAAATTTCCGCATTTTTCGGCCGGCGTCGGCCTGGACACCCTCCTGGCCGAGGTCAACGCCGAGCCGCCGGGCGGGCGCCTGGTCGTCGGCGACGAGCGCATCCGCGACTTCCTGGTCGCGTTCTCCCGCCGCCTGCTGCGCCCCGACTTGGCGCGACGCCACCCGGAGCTGGGCTCGCTCGGCTTCTTCCTGCGCAAGGGCGAGCTGGCGCGGGCGGTGGCCCGCCTCGGCGACGGCGTGGCCGGTCAGCGCCGGGCCCCCCGCGGCCTCGTGCTGCACTTCCCGCCGGCGAACGTGGACACGATCTTCGTGTACAGCTGGGCGCTCTCGGCGCTGGCCGGCAACCACAACGTGGTGCGCATCTCCTCCCGCTCCGCCGGCGCGGCCGACGCGGTGCTGGAGGCGCTCAACGACGTGCTCGCCGAGGCCGATCCGGCCGTGGCGCGGACGCAGCGGATGGTGACGTACGACCGCGACGACACGCTGACCGCGGCCCTCAGCGCGGCGTGTGACCTGCGGGTGCTCTGGGGCGGGGACGCCTCGGTGACCGCGCTGCGCCGCCACCCGATCCGCCCGCTGGCGCGCGAGCTGGCCTTCCCGGACCGCAGCTCGTTCGCGGCGATCTCGGTCGCCGGCTGGCGCTCGGCCCCGGCGCAGCAGCGGCGCGCGGCGGTCGCCGGATTCGCCAACGACCTCTACTGGTTCGACCAGGCCGCGTGCTCCTCGCCGCGGGACCTGTGCTGGGTGGGCGACCCGGCGGACGCCGAGCACGCCCGCGCCGAGTTCACGGGCCTGCTGGCCGAGGAGATCTCGCTGCGCGGCTGGAGGGTCGACCCGGCCATGGCGGTGGAGAAGTACGTGGCCACCTACGGGCTTGCCGCCGAGGGCGCCGCGACCCGGGTCACGTTCGCCGGCAACGCGCTGGCCGAGGTGGAGCTGGCCGGCCTCGAGGAGCTGCAGCGCGGCTGGCTCGGCGCCGGCACCGTCTGCCACGTCACCGTCGGCTCGCTCGCCGAGCTCGCCCCGGCGATCCGGCGCAAGGACCAGACTCTCGCGCACTTCGGCTTCACGCTCGCCGACCTCGACGACTTCGTCACCCTCGTGGCCGGGCGCGGCCTGGACCGGATCGTGCCGTTCGGGCAGGCGCTGACCTTCGCCGGCGTCTGGGACGGCCTCGACCTGCTGCACGAGTTCACCCGCATCATCACGGTCGCTTAATTTTTGGAGCTTCGCGTGTCAGTCTCCGTCGTCGTCCCCTGCTACCGCTCGGCGAGCATCCTGCCGCGGCTGGTCCAGCGGCTGGGCGCGGTCCTGCCGGTGATCGACCCGGTGCACGAGATCATCCTCGTGGTCGACAGCACCGACGCCACCTGGGACGTCGCCCGCGACCTGGCCGCCGAACACCCCCACGTGCAGGCGATCCGGATGGCCCGCAACTACGGCCAGCACAACGCGCTCATCGCCGGCATCCGGGCCGCGTCCTGCGAGCGGATCATCACCATGGACGACGACCTGCAGCATCCGCCGGAGGAGCTGCCCAAGCTCGTAGCCGCACTCACCGACGACCTCGACGTGGTCTACGCGGTCTCCGAGGCCGAGGAGCACGGCCTGCTGCGCAACCTGAGCTCGTGGGGCGCCAAGAACCTGGTGATGGGCCGCACCATGGGCATCCCGAACGCGGACGTCCTCGGCGCGCTTCGCATCTTCCGCACCTTCCTGCGGTCCGGCTTCGACCAGGTGAGCGGCCCGCACGTGTCCGTGGACATCGTGCTGTCCTGGACCACCACCCGAGTCGGTTCGGTCGTGGTACGCATGGACCAGCGCACCGAGGGGCGGTCGGGCTTCACGTTCCGGTCGCTCATGAAGCACGCGATCAACATGATCCTCGGCTACTCCACGAAGCCGCTGCGGCTCGTGACGTACCTGGGTTTCCTCATCGGCGTCTGCGGGGTGCTGCTCACCCTGCGCCTCGTGTGGCTCTACTTCACCGGGGACACGAAGGTCGCCGGTTTCACGACGCTCGCCTCACTGATCACGATCTTCTCGTCGGCGCAGATGATCGGGATCGGGGTGCTGGGGGAGTACCTCGGACGCGTACACGCCCACGGCATGGGCCGCCCGACGTACGTGGTCCGCGAACACTTCCTCAAGAGCGAGGGCTGAGCCCCGATTGTCCTGACGCCGCGCCAGCCGGTCAGGACGTGCTCGCGTCCTCGCGCAGGCACCTGGCGCTCGGGCCGGACGGACCGGTCACGGCGCGGTAGCTGATGCGCCGAGTCGTTCCGGCAACGGCGGCTCGCGAATATCACCGCTGTAGTTCCCAACGCCCACTTGACCAGCGAAAACGCCGAGCGATCATGGCTGCATGGGTGTCGTGCTCCACGCGAACGGCTGGCGGGTCGAGGAGACCGTCGGCGACTTCGACGACAGCGGCCGCCGCACCTGGTTCGAGGCGGTCTCCCCGCTGGGCGCCCGGTCCTTCGTGACCGTCGCCGGCTTGCAGCGACTCCTGCACGCACACGGGCTCGACGTCGGCGACCTGCGGATGGTGCCCCCGGACCGGCTCAGCGAGTTCGACGACGGCTGCGAGTAGCCCTCACCGCGACGTCGGCTAGGCGGCCGAGGCGAACGACTCGCCGTCGGTCATGATCGGGACCGTGTGGGAGACGCCCGACTGGGCGGCCAGGCGCACGTCCTCCGAGAAGCCCCGCTGGATCAGCTCCTGCCCGCTCACGCACCGCCGCACCGCCGCCCCCACGTTGCGCACCGCGGCCAAGGCGGCCAAGGAGACCGCGGCCTCCACCGACAGCGGCGCGCCCAGCATCGAGAGTCCGTCGAGCACCGCGGCCGCGCCGAGGAGGTCTTCGACGCACGGGCGCAGGGTGCCGTCCGGCCAGAGCTCGCCCGCCGCGATCACCCCCACCGCGCTCGTCGGGGTGCCGTGGCCGTGGGCGTGCAGCCAGCGGGCCACCGCCGGGGCGTTGCGCAGGCACGCGGCCACCACCGGGACGCCCGTCGACGCCGCGGCCGAGCAGATCGTGGCGCCGTTCGGGGAGGGCAGGACCAGCTGGTCGACCAGCGGGGCCGACTGCAGGGCGGCCGGGGACAGGCTCCAGGGGTGGTCGGCGGTGGTCTGCCGGCGGCCGACCGCCACGGCCGCGCCCAGGCGGGTCGCGTACGCGTGGGCCTGGTCGCTCCAGGGGAACGGGTGGACGCGGATGCCCCGGCTCACCGCGACGTCCACCGCGGTCGAGAAGGACAGCACGTCCACCACCACCAGGACCGAGCAGACGCGGGCCAGTTCGGCCGCGCCCGCTGGGCCCCAGTCGAAACGGGCGCCCGAGCCGGGCTGGCTGTAGACGCCCTCAGCCATTCGAGGTCAGGTCTCGTCGGTGTCTAGCGGGGCGTGCGGCACCTCGGGGGCCTCGATGTTCTCGAAGACGCTGTCGAACTCCGGCGAGGGGGCGCGGTAGGCCGGGGCCTCCGTCGACACCTCGCCGAACAGGGACGGCAGGGTGCCCATCCAGGCGGACCGCAGCTCGTCCAGGGCGATCGTGAACTGGCCGCGGATGTCCAGCGTGCGGCTGCGGCCGTCGACCGAGCCGATCACCGTGGCCGGGAGGCCGTGCTGGGCGCACAGGGCGGTGAACGCCTTCTCGTGGCCGCGCGGGACGGACACCAGGGCCCGGGCCGTCGACTCGGAGAAGAGGGCGACGAACGGGTTCAGGCCCTCCGGCAGGTTGATGTTCGCGCCGCAGTCGTAGCGCAGGGTGGCCTCGACCAGAGCCTGGGCCAGGCCGCCGTCCGAGAGGTCGTGCGCGCTGGACAGGTGGCCGCGCTCGCCCGCCTCGGTCAGGACCGAGGCCAGGATGCGCTCGCGGGTCAGGTTCACGCGCGGGGGCAGGCCACCCAGGTGCGAGTGGGTCACCCAGGCCCACTCGGAGCCCGAGAGCTCCTCCGTGGTCTCGCCCAGCAGCACGATCAGGTCGCTGTCGCCGCCGAAGCCCATCGGGACGCGGCTGCCGACGTTGCCCATGATGCCCAGGACGCCCACGACCGGGGTCGGGTGGATGGCCTGCGTGCCGGTGGAGTTGTAGAAGGAGACGTTGCCGCCGGTGACCGGGATGCCCAGCTCCGCGCAGCCGTCGGCCAGGCCGCGGACGGCCTCGGCGAACTGCCACATGACCTGCGGGTCCTCCGGCGAGCCGAAGTTGAGGCAGTTGGTCACGGCGAGCGGGGTGGCGCCGGACGCGGCCACGTTGCGGTAGGCCTCGGCGAGCGCCAGCTTGGCCCCGTTGTACGGGTCGAGGCGGGCGAAGCGCGCGTTGCCGTCCACCGACAGGGCGACGCCGAGGCCGCTCTGCTCGTCGATGCGGATCACGCCGGCGTTCTCGGGCTGGGCGAGGATCGTGTTGCCCTGCACGTACCGGTCGTACTGCTCCGTCACCCAGCTCTTGTCGCACAGGTTGGGGCTGGCGGCCAGCCGCAGGAGGGTCTCCCGCAGCTCGACGCCGGTGCGCGGGCGGGGCAGCGTCTCGGCGCGGTCGGCCTGCAGCAGAATGAGGTCCGCGGGCTCGCGCATCGGCCGGGCGTACACCGGGCCGTCGTCGACCAGCGACCCCGGCGGCACGTCGACGACGGTCTCACCCTTCCAGGTGATGACCAGCCGGCCGGTCTCGGTGACGGTCCCGATCGCGGTGGCGATGACGCCCCAGCGCTCGGCGACGCGCAGCACCTCCTCGAGCTTGGCCGGGTCGACGATGAGCAGCATGCGCTCCTGCGACTCGCTGGCCAGCACCTCCTGCGGGTCCATCGAGGCCTCGCGCAGCGGCACCGTGTCCAGGTTGATGTCCATGCCGGTGCCGGCGGAGGCGCTGGTCTCGGTGAGGGCGCAGGTCAGACCCGCGCCGCCGAGGTCCTGGACGCCGACGATCAGGTCGCGCTCGTACAGCTCCAGGCAGCTCTCGATGAGGAGCTTCTCGATGAACGGGTCGCCGACCTGCACCGAGGGGCGGCGGGCCGGGCCGTCGGCGTTGAAGGTCGCGCTGGCCAGCACCGACACGCCGCCGATGCCGTCGCGCCCGGTCTTCGCGCCCAGGAGCACGACGATGTTGCCGGGGCCGTGCGCCTCCTTGTTCTGCAGGCGGTTGACCGGCAGCACGCCCACGCAGAGCGCGTTGACCAGCGGGTTGCCCTGGTAGCACGGGTCGAAGACGACCTCGCCGCCGATGTTGGGCAGGCCGAGGCAGTTGCCGTAGCCCCCGACGCCGGCGACGACCCCGGGCAGGACGCGCTTGGTGTCCTCGTGGTCGGCGGCGCCGAAGCGCAGCGGGTCCATCACCGCGACCGGCCGGGCGCCCATGGCGAGGATGTCGCGGACGATGCCGCCCACGCCGGTGGCCGCGCCCTGATACGGCTCGACGAAGCTCGGGTGGTTGTGCGACTCGACCTTGAAGGTGACCGCGATCTCGTCGGAGATGCGGATCACGCCCGCGTTCTCGCCGATGCCCGCGAGCATCAGGTCGGACTTGGGGGCCTTCTCGCTGAACTGGCGCAGGTGGACCTTGCTGCTCTTGTACGAGCAGTGCTCACTCCACATGATCGAGTACATCGCCAGCTCCGACGTGGTCGGGCGGCGGCTCAGGATCGAGCGGATGCGCTGGTACTCGTCCTCCCGCAGACCCAGCTCCTCATAGGGCTGCTCGTCGTCCGGAGTCTTGGCGGCCTCATCGACGGTGTCGAACGTTTCCGCGGTCATACACGGGCTCCAAGGTGAGCGAGCACGGACGTGAAGATGCCCAGCCCGTCGATCGAGGGACCGGTCAGCACCTCCACCGCGTGCTCCGGGTGGGGCATGATCCCGACGACGTTGCCGGCTGCGTTGCTGATCGCCGCGATGTCGTGCAGCGAACCGTTGGGGTTTCCGCGGATGTACCGCGCGACGACCCGCCCCTCCGCCTCGAGCTCGTCCAGGGTCCGCGCGTCGGCCATGTAGCAGCCCTCGCCGTTCTTGACCGGGATGACGATCTCCTGGCGCGGCTGGAAGCCGACCGTCCACGCGGTCGTGTTGTTCTCGATCCGCAGGCCCTGGTCGCGGTTGCGGAAGTGCAGGTGCTGGTTGCGCGTGAGCGCGCCCGGCAGCAGGTGGGCCTCGCAGAGCACCTGGAAGCCGTTGCAGATGCCGAGCACGGGCAGCCCTTCGCCGGCCGCCTTCACGATCGAGTCCATGACCGCGGAGAACCGGGCGATGGCGCCGGCGCGCAGGTAGTCCCCGTAGGAGAAGCCGCCTGGCAGGATGACGGCGTCCACCCCGTAGAGGTCGCCGTCGGCGTGCCACAGCGGGATGGCCGCGGCCCCGGCGAGGTGCACGGCACGGGCGGCGTCGCGGTCGTCGAGCGAACCGGGGAACGTGACGACCCCAATGCGGGCGGTCACTGCTCCTCGACCTCCGCCGGCTCCGGCTGCTCCTCGACCCGCAGGGTGAAGTCCTCGATCACGGGGTTGGCGAGCAGCTTGTCGGCGATCTCACGGGCGCGGTCGAGGTCCGCGGAGCCCGCGAACTCGATCTCGATCCGCTTGCCGATGCGCACGGAGGCGACATCGTCCACGCCGAGACGCGGAAGCGCGTTCGCGACGGCCTGACCCTGCGGGTCGAGGATCTCCGGTTTGAGCATGACGTCCACCACGACGCGGGCCACGGGGCACTCCTGACGTTGAGTCGGGCGCTCGAGGGCGAGCGACACGAGCCTACCGGGCGGGGCTCCGCCGCAGATCACCGCCCGTGTCACACGGTTCGGACGACCACGCGGCGAAGCCCTAGAGAACATCGCCCGACTCGCATCTTACCGATCCGCCGAGAAGCCCAAGATCGACGCTCAGAGGATGGGAGGTGGCACGTAAGCACCCGCCGAAGGGTGGGCCGCCACGACCGCCGAGACCTGCTCGACGATGGCCGCCACCTGGGCCGATGCCGCTCCGACGAACGCTGACGGGTCGGCCACGAGGGCCTGCACGTCGCCCGTGGACAGCCGCAGCCGCTCGTCGCCGGCCAGCCGGGTAAGGAGGTCGTTGTCCTGGATGCCCTTTTCGCGCATGGCGAGCGCCACGGCGACGGCGTGCTCCTTGATGGCTTCGTGAGCATCCTCACGGCCGACGCCGCGCCCGACAGCCGCGACGAGGACCCGGGTGGTGGCCAGGAAGGGCAGGTACCGATCCAGCTCCCGCGCCACGACCGCCGGATATGCGCCAAACTCGTCCAGTACCGTCAAAAACGTCGCAAACAACCCGTCGACCGCGAAGAACGCGTCCGGCAGCGCCACCCGCCGCACGACCGAGCACGACACGTCGCCCTCGTTCCACTGGTCGCCGGCCAGCTCGCCGACCATCGACAGGTAGCCGCGCACGATCACCGCGAGCCCGTTGACCCGCTCGCAGGAGCGCGTGTTCATCTTGTGCGGCATCGCCGATGAGCCGACCTGGCCCGCCTTGAAGCCCTCGGTGACCAGCTCGTAGCCGGCCATCAGGCGGATCGTGGTGGCCAGGCTCGACGGGCCGGCGACGGCCTGGGCCAGCGCGGACACCACGTCGAAGTCCAGCGAGCGCGGGTACACCTGGCCGACGCAGGTCAGCACGTTGCGGAAGCCGAGGTGCTCGGCCACCTTCCGCTCCAGCTCGGCGACCTTCCCCGCGTCGCCGCCGAAGAGGTCGAGCTGGTCGGCCGCGGTGCCGACCGGGCCCTTGATGCCGCGCAGCGGATAGCGCTCGATCAGCTCGTCCAGGCGGCGGTACGCGATGAGCAGTTCCTCGGCCGCGGAGGCGAAGCGCTTGCCGAGCGTCGTGGCCTGCGCGGGCACGTTGTGCGAGCGGCCGACCATGACCAGCTCGTCGTACTGCTTCGCCCGCGCCGCGAGCCGGGCCAGCGTCGCCACCATCCGGTCCCGGACCACCTCGAGGGAGATCCGGATCTGCAGCTGCTCGACGTTCTCGGTGAGGTCGCGGGAGGTCATCCCCTTGTGGATGTGCTCGTGCCCGGCCAGCTCGGAGAACTCCTCGATGCGGGCCTTCACGTCGTGCCGGGTGACCCGCTCGCGCTCGGCGATCGAGACCAGGTCGACGTCGTCGAGGACCCGCTCGTAGGCCTCGACGACCCCGTCCGGCACCGCCACGCCGAGGTCGCGCTGGCCCTTGAGCACGGCGAGCCAGAGCCGGCGCTCCAGCCGGACCTTCTCCTCGGGCGACCAGACCTCGACCAGCTCGGGCGAGGCGTAACGGGCGGCGAGCACATCGGGAATCCGCGCTTTGTTCACGCCTCCATTGTGACTACGTCCGCGGCGGGTGATCACGCTCGGGCTGGCCGTAGTGCAGAGCGACACGGTCGGCGTACAGCAGCTGGGCCGCGAGCCCGAGCACCAGGAACAGCAGCAGCATGGGCAGCGGCAGGAGCCGGGCCAGCGGCAGCTCGTCCAGGTGGCGGCCGTACTGCTGCATCGTGATCATCACCGCGTAGGTCCCGGTCGGATGGGTGTTGGTGCCGTTGACGAAGGGCCACAGCGCGTCCTGCGCCTGCACGAACCAGGTCGCCAGGTAGGCGATCCCGAGCATCGGCAGCCCGGGCCAGATCACCGACCACCAGGAGGCCGGCCGCCCCTCCTGGTGCAGCACCTCCCGGCGCAGCGCCTGGCCGCGGAACAGCATCGCCAGCAGGATGAGCGCCGGGATGGTCACCCGCGACGGCGGGACGAGGGCGAGGAACGTGTTGAGCCGGCCGGCGGTCGCCCCCGCGGCGTACTCCCGCAGCACGAGCGGCCCGACCCCGACGAACAGGAACAGGCCGAACGGCAGCAGGAGCAGCTCGCTGTAGCGGCCGAGGGGGCGCAGGCCGCTGATGCCGAACGCGGCCAGCCCGGCCACGGTCACCCCGATGAGCGTGGAGATCAGGGGCGGCAGCCACGTGTTGGCGAAGGTCGCCGGGAGCTTGTCGTTGTCGTCGGTGATGCGGCTCAGCCAGGGCCAGATCCCGATCAGGGTGACGACGAGCACGATGAGCAGCAGGCCGCCCAGCGGGCCCCAGCCCCAGGCGCGCCCCTCGCGGACGACGCCGGTGACTTGGCCGGTGACTTGGCCGGTGACTTGGAAGCGCAGGTTGGTCACGATGATCAGGACGGTCGCGGCGGCGCCGAGCAGCATCAGGGGCACCAGCAGGACCGACGAGATCGCGGTGGCGACGCCGAAGTTGAAGTTGACGAATCCGTACCGCGTCATCTGCAGCACCGGCGAGGCCTCCTGGAAGACCTGCGCGAACGCGAACTCCTGCAGGGCCAGGCCGATCACGGTCAGCACGGCCAGCAGTCCGCCGAGGACCACCCCGGGCCACGGGCTGCGGCCGCTGCGGAAGGCGGCCAGGTAGAGCAGGGCGGCGGCCGCCGTGACGACGCCGAAGGTGCCCAGCCAGAAGGCCGAGAGCTGGGAGTGCCCGTCGGCGAAGTGCGCGACCGCGATGCCGAAGGGCGTGAACGCGACCAGCGGAAAGGTCAGCAGGCCGCGGGCGACCCAGCGGCCCGTGCGGCCGGTGGTCTCGGCGGCCCAGGCCACGGCCGGGGCGACCACGACCACGGCGAGCAGCGGCAGGAGCGCGAGCAGCAGCGTGGTGCCGATCGCGCCGCCCAGCCCGTTCTCGAACGCCTTGCGGTAGTTGTCGAACCCGACGGATTCGCCCGTCGCGTCGCCGGAGAACGTCCGCAGGCCGCTGAGCCGGTTGAACGAGCTCTTGAAGGTCCAGAACACGGGCTCGACGTAGGAGGTGATGAGCAGCACCAGTGCCGGGAGCACCAGTACGAGGCCGACGACCACCTGCCAGGCGGGTCGGGGGGTGGCCGGGCGCAGCATCGTGGGCTGGACGGTCATGCCGTCGATGCTATGGGCCCGGCGCACTTTCAGCGCGTCAAGATGGCCGTGACGCCCTGGCCGCCCGCCGCGCAGATGGAGATCAGGCCGCGCCCGGAGCCCCGTTCGGCGAGCAGTTTCGCGAGGGTGGCCACGAGCCGGCCGCCGGTCGCGGCGAAGGGGTGCCCGGCGGCCAGGGACGAGCCGTTCACGTTGAGCTTCGCGCGGTCGATCGCGCCCAGCGGCTCGTCGAGGCCGAGGCGCTCCTCGCAGAAGCGCGGGTCCTCCCAGGCCTTGAGGGTGGCCAGCACCTGCGAGGCGAAGGCCTCGTGGATCTCGTAGTAGTCGAAGTCCCGCAGCGTCAGGCCGGAGCGGGCCAGGAGCCGGGGTACCGCGTACGCCGGGGCCATGAGCAGCCCGTCCTGCCCGCTCACGAAGTCCACGGCGGCCGTCTCGGTGGCCCCGAAGTACGCCAGCACCGGCAGTTTGCGCGCCTTCGCCCAGGCCTCCGAGGCCAGCAGCACCACGGCGGCGCCGTCGGTGAGCGGCGTGGAGTTGCCGGCCGTCATGGTCGCGGTGGGGCCGCGCCCGTAGACCGGCTTGAGCCCGGCCAGCTTCGCCGGCGACGTGTCCGGGCGCAGGTTCTGGTCGCGGGCGAGGCCGAGGTAGGGCGTGACGAGGTCGTCGAAGAACCCGCGCTCGTAGGCGGCGGCGAGCCGCTGGTGCGAGGCCAGCGCCAGCTCGTCCTGCTCCTCGCGGCCGATGCCGAACTCGGCCGCGGTCAGCGCCGCGTGCTCGCCCATCGACAGCCCGGTGCGCGCCTCGGCGTTGCGCGGAATGTCCGGTTTGAGCTGCGCCGGGCGGAACCGGCTCACCGCGCGCAGCCGGGCGCCGAGCGAGCGGGAGCGGTTGAGCTCCATCATGATCCGCCGGGCGTCCTCGTTGACGCCGAGCGGCGCGTCCGAGGTGGTGTCGACGCCGCCGGCGATGCCCACCTCGATCTGCCCGAGGGCGATTTTGTTGGCGACCAGGATCGCCGCCTCGAGCCCGGTGCCGCAGGCCTGCTGCACGTCGTACGCCGGGGTCCGCGGGTCGAGCCGCGAGCCGAGCACGGATTCCCGTGTCAGGTTGAAATCGCGGCTGTGCTTGAGCACCGCACCGGCGGCGACCTCGCCCAGCCGCTCACCCGCGAGGCCGAAGCGGGCCACGAGCCCGTCTATGGCGGCGGTCAGCATGTCCTGGTTTGATGCAGTGGCGTAGGCGCTGCCCGAGCGGGCGAAGGGGATGCGGTTGCCGCCGACGACCGCGACTCGGACGGGGGGTTCCGAGGGGGCATTCGAGGGGGCCATCGGAGTCTCCTTCTCGACGGGGCAGGGCATTCTGGCGCTACCCTACTCATGAGTAGGTTAGCGCGCGGAGTTGTGACTGGGGAGGCACGCAATGACCGATCGCTACGCGACCTTCGCCCACTCGGGCGCCGGGAGGTTCCTGGTCAGACGCCTCGGCCTGCCGGATCCGCCGCCGCTTCGCCGCTTCCGGGCCGGGGAGGGACTCGGGCCGGTCACCCTCGGCGGCGACGGGCGGCTGGCCGAGCCGACCCGGCACATCCTCGACAAGCTGCCGACCGTCCTCGGCGACGGCGAGCGGCCCGCCGCGCTCATCTTCGACGCCACGGGCATCACCGACAGCGCCGGCCTGCGCGCGCTCTACGAATTCTTCCACCCGGTGATCCGCTCGCTGCGCCCGTCGGGCCGGGTGATCGTGCTGGGCAGTCCGCCCGAGCTGTGCACGAGCGCCCGGGAGGCCACCGCGCAGCGGGCGCTCGAGGGGTTCGTGCGCTCGGTCGGCAAGGAGATCGGCCGCGGATCGACGGCCCAGCTGGTCTACGTGGCGCCGGGGGCCGAGGAGGCGACCGAGTCCACCCTGCGCTTCCTGCTGTCGGGGCGCTCGGCGTACGTCTCCGGCCAGGTCATCCGCATCGGCCCCGCCGCCGTGGACGTGCCCGACGACTGGGACCAGCCGCTCGTGGGCCGCACCGCCGTGGTCACCGGGGCCGCCCGCGGCATCGGCGCGGCCATCGCCGAGGTGCTCACCCGCGAGGGCGCGCACGTGGTCTGCCTCGACGTGCCCGCGGCCGGCGAGGAGCTGGCGCGGGTCGCCAACGAGCTGAAGGGCACCGCGCTGCAGCTGGACCTGACCGCCGGGGACGCCCCGCGCCGGCTCGCCGACTTCATCGCCACCCGGCACGTGCACGCGGACATCTTCGTGCACAACGCCGGGATCACCCGGGACAAGACCCTCGGGCGCATGGACGAGGGGCAGTGGGCCTCGGTGATCGACGTGAACCTCGCCGGCCAGGAGCGGATCAACGACGTGCTGCTCGCCGAGAACCTGCTCGGCGGCAACGGCCGGATCGTCTCGGTGTCCTCGGTCTCGGGGATCGCCGGCAACCGCGGCCAGACCAACTACGCCACCTCGAAGGCCGGCGTGATCGGGCTGGTGCAGGCCAGCGCGGGCGCGGTCGCCGAGCGCGGGCTCACGATCAACGCGGTCGCGCCCGGCTTCATCGAGACCAGGATGACCGCGGCCATGCCGATGTTCGTGCGCGAGGGCGGCCGGCGGCTCAACAGCATGTCCCAGGGCGGGCTGCCGGTCGACGTGGCCGAGACGATCGCCTGGCTGGCCCACCCGGCGTCCGGCGGGCTCAACGGCAACGTCGTGCGGGTGTGCGGGCAGAGCCTCCTGGGGGCCTGATGGAGACCACCGTCCTCGCGGCGCCGCCCCGGCTCGGCCCGCTCTACCGCGCCGCCGCCCTGCGCCGGCCCCGCGGCGGCACGCTTCCCGAGCGGGAGCTGCGCCTCGACGAGGTGCGCGTCGACCTCGCGCACCTCGCGGAGTACGACCGGGCGTGCGGGTTCCGGCTGCGCGACGAGCTGCCGGCGACCTACCCGCACGTCCTCGCGTTCCCGCTCGCCCTCGCGCTCATGACGGCCGCGGACTTCCCGTTCCCGGTGCTGGGCGTGGTGCACGTGGCCAACGCGATCGAGGTCCTCCGCCCGCTGACGTCCTCGGACGCGTTCTCCTTGTCGGTACGCGCCGAGGACCTCCGCCCCCACGAGCGCGGCACGCAGTTCGACATGGTCGCGACCGCCTCGATCGCCGGCGAGCCCGTCTGGCACGGGCGGTCGACGTATCTGCGCCGCGACGGGAGCAGGTCGGACCGGAAGGACACGGCCGAGCCCCCGAAGCCCCCGCAGCCCACCGCGGTCTGGCGCGTGCCGAGGCGGACGGGGACCGACTACGCGGCCGCGTCCGGGGACCGCAACCCGATCCACACGAGCCGAATCCTCGCCCGCGCGTTCGGCTTCCGCTCCACCATCGCGCACGGGATGTGGACGAAGGCCCGGTGCCTGGCCGCGCTCGAGGGCCGCCTGCCGGAGCGGTACACGGTGTCGGTCCAGTTCAAGCGCCCGATCCTGCTGCCCGCGACCGTGGCGTTCTCGGCGCGTGACGGGCAGATCGCCGTACACGATCGGGGGACAGGGGCGCCGCACCTCACCGGCACGATCGTTGAACCCCGCTGTGCAGACGCTGACGAGGGCGCCCGCTGAGCCCGTGAGCGCGGCGCCCAAGGGTGCGCTCTCCGGGCGGCTCGCGGGTCCGGCCCTGCTGCTCGCGGCCGCGGTCGCGGTGCTGTGGTTCTACCGTGTCCCGCCCCTGAGCACCGCGCTGTTCGGGCTGTACGTCGCGCTCGGCATCGCGCTCCCGGGGACCCTCTGGTGGCGGCTGCTGCGCGGCGGGCCGTCCTGGTTCGGCGGGGACGTGGCCGCGGGGCTTGTCGTGGGGTACATCGGCGAGGTCTTCTGCTATGTCCTCGCCCGGCTCATCGGGGCCCCGCTCCTGGTGCTGGTCTTCCCGCTCGGCACCGTCGCGCTCTTCGCCGCCGCGCCGGGCCTGCGGCGGCACCTGCGCCGCGACCCGCACGCCGAGCGCCCGCCCGCCCTGTGGGTGTGGGCGATGACCGCGCTCTCGGGGATCACGCTGGTCTGGAGCGTCAAGTTCTTCCGGGTGTACGGCCTGAGCTACCCCGCCAACGCCTCGCCCGACACCGACAGCCCGTTCCACCTCGCGCTGGTGGGCGAGGCCAAGCACCACATGCCGATGACGATCCCGTGGATTCAGGGCGAGCCGCTGCTGTACCACTGGTTCGTCTACCCCGAGATGGCCGCGACGAGCTGGGTGACCGGCATCGAGCCCAACGTGCTGCTGCTGCGCCTGTCGATGCTGCCCATGCTCATGGCGTTTCCGGTGCTCGTCGCGCTGCTCGCCCGCCGGGTCATCGGCGGCTGGTGGCCCGGCGTCGCCGCGAGCGCCATGACGCTGCTCGTGCTCGCCCCCAACCCGTACCAGTGGCAGCTCAACGCCTTCTACCGCGACCTCGCCTTCAGCGGCTTCGACGACGGCGCCTACCTGCGCCAGACCGCGTGGACGGGCCCGACCCAGACCTTCGGCGCGCTGCTGTTCGTCCCGGTGCTGCTCGTGCTCGCCGATCTGCTCCAGGGCGCGGGCGGGCGGCGGCAGTGGCTGCTCTTCGCCGTGCTGCTCGCGGGCGTGACCGGCGGCAAGGCGACCTACCTGCCCCTGCTCGCCGCCGGCCTCGCCCTGCTCGTGCTGGTCAAACGGTTCCGTCACCGCGCCGCGCTGGTCGCGCTCGGCGTCACCGTCGCCGCGATCGTCGCCGCCCAGGTGCTGCTGTTCGGCTCCAGCAGCCAGGGCACGCGGCTGGCGCCGCTGACCGACGTGGTCACCGGGGGCATCGGGGTGACGACGGGCTTCAGCACCGACCGGGTGCCGTGGAAGCTCCTGGTGCTCGCCGGCCTGACGGTGCTGTGCTGGGCCGCGATGTGGGCGGGCATCGGCCGGCTGCGGCGCCCGTCGCCGGCCCTGATCGTGATGCTCGGCATCGGCATCGCGGGCGCGGCCGCGACGATGCTGCTGGGCCAGGACGGCGACTCGCAGCGCTACTTCCTCGAGTCGGCGCGCCCGTACCTGTGCATCGCCGCGGTGGCGGGCCTGTCCCGCTGGCGGGTGCTGACGGTCTCGGCCGTGGCCGGGGTGATCATCATCCAGGTCGTGCAGTCGCTCGGGCGGGACAGCATTCCTCGCAACGGCTCGGTCTGGGATCTGGTGCTGCCGTACGCGGCCCTGGCTCTGGTGCTCGGGCTTGCGTACGGGGTGACGACATGTCCGCCGCTCCGCGACGGACATGTCGGACATTTCGTAATATTGGGGCTAGTGCTGGGCTTCGGGGTGAATACCAGCGTGCAGCACTTCGTGCTCATCGCGGCGGAGTCGCGGCAGAGCGGCCTGCGGGATGTGGTGCGCAGCCCGCGGTACATCAGCCAAGGCACTTTGGAAGCGGGTCGCTGGCTGCGGGATCACTCCAGCCCCGCGGATCTGGTCGCGACCAATGCGCACTGCCTGCCGTTCGACGGCCGGTGCAGCAATCTCCACTTCTCGATGACGGCGTACTCCGAACGGAGGATGCTCGTCGAGGGCTGGGGCTTCTCCACCACCGCGCACGAGCGCGCCGACGAGCTCGGCATGTGGTCCGGAGCGGTGCCGTACTGGAAGCCCGAGGTGCTCGCCGCCAACGACGCCGTGTTCGCGGATCCGAGCCCCGAAAATGTGGACGTTCTTCGCAATCGCTACCGAGTCCGGTGGCTGTTCGTTGATGAAACGCAGAGCAGCGTTTCGCCGCGACTTGCGACCTTTGCGAAGTTCCGCTTCCGGTCCGGGGTCTGCGTGGTGTACGAGCTGCCCCGTTCCTGACGTTAGGTAGGCGCTTTGAAGGCAACGAAGCAACTCGCCGTCCCGTTCAACAAGGGGTACCTGACCGGAGCCGAGCCCGCGTACCTCCAGCAGGCGATGGCGAACGGCCCGATGACGGGCGACGGCCCCTTCACCAAGCGCGCGAACCAGCTGCTGAACCAGATCATCGGCGCCCGGCACACCCTGTTGACGACCTCGTGCACGCACGCCCTGGACATGACCGCGCTGCTGCTCGACCTCGGCCCCGGCGACGAGGTCATCCTGCCGTCGTTCACCTTCTGCTCGACCGCGAACGCGTACGCCCTGCGCGGCGCCCGCCCGGTCTTCGTCGACTGCCGGGCCGACACCCTGAACATCGACGAGCGCCTGATCGAGGCGGCCATCACGGACCGCACGCGCGCGATCGTCGTCGTGCACTACGCGGGCGTGGCGGTGGAGATGGACGCCATCATGGCCCTGGCCCGCCGCCACGATCTGGTGGTCATCGAGGACAACGCGCACGGCCTGGGCGGCACCTACCGCGGCCGCAACCTGGGCTCGATCGGCGAGCTGGCCACGCAGAGCTTCCACGAGACCAAGAACATCCACTGCGGCGAGGGCGGCGCCCTGATCCTGAACGACGAGCGCTTCTACGACCGCGCCGAGATCATCAGGGAGAAGGGCACCAACCGCGGCCAGTTCTTCCGGGGCATGGTGGACAAGTACCGCTGGATGGACCTCGGGAGCTCGTACCTCCCCTCGGACCTGCTGGCCGCGTTCCTGACGGCCCAGCTGGAGCACTTCACGGAGATCCAGCGCCGCCGCATGCACGTGTGGAACAGCTACCACAATCGCCTGGCCACGTGGGCCGTGGAGCACGGCGTGATCCAGCCGACGGTCCCGTCCGACAGGACCCACCCCGCGCATCTGTACTACCTGTTGCTCCCGGACCTGCAGAGCCGCTCGGCGATGCTGGGCCACCTGCTCGAGCAGGGCGTGCTGGGCACCTTCCACTACCAGCCCCTGCATCTGGCGCCCGCCGGCCGGAAGTACGGCCGCACCGACGGCTGCCCGGTGACGGAGGACGTGGCGGATCGCCTGCTGCGCCTGCCGCTCTACGCCGGCATGGACGACGACGACATCGACCTCGTCATCAGGGCGGTGGAGTCGTACCGCCCGGTGCGCCGAACCCCGCACCCGGCCGCGGCCTGCCCCAAGTGACCACGACGGTAGAACGAGTCCTGACCGACCGCCGCGTGCGATACGTGGCGGTCGGCGCCGTCTCGTCGGCGGTGTACTACGCCCTGTTCACCGCGATCTACCTGACCACGCGCGACCACCTGCACTACTTGGCCATCCCGGTCCTGGCCAACTTCGGCTGCGCCCTGGCGACCTATCCGCTGCAGCGCCGCTGGGTCTTCCAGTCGAAGGGCCCGGTGGTCTCGGGCTTCCTGAAGTTCTACGTGATCTGCCTGTGGGCGCTGCTCTTCACGTACGCGGGCCTGCCGTTGCTGGTGGAGCTGGCCCACATCCCCGTCCTGGCGGCGCAGGCCATCCTGATCGTGACGGCCCCCCTCATCAACTACCAGCTGAGCAAGTGGTGGGCCTTCCGCCGCTAGCCGACGTCGCAGTAGACCGCGATCTGCGTCCGGCGCGCCTCGATCCCGTCCGGCACGTGCCGCCCCGCGACCCGATCCCCGGCGTGGGTGCCGGCGCAGTATTCGCCGTTGTAGGCAACGGCCTCGCCCCCGACGATCGCCCCGCCGGCATCGCGGTACACGATCGCGCCGCCGGAGGCGGAAAGCCCACGACACGGCGCCGTGGCGAGGTTGGCGGGCATCAGAAAGTCGGGCGGACTCGGCCCGTCAGCCTCGGCGAGCACGTCATAGCGGTGGAACAAGGGGTTGTACCGCTCGACCTTCACCCAGCGCCCACCCTGAACCACAGTGTCGACTCGCGCGACGGCGATGCCTTGCTCCGGCCGCACGTCGATCACTGCTCCTACGGGCAGCCCAGCCCCGGGCAACACCACGGGCAGCAACCGCGGCGCGAGGGCAGCCACCTCCCGACCACCGGCGTCGACCAGCTTGAAGGTCACCGTTGCTCGATACGCGGCCGGCCCGGAGGCACGGTTCGCGACGATCGCGCCGACGCTGAACGTCCACGGGCCGAGCTTGCTCATGCCCTGCTCCGCCACGAGCAACGCGTTCGTCGGCGGCGCGTCGGCGTCCCTCGGGGCCGAGGCCGAACAGCCGGCGGCTGTCGCCGAGCGGGACCACCAGAACCAGACTGCACCACCGATCAGCAGTGCGACGGCCACCATCGCGGCCCCGAAACGCCCCCGTGTCATGGTGTCCAGGCTTCGCCTCGCTGGGGCGACGGACAAGAAGCAATTCGCGCCTGTGGATAACTCCGAGAAGACGCAGCTGGCAAACCCGCGCGGCAGCCGGAGCTGCTGGAGGAGTTCTACGGCGCGGCGGGTGGTGCCTGGAGGCAACGCCGAACACTTGCTGGAGAGCGAGTTTGCTCGGGATTGGCTGATTGGGCTGCAGTTAGCCAGCCTCGATCCGCCACGCCACACTTAACCGAGGGCGAGCAAGCTCATCAGTCCTTCGGTTCTCCCGGCGGTCAACGGGACCCGTTATGACTCTCCGGTCCACTTAGCATGCCAATAACCGACAGGGATCCGGAAGGCGTTCATTGTCGGCAGCACGCCTGGCTGACGGTTAGTCGCTGAATTTGAACTGGTACTCAAGCGCGGCCAGGGCCGCTCGGATAGCGAATCGACTGACTTCGAAAGGCTGGCCCGAGTCGTCGATGCGATGTGGAGATCGTGTTGTTCCGCGGGCAGCCCCGTCTACACCATAGTGCAAGACCATGTATCGAGGAGATATTTCGGCGCTTAGTCGACGCCGTTGGAGTCTTCATCGTTGTCGTTGTCGTTGTCGTTGTCGTTGCCGGGCCAGAACTCGGGATGATCGTTGAATATTAATGACGTGAGACGTGGCCTTCAGCGAAGAAGGTTCGAATCTGTGAGGTGAGGCGCTCCGCAGATTCGAGTGATCGCTTTCCTTCGCGAACGATCACCTGTTGCCACTCATCAAGAAGGTCATCCGACCACAAGAACTCGTGGATTGCATCTTCGGCAAGGGTCAACATGATGTCCATAAGGGATAACGGAAATAGGACGTTCGTGTCGACAAAAACTCGCGTCAAGGCTAACCGATCCTCGCGGAGGCTTAATAGGGGTAGTCTTCCGATTCGATCAGCTCGGCTATGCGGTCATTTCCAGTACGGCGGCGTTCGCGTCGCTCCTGAAATGCCAATACGTCGGCTAGCTTAACTACTCGATGATTACTGTTGGGCAATCGTTCGAACGGAATTTGGCCATGATCGAGTAGTCGCGCCACGAAGGGACGCGACAGCCCGAGCATCTGGCCCACCTCCGCGGGCGTAAGGAGGCTCTCCGAGGCAAGGATCGTCACCGAGTGACCAGCCGACAACTCTTCTGCGGAGGCGCGCAAGATTTTTGCCAACGGCTCGGGCAGCACAACTTCAGTGCCGCCGGGTAGGCGCACACTCACTTCGCCCCCGTGGGCTACGGCCGCGCTCACTTGAGCGACGGTGTCATGATCATGGGCACTGGCTTCGACCTTCGTGGCAGCGCCGAGGACGCTAGATCTAGTCACCGAATCACCGGCCTTCCGTATCGGTAATAACTGTAACCTGCCGCGGTTTATGCTGGCCAGCCTCGCGTCCTGCCGGTGATCGGCGAGCACGATCGGTCGCACGGCGGTTCATGCCTGGGCCGGTGCTGTGGCCAACAGCTACCGATCGCGGACTTCGCAAGCCCCACAGCGCTGTCGGTTGGCAGCGAAGCTTGGCCAGGTGCATCGACAGTCAAAGGCGGGCGGGTGGCAGCGGGTACAGGCGCACTACAACGTCAGGCTGGCGAAGAACCGGGAGGCTGGGTGGCTGGTCTCATCCACGGCTCATCCACAACCAGCGGTCCGTAGCCGGTTCGAGTGGGACTCAGTCACAGAGATCGACGACGCCCGCTGAGTTGCGTTCGCGCTGGTCAACGGGCGTTCTAGCTGAGCTTTGGCGGAGGGCGTGGGATTCGAACCCACGGAGACGCGGAACGCCTCACCGGTTTTCAAGACCGGCGCCATCGGCCACTAGGCGAGCCCTCCAGCGGAACGACGCTAAGTGTGCCAGATCCCCGCCCGCGCGTGGCACGTCACCCACGTGAGGGACGTCGTTCGGGCGAACGCGTGCCGGTGAACCCCCGAACACGGCCGGGCAAATGCCGTCCAAGCGGGCGTGAGCTGCGCAGACTCGAAAGGCAGGTTGCTGCGACGGGGGGATGGGACCGTGCACCTCTTCTTCAACGATCCGCGGGACGGGTGCGTCACTCGGCACCGCCGTATTGTCCGGCCCTCGCTCGCCGCGCTTGTTGTCGGGGGAGTCGGGGTTGCGGCGCTCGGGGTCGTCATCGGGTCGGCGGGGTACGACACCAAGGGGAGTGGCGGGCCGCCCCGGGCCGAGGGTGGGGGGTTTGCCGTGCCGGCCGCGACCGGCAGTGCGCGTGGGGCCAACGCCAGTGGGCCGCTGGGGATGAGTACCGTTCCCGCCGCCCCTGTGCCGATTCTCGACCTTGGGGTCACGCCCAGCCCCGCGGCTCCGGCGGCGGTGCAGACGCCGGGTGAGAAGAGGAAGGCCGTCGTGCGGGTCGAGCGGACCACGCCGCGGCCTAAGGCGCCGGCCGCGACGGCGGCTCCGGCGCCCGTGCCGGTGGTGGTCGTGACCGAGGAGCCCGTTGTCGAGGAGCCCGAGCCCACCGAGGAGCCGGTCGACGTCGACGAGCATCAGGGGCGGCATCGCTGGCATCAATGGGGTGACGGCCACCGGTGGCGGCCGTGGTGGGAGCAACGATGATGGAAGCGTGCATGCGATCACGATCGAGCGGCCCGGTGGACCCGAGGCGCTGCGGTGGAGTGAGGTTCCCGATCCGGCCGCGGCCGACGGCGAGGTACTGATCGAGGTGGCGGCCGCCGGCGTCAACCGCGCCGACGCGCTGCAGCGGCAGGGGAACTATCCGCCGCCCAAGGACGCTCCTCCTTACCCGGGGCTCGAGGTCTCGGGGCGCATCAAGGCGGTCGGCGACGGGGTGCACGGGTGGCACGCCGGGCAGGAGGTGTGCGCGCTGCTCGGGGGTGGCGGCTACGCGCAGCTCGTGGCCGTCCCCGCGGCTCAGGTGCTGCCGGTGCCCAAGGGCGTGGACCTGGTCGACGCGGCTGGGCTGCCCGAGGTGGCCGCTACCGTCTTCTCCAACGTGGTCGACCTGGCCCGGCTCAAGCCGGGGGAGACGCTGCTCGTGCACGGCGGCGGGAGCGGGATCGGGACGTTCGCGATCCAGCTGGGCAAGGCGCTCGGCGCCGAGGTCGTGGCGACGGCGCGGGCGGCGAAGCGGGAGCGGCTGCTCGAGCTCGGCGCGGACCGCGTGATCGACTACCGGGCGGCCGACTTCTCCAAGGAGGTCCAGGCCGACGTGGTGCTCGACATCATGGGCGGCTCATACCTGAAGCAGAACGTCGACGCGCTCAAGGTCGGCGGGCGGCTCGTGGTGATCGGGCTGCAGGGCGGGCGTCGCGGGGAGCTCGACATGGGGCAGCTGCTCACCAAGCGGGCCCTGGTCGCCGGGACCACGCTGCGGGCGCGCTCGTCCGCCGAGAAGGCCGGGATCGTCCGCGGGGTGCGCGAAGAGGTCTGGCCGCTGGTGGACGAGGGCATGATCCGGCCGGTGATCCACCAGCGGTTCCCGATGACCGAGGCGGCCGCGGCCCATCGGCTGCTCGAGTCCAACGAGCACGTCGGGAAGATCCTGCTGACGAACTAGGGGCGGATGAGCACGACCGGGCCCGTGCCCTTCGCCGCCAGGCGGTCTTCGGTGTTGACCAGCGCGCACGTCTTCAGGGACAGGCAGCCGCAGCCGATGCACCCGGTGAGCGTGTCCCGCAGCCGCTCGAGCAGCTGGATCTGCTCGTCGAGGTGGGAGCGCCACCCGGCGGAGAGCCGGGCCCAGTCCGCCTTGGTGGGCGTGCGGTTGGCCGGCAGCGAGGCGAGCGCCTCCTTGATCGTCTCCAGCGGCACGCCGACCTGGGCGGAGATGCGGATGAAGGAGACGCGGCGCAGCTGGGAGCGCTCGTACCGGCGCTGGTTGCCGCCGGTGCGAGTCGCGTGGATCAGGCCGAGCTTCTCGTAGAACCGCAGCGCGGACGGGGCCACGCCGCTGCGTGCGGAGAGCTCGCCGATGCTCAGGAGGTCCCGATGGTCCGGGACGGCTTGCGCATGCGTTCGCGGGACAGGATCCACAGTGCCTCGACCCCGTCCTTCCAGGTGATCTTCTTGCCCTCTTCGCGGGTGCGGGCGCGGTAGCTGATCGGCACCTCGTAGGGCCGGTGCCGGTTGCGCAGCAGCTTGCCGGTCACCTCGGCCTCCATGCCGAAGCCGGCCGAGCGCACCTGGAGCGAGCGGTACAGCGAGACGGGCATCAGCTTGAAGCACGTCTCCAGGTCGCCGAGGTAGCAGTTGTAGAGCATGTTCGCGGCGGTCGTGACGGCCTTGTTGCCCATCACGTACCAGAACGAGAAGGAGCTGTGCGAGCCGAAGGTCCGGTTGCCGTAGACGACGGTCGCGCGCCCGTCGAGCACCGGCTCGAGCAGCTTCGGGATGTCCTGCGGGTCGTATTCGAGGTCGGCGTCCAGGATGACCATGTAGTCGCCGGTCGCGTTCTCGACCGCGGTCTTGATCGCCGCGCCCTTGCCCCGGTTGCGCGGGTGCACGACGACGCGGAGCCGCTCGTCGGTGAGCCCGTGGAGGATCTCGGCCGTCCGGTCGCGGCTGCCGTCGTCGACGATCACCAGCTCGATCTCGGTCGGGTAGTCGACGTCGAGGGCCTGCTTCACTGCGTCGGCAACGCGGACTTCCTCGTTG
This sequence comes from Dactylosporangium sp. NPDC000244, assembly GCF_040300725.1. Classification (NCBI taxonomy): domain Bacteria; kingdom Bacillati; phylum Actinomycetota; class Actinomycetes; order Micromonosporales; family Micromonosporaceae; genus Dactylosporangium; species Dactylosporangium sp. NPDC000244. The sequence continues at coordinate 102,378 of NZ_JBEPEH010000034.1, forward strand.
TAGACGGGCATCAGGATCGACAGCTTCATCACGAACTCCGGGGGCGTTTTGGCTGGACCATCAGACTAGCGGCCCGTCACCCGGGCGTGTGACCCTCCCGCGGAGGAGGGCCCGCTCGTACCTTGGTGCTTATGACGACGGTGGAACGGTTGGGCGAGGAACAGTATCTCCTGGTGACGACGTTCCGCCGGGACGGTACACCAGTGCCGACCCCGGTGTGGGCCGCGCGCGACGGGGACGCCCTCATGGTGTGGACCGTGAACGACTCCGGCAAGGTCAAGCGCATCCGCCGCGACGGCACGGTCACCGTCGCGCCGTGCACGGTGCGGGGCAAGGCGACCGGCCCGGCGGTCCCGGCGCACGCGACGCTGCTCGGCCCGGAGGGCGGCGCGGCCGCGCGCGAGCTCATCAAGCGCAAGTACGGCCTGAAGGGTCGGCTGTTCGTATGGGCGAGCATCCGCCGCCGGGGCGCCGATGCCACCGTCGGGGTGCGGATAACACTGTCCTGAAGGCTGAAAAAGCAACGCGCTCGGATCACCGGGGGGTGACGATCCGAGCGCGTTGCGGTAATAAGCCGTGTTGTTTGGCGCAGGAGGACGACGCGAGGTACTGTCTGCGTCAGTCGCCCGTGCGTTGCGTGGGAATTTGGCCCTGGAGCAGGGCTCGCACCTCGGACTCCCGGTAGCGACGGTGGCCGCCAAGCGTTCGAATCGCGCTCAGCTTGCCCGCCTTCGCCCACCGGGTGACGGTCTTCGGGTCGACGCGGAACATCGACGCGACCTCAGCCGGCGTGAGCAACGGCTCAGGTTCATGCGTACGAGATGGCATCGGTCACTCCTCCACAGGTACCCAGGAACGCCGGCCGGGGTCCCGCCGGTCGACGCGTTTCCTATGGTCCGGCTAGTCCCCGATGTCCGACATGGGCCGAACGGCTGAAGGTCCCTGTATGGACGGATGATGAATAAGTGAATTTTCCGATTTTGACACCGCAAAACCGGATAAATTCGGACTCATTTTGACGGAGGGTGAGCGATCCACCACGAATCTAGCTCACTCTCCGGGGTGATGGGTAGCTCACAAACACCCTTGTATTAGGCATAACGGACACGGACGTGGTGCGATTCGGTTGCGAAGGGTGACACCCGATCGGGTGGTGGACGAAGCGGACATTTAGCTTCGTCAACATCCATGGCTCGGGTCCGCGTCAGTCGCAGACCGTCGCTCCCGCCAGACAAAGGGCGGCCCCGAGGGCCTTCGGCCGGAGGGGGCCGCCCAGCCAGGTCCGCGGTGGCAGGAACGAGGAGCGGGTCGGACGGAGGGCTGAGCGCGACCAGCGCCGAGCGGTGTCTGGCGGGAGCAACGGTCCGCACCCCGACGGACCCGAGTCATGGACCGGAAGGCCCTAGTTGCAGCGCTCCAGCAGCTGCACGGAGCGCCAGCGCTCAACGAGCTTCTCGTAGACCTCGGTCGCCTCGTCGGCGTCGCCGCGCGCCACGTTCGACAGGCCGGCCGACACCAGCCCCGGCGAGTCGTCGGCCGCCAGCGCGTCGTCCGACATGAGGTTGACCAGGCCGCCGTAGTCGAGCTCCACGATCGAGCGCGAGTGGAACTCCTCCAGCCAGCGGGCCGTCTCCTCGACGGCGACGGTGATCGGGGCGTCGCCCATCGCCCGCCGCAGCACCGCGTAGGCGCGATGTGCGCGGCGGCGGGCCTTTGAGATCTCGGTGCGGTAGCGCAGGACCCGGCGGCCGGGGCGCAGGGACAGCTCGCGCTCCTCCAGGTCGACGAAGACGAACCAGCGCAGCGGCACGCCCCAGGTGGCCACCTGCTCGTGGACCCGCGGCAGGCCGCGCTCGAGGACGTGGTCGCCGCTGCGCCAGTCGTCCACGATCGTCTGGGCGAGGCCGGCCAGCACGGGCGGCACGAACGCGTCCGCGATGATGCTCGGCACGCCGTCGCGCGCCGTCAGCGCCGCCTCGGCGACCCGGATGCGCAGGTTCCAGGGGCAGACGAGCAGCGTGTCGTCGGCCTCGAGGACGTAGGCCTCCTCGGGCAGGGCCGGCAGGCGGGTCCACCCGGCGCCCAGCGCCTCCAGGACCGTGGTGCGCTGGCGGACGGGGCCGTCGGACAGTGCGACGGCGCGGCCCTCCTTGACGTAGCGACGCCAGTACAGCTGGTGGTCGCGGTCGAAGGCAGCCAGCGGCTCATACACCCGCAGGTATGACGCGAAGAGCGACGGCACGGGCCGATCGTCGCACGAAACGGCCGAAAGACGCGAAGGTGCCCTCGAACCGGCGGCCAGGTGTCGGCGTTAGGGTCGAGTCACCGCACTGTCGTGAACGGCCCCGTCTCACGAGGACGGGCCGCGATTTGCCTCCGGGAGCATCCATGGGCGTCTTCGAGACCAGCCACGAACAGGTCGTGTTCTGTCACGACCAGCAGTCCGGCCTGCGGGCCATCATCGCCGTCTACTCCACCGCGCTGGGACCGGCGCTCGGCGGCACACGCTTCTACCCCTACGCGTCCGAGGACGAGGCCCTGCACGACGTGCTGGAGCTCTCGCGGGGCATGGCCTACAAGAACGCGCTCGCCGGCCTGGACCTCGGCGGCGGCAAGGCCGTCATCTGGGGCGACCCGGACAAGGACAAGAGCGAGCCGCTCCTGCGCGCCTACGGCCGCTTCGTGCAGTCCCTCGGCGGGCGGTACTACACCGCCTGCGACGTGGGCACCTACGTGCGGGACATGGACGTCGTGGCGAAGGAGACCCGCTTCGTCACCGGCCGCTCGGAGTCCCACGGCGGCGCGGGCGACTCCTCGGTGCTCACCGCCTACGGCGTCTTCCAGGGCATGCTGGCCGCGGCCGAGCACCGCTGGGGCGCGCCGACGCTGGCCGGCCGCCGGGTCGGGATCGCGGGCCTGGGCAAGGTCGGCAAGCACCTCACCAAGCACCTGCTGGACGACGGCGCCTCGGTGGTCGCCACCGACGTGTCCGAGCGGGCCCGGGACTGGGCGCGGGAGACCTATCCCCAGGTCGACCTGGTCGACGGCAACGACGACCTGATCGCCGCCCCGATCGACGTCTACGCCCCGTGCGCGCTCGGCGGCGCGCTCAACGACGACTCCGTCCCGCTCCTGCGCGCCAAGATCGTCGCCGGCGCGGCCAACAACCAGCTGGCCCACCCCGGGGTCGAGAAGCTCCTCGCCGAGCGCGACGTGCTCTACGTCCCCGACTACGTGGTGAACTCGGGCGGGGTCATCCAGGTGGCCGACGAGATCGAGGGCTTCAACTTCGCCCGGGCGAAGGAACGTGCCGGACGGATCTACGACACCACGAAGCAGATCCTGGAGCTCGCCTCCGTCGAGGGCGTGCCCCCGGCGCTGGCCGCCGACCGACTCGCCGAACGGCGGATGGCCGAGGTCGGAAGGCTCCGTACCATCCTGGTGTAGCCATGTGCGGGAGCTCGCGGCGGGCGTGACGACCCGTCGACCGCGGTGGTGCTTACCCGGCGGGTACCCGACCGGTCCGGTCGGGTAAGCAACGCCACCGAAATGGTCGGCAGGGGCGAGATGCCGAAAGGTGCCCTCGACATGTACCGTAAGAGCCACGAGAGATGCCTGACGTTGTCGGGGCCTGCCGGTAATGGCTGCCCCGTAATTCTGTGCGAGGGGGTCGAGCCATGGGGCGCGGCCGTGCGAAGGCCAAGCAGACTAGGGTGGCCAGGGAGTTGAAATATCACTCGCCTAACACCGACCTCGAAGCGTTGCAACGAGAGCTCGCGGCGGGCAGCCCTAAGTCAAGCGACGACTACGCCGAGTATGACGGGGTCGACGAAGAGGCTGACGACGAGGACGACTACGACGACTCCCCCAGCGACGGTGATTGGCGCTCACGGGGTCGTTGACCATCGCGCGCCCAGTCTGGCTCGAACGACTCTGCGCGTCGACTCAGACCGGGCGTAACCCGGCTCACGGGCACGTGGACAACCACGTGCCCGAGTCGTGTCCACAGCACCCGCACGGCGGTCGTTCTCTCGACGGCCCGCCATGCGGGTGTCTCGGCGTAGCCATCGCCCGAGTGAGTTCCCACCCGCTCGCGGCAACCGGAGGCGGTGCAGCGGTGCACCGCCTCCAGTGTGGGTGGACCCTGCGTCGGGGCCGTGGTCCTTACATCCGGCACCGTGCGTCGATGCCGCCTGCCCGCATACGGCTACCTGGGACGGTTGTTCCAGTTGTAGAACGTCGGGATGTTCTCGAAGTGGTTCCACGCGCACACGGCGCTGGTGCCCTCCGGGTCCGTGGTCTCGGCACGGGCGGCCCGCGCGGCGGCGGCCTCGTCCAGCAGGGTTCTCAGGCCGTCGGCGGCCCGGTGAACGCGCTCGGCGACGGTGTCGACGGCTGGGTCAGCGTGCTCCGGCATGGTCCAGCACTCCCTCCAGAAGGCGAATCTTGCTGTTTCGGCAGTGATTCGTCTCGGTACCGTCGAATCTGCCGTGCTCGAAGTAGCGGTTGGCCGCGTGCGCGCCGCCGCAGAACCCGAAGTAGGGGCAGCTGCGGCGGCAGGCCTCGACGCCGTTGAGGTACTCGCCGATCCACGGGGCCGAGCCCGCCGCGCCGGCCAGGATCTCCGCCAGCGGGGTCGTCAGCACACTGCCCGAGGAGAAGTCGCCGTACCGCGGGTCGGTGAAGCCGGCCAGCTCGGGCGAGAGCAGGAAGACGCGCCCGTCCGCGGCGATGGTCGGGATGGGGTCGAGGGCACCCGGCAGCAGCCCGTCCGCGCGGTGGTCGAGCACGGCGCCGGCGTACCGCAGCGTCCACTCGATCTCGCGGACGTGGATGCGCGGATCGCGGCGCCACGCGGCCACGAGCTCGGCCCAGAAGGAGCGCACGGCCTCGTCGGCGAACGCGTTCGCCCGGGCGTTGACGCCCTCCTGCTCCTCGATGTTGATGCCCAGTACCTCGCAGCCGAGGTCCAGGAAGTACTCGTAGAGCTCCGCGGCCAGCCCGGGCCGGGGCTCACTGACCACGCAGAGCGCCGAGAAGGGCACCCCGTGGCGGCGCAGCGCCTCGATGCCGTGCTGGATCGCGCGGTACGCCGGAATGCCCCCACGGTTCACCCGCTGCCCGTTGCGGGCCTCGGGCCCGTCGACGCTGACGCTCACCCGCATGTCGTGCTCGGCGAAGAACTCGCACCAGGCGTCGTCGATGAGCGTGGCGTTGGTCTGCACGTGGTGCTCGACCCCGGCGAACGGGGCCATGAGCCCGGCGAGCGTGTCCCGGCCGGCCGCGAGGGGCTCGCCCGCGTGCCAGACCACGGAGAAGCGCCGGTCGGCGGCCGCCCAGGGGTTCACCGAGGCGGCGACCGCGGCGGCCACGGCCGGGCTCATCCGCTCGTTACGCGCGCGGAATGGCAGGTAGCAGTACGTGCAGTCGAGATTGCAAAGGGTCGTCGGCTGCATGACGACATACCCAGGGATCGGCGAGATGCCCTGCATGCCGCTCCACGACACCGCCCCCTCCTCCTTTTGGGCGTAGGGACGTGTCGCTTCAGCCTAGGTCCATCGCGGCGCCGCGGTAAGCCCCAGTTGATCGACTACGTGAATTCGCACATTCCGACACATACAGAAACGCGGACGGGGGCGGTGCCGGTTGCACCACCCCCGCACGAAAGACCGGGTCAGCCGCGAGTGTGCGAGCCGACCATCTGCACGGTGCCGGTGCCCTCGATGACCTCGCCGACCTGCCAGGCGTCGAGGCCGCGGCCGGCCAGGAAGGCCAGGGTGCGGTCGGCGTCCTCGGCGGAGACCACGGCCATCATGCCGATGCCCATGTTGAAGGTGCTCTCCATCTCGGTGTCGTCGATGCGGCCCTTCGTGTGCACCAGCTCGAAGATCGGCTGCGGGCGCCACGTCGAGCGGTCCACGACGGCGTCGACGTGCTCGGGCAGGACCCGGACCAGGTTGCCCGGGATGCCGCCGCCGGTCACGTGCGCGTACGCGTGGATGTCGGCCTCCTTGATGAGGTCGAGGCAGTCCTTCGCGTAGATGCGGGTCGGGGTGAGCAGCTCCTCGCCGAGCGTGCGCTGCTGGCCGAACTCGTCGATCACGCTGTCCAGGCGCATCCGGCCGGCGCCGAGCAGCACGTGGCGGACCAGGGAGTACCCGTTGGAGTGCAGGCCCGTCGAGCGCAGCGCGATGACGGCGTCGCCGACCTCGACCCGGTCGCGGCCGAGGATCGCGTCCTCCTCCACGACGCCGACGCCGGTGCCGGAGATGTCGTACTCGTCCGGCCGCATCACGCCCGGGTGCTCGGCGGTCTCGCCGCCCAGCAGCGCGCAGCCGGCGTAGCGGCACCCGTCGGCGATGCCGGCGCCGATCTCCGCCACCCGGTCCGGCACGACCTCGCCGCAGGCGATGTAGTCGAGCAGGAACAGCGGCTCGGCCCCGCACGCGACGAGGTCGTCCACGACCATGGCGACGAGGTCGATGCCGACCGTGTCGTGGATGCCCATGGCCTGGGCGATCGCCAGCTTGGTGCCGACGCCGTCGGTCGAGGAGGCGAGGATCGGGCTCTTGTACTTCTTGAGGTCGAGCCGGAACAGCCCGGCGAACCCGCCGATGTCGCCCATCACCTCGGGCCGGTGCGTGCGGTGCACCTTCGTGCGCAGCAGCTCGACGGCCTTTTCGCCGGCGTGGATCGACACACCCGCGTCCGCGTAGGTCACGGTCTTGCGGCGGCTCCGGCCATTGCCGGCGGTCCACAGTTGCCGCTCGGGGGTGCTGCCCTGACCGGACTTCCCGGTCTCGTCGGCGCGCTCGTCCACGTGCGTCACTTTCTCCCCTTTGATTGCCTCTGCGGGCGGCTTTGATGGGTGGGCGGTCACGGGCGCAGCAGTGCGCCGGAACCTCCGACGCTGGCGGCGACGCTCGGGACACCGTCAGCGGTGGTCGGCGCGGCCCCCGCGGCGCGCGCGACACCTTCCAGGACGTGCTTGCCGATCACATTGTCGGCCGGAAGCTCGATCGGATACTGCCCGTCGAAGCAGGCGGCGCAGAGCCGGCTGGCGGGCTGCTCGGTGGCGGCGATCAGGCCCGGCAGCGACACGTAGCCGAGGGAGTCCGCGCCGATCGAGCGCCGGATGCCCTCGAGGTCGAGCCCGTTGGCCAGCAGCTCCGCGCGGGTGGCGAAGTCGATGCCGTAGAAGCAGGGCCACTTCACGGGCGGCGAGGAGATCCGCACGTGCACCTCGATGGCGCCGGCCTCGCGCAGCATGCGCACGATCGCGCGCTGGGTGTTGCCGCGCACGATCGAGTCGTCGACGACGACGAGGCGCTTGCCCCGCACGTTGTCGCGCAGCGGGTTGAGCTTGAGCCGGATGCCCAGCTGGCGGATGGTCTGGGACGGCTGGATGAAGGTCCGGCCGACGTAGGCGTTCTTGACCAGGCCGTGGCCGAACGGGATGCCGGACTCCTGGGCGTAGCCGATCGCGGCCGGCGTGCCGGACTCGGGCACCGGAATGACCATGTCGGCCTCGACGTGGTGCTCGCGCGCCAGGGTGCGCCCGATCGCGACCCGGGCCGCGTGCAGGTTGCGGCCCGAGATGTTGGTGTCGGGGCGGGCGAGGTAGACGTATTCGAACAGGCACCCCTTGGGATCGGGCGTGCCGAAGCGGCTCGAGCGCAGCCCGTGCTCGTCGATCGCGATGAGCTCGCCCGGCTCGATCTCGCGCACGACGCTGGCGCCGCAGATGTCCAGGGCGGCGGTCTCGCTCGCCACGACCCAGCCGCGCTCGAGGCGGCCGAGCACCAGCGGGCGCACGCCGTTGACGTCGCGCGCGGCGTAGAGGGTGTCCTCGTCCATGAAGACGAAGCTGAACGCGCCGCGCAGCGTCGGCAGCACCTCCATGGCGGCGGCCTCGACGGAGAGGTCGGGCCGCGCGGCCAGCAGCGCCGTCACCAGGGCGGTGTCGTTCGTCGCGTTGATCGCGTCCGGCTCCATGTCGGGCAGCTCGGCCACCCGGCGGGCGAGCTCCGCGGTGTTGACGAGGTTGCCGTTGTGGGCCAGCGCGATGGTGGTGCCCGCCCGGTCGTCGCCGGCGCGGGTCGAGCGCAGCGTCGGCTGCGCGTTCTCCCACGTGGAACCGCCGGTGGTCGAGTAGCGCGCGTGGCCGATCGCGATGTGGCCGCGCAGGCTCGCCAGTGTCGGCTCGTCGAAGACCTGCGACACCAGGCCGAGATCCTTGTAGACCACCACACCGGATCCGTCGGACACCGCGATGCCGGCCGCCTCCTGGCCACGGTGCTGCAGTGCATACAGCCCGTAGTAGGTCATCTTGGCGACCTCTTCGCCCGGCGCCCAGACGCCGAACACACCGCACTTGTCCTGGGGACCTGGACGCTGGGGGTCGAGCTCGTGGCTCAACCGGCCATCGCCTCGGGGCACTTGCCGCTCCTGTCGTCGCAGTTGCCATGGGGGTGGCTGAAGTGAGGACGGTGGGTGGGTGTCGGCGAGATGGCTATTTGGTTGACATCTGCCATCCGACCGCGGGCTGGTCGACGCCACACGCTGGGTCGCCGTCGCAGGGGCCAGTGTACGCGAGGTTTCCGGCATGACGCAGAGCGACGAATCGAAGCCCTTCGGTGACTCGACTGTGTGCCGATTCGCCGGGTTACAAGGGCAGATAGGCGGATAAATCCGCCCGAACCCCGCTCGCGCGAATCTTCCCGGCCGTGACGGCTTCATGCCACGATTTCCGACCCGTGGCGATCTCGATCCACGTGACCGGGTTGGTCTCGACGACGTTGGGTGGCGTACCTCTCGTATGTCTCGGCCCCTCGATGCACTGAATCGCGCCGTACGGGGGAACGCGCACCTCCACCGAACGTCCGGGTGCTCGTGTCCGCAGGTTGGCGAGGAGTTCCCGGACGGCGTCGCGAACCGCGATCCGGTCCGGAGCGGCTCCGTCGTTCAGGGCATCAAGGACGGATTGCACCGTGTCGGAATATCGGTGCGGAGTGGACATAGCCGGACGATACGACCGCTTGTATCGAGCTGGCAACACGACGCGGGTTTCGCCGACCCCTGCGGACAGGGCATAGTTTGCTGCGGCGCACCATGCAAGGCGAGTCTCGCTCGCATGTTGGACCATAGACAGACATGCTCGGCAGCGACGCTCGGGTGAAAGTCAAGATCCGGAGGGGTGTGGACGTGACCGCGCACCGACGAACCCTGCTCCTCAGAGCGGGGACGGTGGCTGTTCTGGCTGCAGGCGCTCTGATCGGCATGGCGGCACCGGCCTACGCCGACGCCACCGTAGTGATCAGTGGCGCCCCAGATGTGACACTGACCGTAGGCGGCGGAGCGCAGACCGTCAATGTTCAGATCAAGAACACCGGCGATACGCCTCAGCTGACGCCGGTCAAGCTCACGATCGACATTCCCAGCGACCTCGGCCTCACGATCTCGAGCAAGCCCGGCGGCTGCGACGGCAGCGGCACCCACCTCACCTGCACGGTCGACGGGCCCCTCGCGAAGGACGCGACCAAGAACCTGCCGGTCGGCATCGCCCCGCCGGCGCAGAGCTCGATCCCGGCCGGGCAGAGCAAAAAGGGCAGCGGCCAGGTGATCATCACCGACGGCGGCTCCGACACCAAGGGCTTCAACGCCACCCTCAACGCCCAGGCCGCCGCGCCGACGACGCAGGCCGCGCCGACCACGGTCACCGAGGTCTCCGGCACCATCACCGACTCGCAGACCGGCAAGGGCATCAGCGGCGCCACCGTGGTCCTCGCCGACGGCAGCGGCAAGGAAACCCAGATCACGTCGGGCTCCAGCGGCTCCTTCAAGTTCACCGGCAGCGAGAACAAGCCGATCGCGCCCGGGGCGATGACGATCACGGTCGGCGCGGGCGGCTACGAGAACTCCAGCCCCAAGTCGGTCACCGGCACGGCCGGCAAGGCCACGACCGGAGTCAAGATCGGGCTCGTGGTGCTCGCCGACACCGCCTCGGCGGCCCCGCTGCCGAGCGCGAACGACGGCGCGTTCGCCGACGGTCAGTCGGCCGGCGGCGTCGTGCCGCAGAACACGGCCACCAACAACGCCTCCAACAACAGCGGCGGCGGGGTCTCCTGGATCCTGATCGCGCTCGGGGTGCTGCTGGTCGGCTTCGGCATCGTGGCGATCGTGCTGCTCCTGCGCCGCCGCGGCGATGACGACGACGAGCCCGAGGACGAGCCCGCGCCGCGCCGCGGCGCGCCCGGCGTGCGCCCCGGCTACGGCGGCCCGCAGGCCGCCCCGACGATGGTCGGCGCGATGGGCCCGGCCCCGACGATGATCAACCGGGGCGGCAACAACGACGCCACCGCGATCGTGCGGCCCGGCCAGGTCTTCGACGACGTTCCCCCGGACCCCTACGGCGCGCCGATGCCCGGCCCGGGCGGCTACCCGTCCGCGGGCGGCTACGACGACCGTGCCGGCTTCGCCAGCGGCGGATACAACGGCGGCGGGGCCAACGGCTACGGCGGGCAGCAGGCGCGCCCCGCCCCGGGCCCGGCGGTCGACCCGTACGCCCCGGACTACAACGGCGGCGGGGGCGGCGGCTACGCGGACTCGACCCAGCGCTACGAGCCCGGCGGCAACGGCTACGGCGGCGGGAACAACGGCTACAACAACAACCCGGCGACCGGCGGCAACAACTACGGCGGCGGCCAGGGCGGCTACGGCGGGAACAACGGCTACGACGGCGGGGCGCAGGGCGGCTACGACGGCGGGGCGCAGGGCGGCGGCTACGGCGGCGGCCAGCGTGACCGCGGCGGCTACGAGGGCCCGCCCACGACCATCGGCGGCTTCGGCGGCGGCGACCACGGCGGTTACGACGGCCCGGCGGCCGGCGGCGGCTACGGCCCCGGCGGCGACCGCGGCGGCTACGGCCCGGGCAACAACGGCGGCGGTGGCGGCGGATACGACGACCGAGGCGGCTACGGCCCCGGTGGCGGCGACCGCGGGGGCTACGACGGCCCGTCGGCGGGCGGCGGCTACAACCCGGGCGGCGACCGTGGCGGCTACGGCCCGAACGGCGGCGGTGGCAGTGGTGGCGGTGGAAACAACGGCTACGACGACCGCGGCGGCTACGGCCCCGGCAACGGCGGTGGCGGCGGGTACGACGACCGCGGCGGCTACGACGGCCCGTCGGCGGGTGGCGGCTACAACCCCGGCGGCGACCGCGGCGGCTACGGCCCGAACGGTGGCGGCGGCGGTGGCGGGGGCTACGACGACCAGCCCTACGCGGGCCGGGGCGGCTACGGCCCCAGCGACCGCGGCGGCTACGAGCCGGCCTCGGGCTACGAGCGCGACGGCTACGAGCGGGTGCCGGAGCCCCCGCGGGCCGGTAACGGCTACGGCCCGAACGGCGGCGGCGGAGGCGGTGGCGGCGAGTACGACCAGCGCGGCGGCTACGGCCCGAACAACAACAACGGCGGCAATCGCCGCTCGCTGGACTGGCTGGACGACTAGCCGGCGGAATAATTGAAGAGGGGCGGCCCGGGTGGCCGCCCCTCTTGCTGTCTCAGGCATCCTCGGCGGAGTCGCCGTCGCCGTCGGTGGCCGGCTCGGCGTCAACGCGGTCCCGCAGGTCGAGGTCGTTGCGCGTGTTGCGCAGATCCACGGCGTGCCGCGGAACGTACTCGTCCTCGTCCGGGCGGCGCAGAACCTTCGTGTGGCGTCGCATCATGTGCAGGTATCCCCGTGGCTATGTGATGGTGGGTGTGGCGGCGCGGCAGGCGGCGTCGAGCTCCAGGCTCAACGGCGCCGAATGCCGCGGGTGCGTCACCCGGAGCCAGCGCACCTTGCGCAGCATCCGGATCGCCGGGCCGGCAGCCCGGTGCCGTGCAACGTGGCCGATGCCGCTTCGTTGAAAACTCACGCTACTGAGTGTGCGGGGACGGACACGGGTTCGTTAGACCACGAACAGTCCGGAGACGGCGACCGTCCGGATTCCCCTGGAAGTAGGTGAGTACCCATTCTCGGCGGGCTGAGTAGGCCTCGCTCAGCGCGACGATCTCGATTACTCAAGCGCCGCCACCGTCAATCCAATGGGGTACGCCGTACGCCCGCCCGAAGCGAGCAGGTCCGGTGATGGCGTCCGCGTCCGGGCCGGTGCAAAGGTGAGGGCAATACCGAAATGGTCAGCCGAAAGGGGTTGGTGCGGATAGCGGTTCACATCTCGTGTGCTGGGGGTGGCCCACGAGAGGAATGGATGGGCGGCGGTGTCCGCGCGGGGTGCCGCCGCCCATTCGTTCACCGATTCGGCGAGTTCAGGAGACTTCAGAAGGCTTCAGGAGGCACGGCGCATGTGCAGGCGGACCGTCGTTCCCGGGCCGCCGGTGCGCATTTCGAGCAGATCGCAGATCTGGCGCGCGATCCAGAGGCCGTGGCCCTGGCCGGCCTGCGGATCGGAACGCAGGAATCCGAGGAAATTGTCCAGCGCCCGGCCCTGGTCGACGATCTCACAGATGACCCGGCGATCGGTCGCCCAGAGGCGCACCTCGCCCCGGCCGGCGCCGTGGCGGACCGCGTTCGTGGCGACCTCGTTGACCGCGAGCGTGAAGTCGTCGAGGCGTTCGGCCGGCACGCCGAGGCGCACCGCGTGGTCGGCGATGAACTGCCGTACCGATGCCATTTCCGTGAAATCGGGGAGCCATTCGACGTCCCGATCGGGGCGCGGCAGCAGCGCGGTGTTGTGCTCGGCGTAATAGGAGGCCGGGTCGGCGAAGGTAGCGCTGACCTCGCTCTGCTCGCCGATCGCGAGCGCCGGGTGAGTTCGCCGGGCGTCGTCGACGATCGCGGTCGGCAGGGTCCGGGTGTTGTACCCGCACACCAGCCACGCCCGCGAGTCGGCGAGGGCGACGTTCATGACCGACTCGTACCGGCCCCACTCCGACGTCTCGAGCGGGTCCAGCCCGGACCAGACCGGCTCGCCGAGCACCCGCAGGATGCCCGTCGGCCCGGACAGCGCGTCGATGCGCCGGTGGTGGGCGTCGAGCGTGCGGCCGGGGGAGTCGAACCAGCCCGTGGCCGGCAGGAAGGTGACCCGGCCCGCGTCGCCGCCGATCTGCTCGCGCAGCAGGGTCTCGTTCTCGTCCGAGGTGACCGCGAGCACCGTGTCCCCCCGGTGCAGCCCCTCGGTCACGAACGGCACGGCCGCCGCGAGGAAGACCGCGGGCGAGTCGAAGACGAGGGCCTGGTGGATGAGGTTCACGGCTACTCGTCCGCCTCTTGCAGCGTCCAGCGCGCGATGCGCAGGACCTTGCGCATCGAGCCGGGCATGTGACGCACCAGCACCCGGCGCTCGGGCGCGACCGACTCGGCGAAGCGCACCAGCGCCCGGATCCCCGCCACGTCGATGAAGGTGAGTTCGGCGAGGTCGAGCACGAGCAGCGGCTCCCCGGTGGGCCAGTCCGCCGCGTGCGTGAGCGCTTCGGCGAGCGGCGCCGCGGTGGAGTCGTCGACGACGCCGGCGATGCGCAGCCCGCGCGGCGAGTGGGTCGGGACGATCCGCAGCCGCCGGTCGTCGTGCAGCGGGTCGATGCAGACCACGCCGTGGTGCACGGACACGAGGCCGCTCAGGTCCGCCCGCTCGAAGAGCCGCTCGTCGTACTGACACACAGCCGCCAGATCGCCCGAGTCCACGACGGTCTCGGAGACCCCGGTCTCGTACTCGTGCAGCCGCGTGCTCCCCGGCACCCCGCGCAGCGCCCAGCTCATCTCGCCGGTGAGCCACAGCCCCTGGAAGCCGGCCGCGCGCGCGTCGCGCACCGCGTGCCGGATGCCCCCGACGACCTCGGCCGGGTCGAACCCGTCGCGCCCGTCGGCGGCGCGGACCTCGAGCTGGCCGCGGGCGATCGCGAGCGCGCCGTCGACGCCGCGGGGGCCGAGCCAGTCGTCGAGCACCTCGGGGTGGGTGCGATCGGAGAAGTACAGCACGCGCTCCCCCCGCCGCAGTCCGTCGGCGATGAACGCGGAGACCACCTCGCGCTGCTCGGCATCGCTGGCGAAGGGCAGGCACAGATGATCGCCCGGGCGGACTCGCCCGGCGTGAGTGGTCATCGGTTCGCTGATGTGATTCAACCTACGCGGTCTACCCAGATGGCGTGGTCCGCGAAACTCGCTACCTGCCGGGGGTTTGGGGGGCGGAGCCCCTCATGGCCAGGACCGTGCGTGAAGTGAACCCGATTTATCGGATGCAGCAGGTGGTGCAGACCTTCGGAGTGGGCAGCGTGAAGGCGAGGCAGCAGGTCTTGCGCTGGATGTCGAGCCCGCCGCCGGCTCGCGGGGCGAGCTCGACCAGGTCGTCGGCGTCCAGCACCCCGAGGATTCGGTGCGCGATGTCCAGCGTGGGCCCCGGCAGCGAGTCGGCGGCCCGGGACAGGCCGTAGGCCACGCCCGACGCGACCGAGCCCCACAGCGTCCGCCGCCCGATCCGGGCCCGCTTGCGGAACTCCTCCAGCAAGGGCTCGAGGTGCGCGTCGACCAGCGAGCGCCGCAGCACCCCCAGCAGCTCGTCCTCGTCCTCGACGATGAGCAGCCCGGGCGCGTCGGTGGCCACGATCGGGTCGGTGGCCAGGACCGCCGTCACCGGGGAGCGCAGGGCGAGGGTCAGGAAGGGCCGGGGTTCGCTGTACCGCACCAGCACGTGATCCGGCGTCATGAGCGGGACCCGGCGCGAGGCGGCGAAGCCGAGCACGGCGGGCAGCGCGCACCAGTAGGAGTAGCACTTCCACGCGAGCGCGGCGGCCGCGTGCGGCTGAGCGCTCCAGCGGCGGGCCGCGGTGTCGAGCAGGTCGCTCACGTCGATCTCGGCCGCGGGGCGCCACTCGGGACCCTGAACGCCGACGAGATCGGGCACCAGCCCCTGGAGTGAATCTTTACCGTGCCGATTCCGCAGCGCGGCGAGTGTTGCGACGACCGGCCGGAGGGGTTCGACCCCCTCGCGACTGATGAGCGCGGTCACGTTCGGTCGCCGAACTCGCCCGGGGGCACGACGCGCGGCCACCGCGGCGCGGCGTCCGTCGTGTGCGTGCGGATGGTGCTCACCACCGTTGCGTACCCCCAGAAGTGCATGCCAAGCGCCCACGATACAGCTATTAGGTAAGGCTAACCAGCCTCGTCCTGTCGCGTTGCGGCAACCGGCATGTCGTAACGTTGCGTTACTGGGCTGGCGGCGGGTGGTGACGAAAATTGGTTGATCAAGACCGATCGGGCGGTGGTGTCAACCATTTTGTCAGGAATCTGTCCGGCTGACCTGGTCAACAGCCGGACTCGTGGACACTAACCGGACAGGGGCCGTCTCCCTGTAGGGCTGGACCGGACATGACCACGAGCGACCCTTCTCCCGTGCAGCGGGCGGCGGAGGCGTTCGTCGCAGAGTTCGCGCGGTGGCGCGTCGAGCGCGGCATGTCCAAGAAGCAGCTCGCCGCGGCCATGGGCTTCGACGCCTCCTACGTCAGCCACGTGGAGGCCGGCCGGCACCGCCCCACCGAGGACTTCGCCCGGCGCGCCGAGGCGATCCTGCAGAGCGGCGGCTCGGTCTGGCAGCGGTACAAGGAGTACGACGAACTGCGGGCGACCGCGCGCAGCCGCGTGGGCGTGCCCGGGCGCGACCCGCCGGTGCCGGACCAGTGGCTGCCGCCGGGCACCGGACTCGTGGTCGAGCGCGAGACGGCGCGGCTGTCGTACGTCGACGGGAAGTACCGCTGCACGGTCCGCCGCGCGCTGTACAACGCCGGCACGGAGCCGATCACGCGGTACCTCGTGCGGATCTCGGTCGACCGCTACCCGGACGACCCGGCCCGCTCCAACCGCCACCATCACGATCACCCGCTCTCCCTCGACGAGCTCTCGCTGGTCGCCTCGTGCGCCGGGGAGCCCATGGAGTGGCGGGCCAAGACCGACCGCGACACCCTCAAGGAGCTGTGGCTGCTCTTCGAGAACGCGCAGGGGCGTTTCCCGCTGTACCCCGGGCAGCGCACCACCATCGCGTACTCGTGGCACATCGGCATCGACAAGTGGGGCAACTGGTTCGAGCGGGCCATCCGCCTGCCCACCCGCCACCTCACGGTCGAGGTCGAGTTCCCGGCCCGCATGCGGCCGGTGGTGTGGGGCGTGCAGACGTCGCTGTCGGCCGAGGAGGTGCCGCTGCGCACGCCGATCACGCAGGAGCTCTCGGAGGACGGGCGCGCGGTCTTCTCCTGGCACACGGAGGCGGCCACGCTGCACGACTACTACCGGCTCGAGTGGCGCTTCCGGGGCAGCCGGCCCGAGGGTGCCGTGGAGGACACCGACGACTGGCCGGACCCGCCGTTCGTCCCGCCGTCCGCGCGCCAGCTCTCCGCCTGAGCTGTTTCTGGCTTGGCGCCCACTTCGCGGGGTACGCGGCGGGGGGTTCCCACCCCGCGCCCCCATGGCCGCTGCGCGACCACTTTTGGCAAACCGGTGGTCGCGCTGCGGGCCGGCGGGTGCGCACCGGTGTGGTGACACCGTGCGCGTTGGGTTCGGCTACAGCGCGTACACCGCAGGCGTGAAAAACTTGTACTCCGCGTGAAACTCAGTCAAGAGCGTCGCTACGATGGCGCGCGTGGCGGAAGCGGTCTTATTCGACCTCGACGGCACGCTCATCGACAGCGAGCCCATCTGGGCCTCCGCGAACACCGCCCTGGTGCGCTCCCGCCGCGCCGAGGTGACCGATGAGCTGCTGCGCGGCCTGAGCGGGCTCGATGCGACGGTGGCGATGCGGCGCATCCACGGGCACTACGGCTGGACCGGCCTCGACGTGCACGCCGACGTGGCGTTCGTGCAGCGGATGGTCCACGAGTCGTACGCCCGGGGCGTCCACTGGCTGCCCGGCGCCCGCGCGCTGCTCGCCTCCGTGCGCGCCGCGGGGCTGCGGGTGGCGCTGGTCACGTCGACCTATCGGGAGCTCGTGCGGTACGTGCTGCGCGAGGCCGGCCCGGGCACCTTCGACGCGGTCGTCTGCGGCGACGACGGGCACCGGCCCAAGCCCGACCCGGCGCCCTACCTCGCCGCGATGGACGCCCTCGGGGTCGCCGCGGCGGACTGCGTCGCCGTGGAGGACTCGGCCGTCGGCGTCGCCAGCGCGCACGTGGCCGGCTGCGCGGTGCTCAACGTCGCCCCGATGATGCGCTCCGACCTCGCCCACACCTGGGCGCCGTCGCTCGGGTGCGTCGGCGTCGCGGAGCTGCGGGCCGCCCTGGGCGCCCGGGCCGCGCTGACCGGGCCGTTCCCGCTGAGCATCGCGCCCAGCCCGGCGATCGCGCCCAGCCCGGCGATCTCGCGCTGACCGGCGACGACCGCCGGGCGCCCCGGGGCGGTCAGGCCATCGAGACGGTCAGCGCGCCCGGCTCCACGTGGTCCACGTTCAGGATGCCGCCCAGGTGGTCGACCTCGTGCAGGACGTCGCGGGCCAGGCGGCCCCGGTCGAAGGTGGCGATCGCCTCGTCGCCCGCGATGGTGCGGTAGCTGATCACGGCGGTCCGCGGGCGGCGCAGGGTGCAGCGGAAGTCGAAGAAGCTCAGGCAGCCCTCCGTCGCCTCCTCCCAGTCCGCGCGGGTGTCCGGGCCGACCTCGATGACCTGGGGGTTGATCAGCGCCAGTTGCGGGGCGCCCGCGGCGCGGAAGATCGCGATCGAGCGCGGCTCGCCGATCTGCGGGGCGGCCAGGCCCATCGCGCCCGTGCTGAAGTCGTGCACCCGCATGACCGCGTCGGCGGTCGCGTTCAGCCGGTCGAGGATGCGCAGCACCTCGTCGCGCTCCCGGGGCAGGTCGAAGGGGCGGGTCTTGGTCGTGAGCATCGGGTCGCCCAGCTGCACGATGCCGAGCGACGCCATCACCTCGCTCGGTCGCCGGGTGTCGGGGGCGAGGGCGTCGTTGGGCCGGAGGCCACCGCCTGAGCCGGGTGCGCTGCCGGGCCGGCGAGGCGCGGGGGCCAGGGCGGTCTTGCGGTCGTCTGCCACGTCGCTGGTCATCGCTGCTCCTTCAAGGGGCGGTTACTGCAATCGCCACGTGAATGGGCGCGAGCCAGTTGCGCAAAACGCCGCGGCCTGGCGGGGCCGCGGCGCGAAGAATCGTACGGGAACGAGTGCGGAAATGCGACGGCCCGGCTCAGCGCCATCCACCCAGTGTGAGCGGCGGTGAGCCGGGTGTGAACCCCTTTAGGTCTCGTTGAACGTGAATGAATGCGTGCGATTCTTATGCGCTTAGGTAACGTTTAGTGGCGACGGTGCTCAGTGGAGTTCGCCGGCCGCCGACAGGAACGCCTCCGCTACGTAAACGGTGATCCAGCGGGCCGGACGGCGATCGGCGACCAGGTGGAGGGAGGGGTCGAGGTTCAGCGAGCGGTACGCCCGCCGCATCGCGTCGTCGTCCAGGACCTTCGCCAGGCCGGTGACGTGCAGCCCGATCGCGCCGCGGGCGAAGTCGACGAACAACAGGCTGATGCGCGGATCGCGCTGAATGTCGGTGACCGCCGTGGAAAGGCTCGTGTCGTCGAACTCGGGCCACGCGAGACGATTCACGCTCAGTACGCGAACGAAGCCCGCGCCGCCGGTGACGAACGTGCAGTCGTGGCCGTCGTCCGGCTCACCGGTGGCGACGAACATCATCTCCTGGCGACGGACGAAGCTCTGCATCCGTTCGTCTAAAGCGGTTAGCACCTCGTGGTCGGAAAGGGTGGGCACGGACACCTCCGGGGTTGCGATCGCCTTGCAGCCACGGTGACACCGGCGCGCGAAATCAGCCGGACAGCCGGTGCGATCCCGCCGTTCGGTTGATGCGGTGCGCCTGTCCAGTGCCCTGGACCGGCGCGTCACGGGGAAATCCGGTGCCGAGCACGTCTCGTCGCACAGTCAGTGCGATGCGTGGTCTTCGCAGGTAGTGACGCTGATTCACACCACGGCACCGTCGTTTGACCGCGAAGGGCACCGATGAGCAATCTGTCGCGATTACTGAAGGAGAGTTGGACACTCGTCGAGGAGCAGCAGGACAAGCTCGCGAGCTACTTCTACGCGCGCATGTTCCTCAACAACCCGCAGCTGCGGGACCTGTTCCCCGTGCACATGGACGTCCAGCGCTCCCGGCTGCTGGGTGCCATCGTCTCGGCCATCCAGACCGTCGATGACCCGGATCACTTCGAGGAGTACCTCCGGTCGCTCGGCCGGGACCACCGGAAGTTTCACGTGCAACCGGAGCACTACGAGATCGTCGGCGCGGCGCTGGTCGAGGCCCTGCGCACCTACGCCGGCGAGCAGTGGAACATCGAGTTCGAGCAGGCCTGGGGGGACGCCTACGCGAAGATCGCGGAGGTCATGATGGCCGGGGCCGAGGCCGACTCCGGCAACCCGCCCTACTGGCACGCCGAGGTGCTCCACCACGAGCGCCGCAGCCGCGACATCGCGGTGCTGACCTGCCGCCCGATGCAGCCGCTGGAGTACCGCGCCGGGCAGTACGTCAGCATCGAGACGAAGTACCAGCCGCGGCTGTGGCGGGTGTACTCCGTCGCGAACGCGCCCCGCAAGGACGGCTCGCTCGACTTCCACGTCCGCGCGGTGGGGGCCGGCTGGGTGTCGTCCGCCCTGGTCCGGCGGGTGCAGCCCGGCGACATGATCCGCCTGGGCGCCCCGATGGGCCAGATGACCCTGGACCGCCGCTCGACCCGCGACATCGTGTGCGTCGCCGGGGGCACCGGGCTCGCCCCGGTCAAGGCACTCATCGAGGAGATGACCCGTGCCAACCGGACCCGCTGGGTGCACGTGTTCTTCGGTGCCCGCGACCGCGAGGACCTCTACGACCTGGCCTGCCTCAACCGGCTGGCGGCCCGCTACCCGTGGCTGTCGGTGGTGGCGGCGACCAGCGACGACCCCGACTTCCCGGGCGAGCACGGCAACGTGTCCGACATCGTCGCCCGCTACGGGCCGTGGCAGGACCACGACTTTTTCGTCTCCGGCTCGCCGACGATGGTGCGGGCCACCCTGCGAACCCTGGCCGAGATGCAGGTGCCGGCCATCCGGATCAAGTACGACGCCTTCGGTGATGTCTGAACGCCGGCGGGCGGCCGATAGTGCGGTGACCGCCCGCCGGTGTTGAGACCAGTACAGTTGCGCCGTGATCGAGAGTGATCGGCTGGAACAGCGAGGCGTCCGGTCCGAGATCCTGCTCGTGCTCGGCGTCTCGCTGGGCAGTTCGGCGATCTACGCGATCCTCAACATCGTCAACCGGCTGACCTACGTCAAGCCCCTGTCGCAGCAGACCGCGACCCTGAATCCCACGGTGGTCGCGGATCGGCCCTGGCTCGACCTGCTCTATCAGCTCGCCGGCATTCTGCTCGGCGTGGTGCCCGCCCTCCTCGCCGTGCACATGCTGCGCCGGGCGCACGACCCGCTGGAGGTCGGCCTGGACGCGAGTCGGCCCGGCGGCGACGCGGTGCTGGGGGTCGGCCTGGCCGCGCTCATCGGGCTGCCCGGCCTGGGGCTGGTCTGGGCGGCCCGGCAGCTCGGCGTCAGCGCCCAGATCGTGCCCGAGGCGCTCGGCGACCACTGGTGGTCGGTGCCGGTGCTGATCCTCTCGGCCGTCGAGAACGGGGTGCTCGAGGAGGTCGTGATGATCGCGTACCTCCTCACGCGCCTGCGCGACCTGCGGCTGGGCTGGTGGACGGCGATCGTCGTCAGCGCCGTGATCCGCGGCTCCTACCACCTCTACCAGGGCTTCGGCGGGTTCGTCGGCAACCTGGTGATGGGGCTGGTGTTCGGCTACTTCTTCCGGCGCACCCAGCGTGTGATGCCGCTGATCGTCGCCCACTCGATCCTCGACATCGTGTCGTTCGTCGGGTACGCGCTGCTCAAGGATCATCTCGGTTTCCTGAGTTAGGGCAAATCCGGACAATTAGTCTGGCTGCGTGGGCCGAATCCTTCTCGTCATCACCCTGGTGCTGACCACCGCGTTCGCCTTGCCCTCGTCGGCCGGGTCTGCCAGCTCCGCCAAGGCGGAGACGACGCTCTACATCGTGCAGCTGGCGGGGGACCCGGCCCTGCGCACCGAGAGCGCCCGCGCCGCCGTGCGCGCGAACCGGGAGTCGGTGCAGCGCCGGGCCGGCATCGCCACCACGGTCGTGGACTACGAGACCGTCTTCAACGGCTTCGCCGCGGCCCTCACGCCCCAGCAGCGCGAGCGGGTCCAGCGCACCCCCGGCGTGCTGCGGCTCTGGAAGAACGAGCGGCGCACCACGCAGACCATCTCCACGCCCGCGTTCCTTGGGCTGGACGGCCCGGCCGGCGTGTGGGCGAAGGAGTTCGGCGACCCCGCGCACGCCGGCGAGGGCATGATCATCGCGGACATCGACACCGGGTTCTGGCCCGAGAGCCCCAGCCTCGCCGCGCTGCCCGAGCCGCGCCCCGACCAGGCCGCCATCGACGGCAAGTGGAAGGGCGCGTGCATCGAGGGCACGGGCACGGCGCAGCAGAAGGTCACCTGCAACAACAAGGTGATCGGCGCCCGCTTCTACGACAGCAGCGGCTTCGGCGACTGGAGCGGTGAGTTCCGGTCCCCGCGCGATTACGACGGCCACGGTACCCACACCGCCACCACGGCCGCCGGCAACAACAGCGTGCCGGCGACCATCAACGGCAAGCCGGTCGGGAGCGTCTCGGGCATGGCCCCGGCCGCCCGGATCGCGGTCTACAAGGCGCTCTGGCGGCAGGAGGACGGCGAGGGCTCGGGCGGCACCGTCGACCTGCTGGCCGCCATCGACGACGCGGTCGCGGACGGCGCCGACGTCATCAACTACTCGGTCTCCGGCTCCAGCAGCCTGGTCGTCGACCCGGTCAGCCTCGCCTTCTACAACGCGGCCGCAGCCGGCGTCTTCGTCGCCGCGGCGGCCGGGAACGACGGCCCGGACGCGTCCACCGTCGCCCACAACGCGCCCTGGATCACGACGGTCGCCGCGAGCTCGCACGACCGCGGCTCGGACAAAAGCGTGACGCTCGGCGACGGCAAGACGTACCAGGGCGTCGGGCAGGGCGACGCGGTGCCGGACGCGCCGCTGGTCGACTCGGTGAAGGCCGGGCTGGCGAGCGCCCCGGCGGACCGGGTCGAGCTGTGCTACCCCGGCGCCCTCGACCCCGCGAAGGTCAAGGGGAAGATCGTGCTGTGCAAGCGGGGCGTGAACCCGCGCACCGACAAGAGCGTCGCCGTGCGCGACGCCGGCGGGGTCGGGATGGTGCTCTACAACCCCACCGAGAACTCCCTCAACGCCGACTACCACGTCATCCCGACGGTCCACGTGGACGACAAGGCCGGGGCGGCGATCAAGCGGTACGCCGGCGGAACCAACCCGCACGCGGCGCTCTCCGCGACCACGGCCACCGTCGCCCGCGCGCCGGCCATGGCCGCGTTCTCCTCGGCGGGCCCGGCCGACGCCGGCGACGGGGACCTCATCAAGCCCGACCTCGCCGCGCCGGGGGTCGACATCGTCGCCGGCGTCTCCCCGGCCGGGCACCACGGCAACCTCTTCGACGGCGAGAGCGGCACCTCGATGTCGAGCCCGCACGTCGCCGGCATCGCCGCGCTGGTGCGCGCCCGGCACCCGCAATGGACGCCCGCCAAGCTCAAGTCCGCGCTGATGACGACGGCCGGGAACCTCGACAACACGGGCGCCTCGATCCAGCGGGGCGACCGGGTGGCCAACCCGTTCGACGACGGCTCCGGCCAGGTCCGTCCGGCCCGCGCGTTCGACCCCGGGCTCGTCTACGACTCGGGGGCGCAGGACTGGGCGCGGTACGCCTGCGGGATCGGCCAGATGCAGATCGCGAGCGACTGGTGCCCGGGCGTGGGCACCATCGACCCGAGCGACCTCAACTATCCGTCGATCGCGATCGGCTCGCTGCCCGGCACCCAGACCGTCACGCGCACGGTCACCAACGTGACGGACCTGCCCAGCGTGTACGTCGCCGCGGTGACGCCCCCGCCCGGCACCGCGGTCGAGGTGAGCCCGTCGACCATGACCGTGCCCGCGAACGGCACCGCGAAGTTCACGGTCAAGGTGACGCGGACCGACGCGGCGTACCGCGAGTACACCTTCGGCGCGCTGACCTGGACGGACCTGCGTGGGCACGCGGTGCGCAGCCCGATCGCGGTGCGGCCCGTCGCCCTGACCGGCCCGGGCGAGATCACCGGCACCGGCGCCTCCGGCCACGCGACCATCGACCTGACCGCGGGCTTCGGCGGCACGGTCACCGCGCACCCCTACGGCCTCGCGGTGTCGAACGAGCACGCGCAGAAGCTGGTCGGCAGCACCGCCGCGTTCATACCCTCGTCGCCGGGTCTGTCCCCGGCCATCTTCAGCTTCGAGTTCACGCTGCCGCCGGCGGTCAAGCTCGCCCGGCTCGCGACCTACGACGCCGACGTGGCGCCGGGCACCGATCTCGACCTGTACGTCTACCAGGACGGCGAGCTCGTCGGGCGCAGCGACGGCATCACCTCCGACGAGGAGGTGCCGCTGACCGGCGGATCCGGGACCTATCAGGTGTACGTCGTGCAGTTCGCGCTGCCCCCGACGCTGACCGAGCAGGTGGCGAAGGCGCACGTGTTCGTCGTCGGCGCCCCGGTCACCGGCAACCTCACGGTGTCGCCGAAGACCCGTCCGGTGGCGCCCGGCGACACCATGCACTACGACGTGAACTGGCAGGGGCTGGCGCCCGACAAGCGGTACCTCGGGATGATCGAGTTCGGGGACGGGACGGCGGCGCGGGCCTGGACCACCGTGGCGGTCGGCCCGCAGCCTCCGACGATTCCGTAGCCCCGCGGGCTACGCGACGAACTGGATCTTGAGCAGCATCTGGGCCAGGAACAGGGCCTGGGCCATGAGCGCCATGAACAGGTAGAAGCGCTCGAAGGTCCGGCTCCGGCCCAGCATGCCCAGGATGATGAAGGCGGGGAACCACTCCATCGCGATGCGCGGCGCCGACATCAGGTAGTTGGGCCAGCCGGCCTCGGTGCACAGGTAGACCAGGATCGGCACGGCCGCGTAGACCAGGAGGTAGTTCTGGTCGGGGCGGAACCCGAACCGGCTCTTGCGGCGTAGGGCGAGCAGCAGCAGCGCGATGGCGCCGACCACCGAGATGAGGTTGAACAGCCCGAGCAGGCGCCAGTCCTGCAGGTAGGGCTTGTCGTTGAGCAGCTTGATGGTCTTCCAGACCGGCTCGCCGGGCCAGCCGTACTTGCGGTGCCAGCCGTCCTGGGCGTGGCTGAACGCCAGCCAGTCGCCGGTGATGTTGTGCAGGAAGATCGAGAAGGCGACGACGCCGGACGGGATGGTCAGGAACCCGAGCGCGTCCCAGCGGATCTTGCGGAAGCTCCAGCCGCGCTGCCGCATGTACTCATAGGCGATCGGGGCGGCCAGGAGCAGGCCGAACAGGCGTGTCGAGCCGGCGAGCGCGGCCGCGGCGTTGGCGACCCAGAAGTGGCCCTTGCGCGCGGCGTAGAGGGCGATGAGCACCAGCGCGATGTAGAGCGACTCGTTGTAGGCCGCGAAGAGGAAGAAGCCCGCCGGGAACGCGGCCAGGTAGAACGTCGTCCGACTGGCGATCTTGTCGCCGAACTCCTCGTCCACGAGCCGGTGCAGCATCACCAGCGTGACCAGGGCGAAGAAGACGCTGATGGCCAGCGCCGCGGGCAGGGCTCCGCCCGGGAATACGGGGTTCAGGAGCTTGATGAGGCCGGGATAGAGCGGATAGAACGCCGGGGCGTAGTCGTAGAAGAGGTACCCGTCCTCGGCGATGCGGACGTAGAAGACGGTGTCGAAGCGGTACCAGGACCCGATGAGGTCGCTGACCCCCGGCGTCTGCCAGGGCGTCAGCCGGTAGGCGTAGATGTTGACCATCAGGTAGGCGGCCCCGGCGGCCAGCCACACCACGCCCGCGACCTTCAGCGAGGCGAGCCACGGCACCATCCACGGGCGAACCTTCGACCGCATCCGTGTCCGCATCCGTGTCCGCCATTTGGGGGCGGCGGCCGGAGCGTCCGTGACTTCGAGTGCTGTCGATGCTTTGGGGGTGATCTCGTCGATGGTCCTCGCCGGCGAATCTCGCTCACCGTGCAATGCATCGATGTCGATATCGTTCACGTCGGCAGCGTCAGATTCGATAGCGCCAGAGGGGAGCGACACGGGGCATGACTATACATAAGCGCTGTTCACGTTGCCCGCCCCCGGATCGGCCGCGATTGGTCTGCACAGTGACCAAGACGTTGCCGCTTCGTTTCGGGTTGCTGTCCACGGCGATATTCGAATCCACGACGACGGCGCTCCTCACTCCCCGTACACCCAGTTCTACCCCGCTCGCGCCAGCCGGAGTTCAGGCGTTTCAGGATTGGAAGCCGCGGTAGTAGCGCACCGCGCGGGCGGCCAGACGTTCGGTGCTGCGGGCCGCTGTGACGGATCCCACGACGAGCCCGGCGCCGGGCACGAAACGCCCCGCGATCCGGGTCGCGGCGGCGCGCAGGAGGCCCGCCCCGACCATCCGGGCCAGCGGGCCGGAGAGGCGCTCGGCCGCGACGCGCCGGTTCGCCCGCCGGGAGGCCGGTCGCTCGGCGGCCCGCACCGCGGCCTCGGCGGTCTCGACGGAACCGTGCACCCGCTGCAGCACCAGCAGCTCGGCGGCGCGGTGGCGGTCCTCGGGGTCGTGGCCGTAGGCGGCGGCCAGGTGCAGCACGAGCTTGGCCTGCAGCCAGGCGACGCCGGCCGCCTCGACGACCAGGCCGGTGGGGCCGACGAGCCCGGCCGCGAATCCCTGCCGGCGGGCCCGGCGGACGAACTCGTGGGTGATGGCGCGCGAGAGGGCGTCGCCGTCGGCGTCGGGGTAGGTGAGCTGATACCAGGCGATGCGACGGCGGGCTCCGGCCCCGAGCCGCTCCACGGCCGCGAGGGCGAGGCTCTCGGGGATGTAGGCGGGGTTCAATCCGTCCGTTTTGTGAATTTGTTCATCAACTGAAACGGGTTGCGGCGGTTCGACGGGTCGCGACTCCTCGATCACCGGGCGTGGGGTCTCGATGATCGGCTCGGGCTCCGGGCCGGTCGCGGCGGCTTTCGTGGCCTTCGTCACTGCCGCCTTCTTGGCGGGCGCCTTCTTCGCGGCCGGCGCCTTCTTCGCGGTCGGCGCCTTCTTGGCCGCGGGTGCCTTCGCCGCTGCGGCCTTCTTCGCGGGCGCCTTCTTGGCCGCGGCCTTCTTGACCGGCGCGGGCTCGGTCTCGGGCTCGTCCGCAGGCGGCGTGACCTGTTCGGGCGGCGTGACCGTGACCGGTTTGGGTGGAGTGGCCTGCACCGGCGGCGTGACCTGCTTGGGTGAGGTCGCCTGCTTGGGTGGGACGGCCTGCTTGGGCGGGGTGGCTCGAAGCGGGGTGGACTCCATGGTCGGGGCCGCCGGCGCGAAGGGCGTCGTCGCCGCGGGCGTACGCGGTCTCGGCGGCGCCTTGGGCGTGTCGTCGCCGGACGCGTCCGCCGGGGGCGGCTCGAACCGCAGCGCCGTGTCCCCGAGCTTTTTCGGCGGTACCTTCGAGTCCTCTCCCATCTGCAAGAGCGTAATGGCCAACCGCCCTGAGCACCCGTTCTGCGCTCAGGGCGTACCCGCTTTGCCCGGCTAGGATGGGGGACTGTATCCTCGGACGGCAGTCCCCGGTGACGGGGGCGGCTGGAGGCTTCGCCTAGTTCGGTCTATGGCGCCGCACTGCTAATGCGGTTTGGGTCTTAAAGCCCATCCCGGGTTCGAATCCCGGAGCCTCCGCGCAAAACCTGGTTTGCACGGTGTGTATGCTAGGCGAGCAACAAGCGCCCGTAGCTCAACGGATAGAGCATCTGACTACGGATCAGAAGGTTAGGGGTTCGAGTCCCTTCGGGCGCGCAAGATCAAGAGGCGGTTGAGCTGCGGAAACGTAGATCAACCGCCTCTCTTCGTTTGTCCACTGTGGACCTGTTGTGTTCCGAAAGTGATCGGCTGTTTCGGAACGGTCCAGACCGGTCCGTGCTGGTCGGCGCGGGTCTGTGCCGCCTGGTCCACCGTTCCGAAAAGGGATCCGACGGGTGACGGCCGGTGCGCGGCATCTGACCGGTTGCGGATTTCGAAGCTGTTGAAGATCCATCCGGGTGGGGCGGCGGACGAGGTTCGATCTTGGGGGCCGGGCCTGCGTGAGGCTGGGGGCCGGTGGCCGGTCCCGGTGGTCCCAGGCGCGACGCCGTGAGCGACACTGAGAGCAATGCCGCTATTACGACCTGGAGCTTTCCTATGCCGCAGGGGATCGTCCGCTGGTTCGACGCCGAACGGGGGTTCGGCTTCCTCGCGCCTGAGGACGGCTCGCCAGACGTGTTCGTGCACGCCTCCGAGATCGTGGGTGAAGGCGGCCCGAAGGTGCTCCGCGAGGGCCAGGCCGTCGAGTTCGAGGCCGGCGAGAACGACCGCGGTCCCCAGGCGCTGCGCGTCCGCGTCACCGCTGAGCAGGCCGCCGGCGGCGCCGTGGGCCTGCTCGGCACGGTCAACTGGTACGAGCCGGCCAAGGGGTACGGGTTCGCCTCGCCGGACGGCGGCGGCGCCGACATCTTCGTGCACAGCTCGGCCATCGTGACCGGCGGTGTGGTCAGCGACGGGCAGCGAGTGGCCTTCGTCGTCGTCGAGGGCGAGCGCGGCCCGCAGGCCGCGCACGTGGTCCCGCTCGGTCCCGGGGCTGGCCTGTCCGCCGGGGCCGGCGGTGCCGACGGGGCGGACGGAACCGTCTCCTGGTACGACGAGGACAAGGGCTTCGGCTTTATCGCTCCCGACTCCGGCGGCGGGGACGTCTTCGTCCACGCCCGGTCCCTGGCCGAGGGCCTCACCTGGCTGGCCGAGGGCGATCGCGTGGCGTACGAGGTCGTCAGCGGCGACAAGGGCCCGCAGGCCCGCGATGTGCAGTTGGTCCGAGGGGTCGAGCCCGTACCGCCACCGCGACGGCCGGCGCCGGTCGGGCCGGCACCCGCCAGGAGGGAGCCGCCGTCACGGGGCGTGCCCGCACGCGCGGGCGAGGGCGTCGTCGCGCGTTACGACGGCGACCGCGGGTTTGGGTTCATCACCCCAGACGCCGGAGGTGACGACCTGTTCGTCCACGTGTCCGTGGTCGCGGGGTCGGAACCGCTGCAGCAGGGCGACCGGGTCCGGTACACGGTGCGTCAGAGCGACCGGGGCCCGCAGGCCGACCGCGTAGAGCGCCTCCGAGGCGCTCCTACTCTCACTTGATGGTGCCCGGGGGTGCCTCGGCGGGCCGGTAGCATCCGGCGGTATGCAGCCGCGTCGGCACCGGATGCGTCAACGATCACGCCGGGATTCGGCCCGGGCCTGGATCGCCTCCGGTGCCGCGGTCTCTGTCAAGGCGTACGCGAAGCGGTATGGCGTGGACCGGTACACCGCGTTCGACGATCTTGCCGCGCTCGGTGTCCCTCTGCCGGCCTTCGCGCAGCAGTGGGCGCAGCGTCCGCCGTCGTCGCCGCGGCTGCGGTCCACGCGTCGGGTCGGTTACGGGATCGTCCCCGACGACGACTCGTGGATCGTCGTTGACGGCAGGTCGTTCTTCGTCGTCGGCTATACCGCTGGCGGGGCGCCGTACGGATTCACCGACGAGACCTCCTCGGACGAGGACTGGATCTGACTGAGCAGCAAGCACGCCAGCGGGTACCTGCCGGTTGGCATCGGCCGGACTGGGGGCACCGCCTCCGGTGGAGATCTCTACGGCACGTTCGCTGACGGAACGCCACCATAGGGGATCTGCTTGAGGCCCTTTCGAGACCAAACATGGGATGTCTGTCCGTGATCGGCGCGTTGCGATCTGCCGATCGCGAATCGATCCTCAGTGGACGGACAAGCCGCGCGATTGCGATGTAATCGGACCGTCGAGGTGGCGCTGATCAAGGCTGTGAGCTGGACTCGGCATCTTGCTTTCTACGGATCAGAAGGTTAGGGGTTCGAGTCCCTTCGGGCGCGCAACATCAAGAGGCGGTTGACCTGCGGAAACGTAGATCAACCGCCTCTCGCGTTTCGTCCACTGTGGACCTGTTGTGTTCCGAAAGGGATCCGCTGTTTCGCAACGGTCCACGTCGGGGCGTGCTGGTGGGGATCCGTTCGTGCCGGTTGGTCTGGATCTTGGACTGGGTGCCATGGCGTCAGTCAAGATCAAGCAGGGTCCCCGGATCGTGATCCAGGCCGGCGCCGACTGTCTTCAGTGAAGATCATCTGCTGGGTCGCATCGCCGTGCGGACGTCAGCGACAGCGCCGGCTGTCCGGGCTGTTGGCTCCATCGCGTCAGCCGCAACCCCAGTCCCCGCACCCTGGCTGAGACACACCGCCAAGCCGACCCCCGTCCGGGCCGCTCACCGCAGCCGGCCGCCAACCATCTGACTGCACCACCGCAGGCACCCCACCGCAGCCGATACGCATCCGGATGCCGATGAGCGATCGTCGCAGCGCTTGCCAGGAGCAGCCGTCAGGAGAACCTACTGTTCGTGCTGCCGGCTCATGTTGGGTGTCGTTCCTGGCGGCCGGGTCCGGTCCGTCCGGACCGAAGCCAGGACGTGGCGCGCTCAATATCATCAGGGCATGGTCTTCAATGGGGAGCTGTCCGACCTGCCGGGGCATCTCGACGGGCTCAGGGATGAAGGCGCGTTCGACCAGGCGCTGAGGAGCCTGCGGCACGCGCTGTTCGTGCAGGGGACCGTCGCGCCCGCCGCGGAGTCTGTCGCGCCGGCGCTGGTGGCGGCGGCCGTCGAGCTGCCCGGTGAGCGGCGCGACCGCGTCATCGAGCTGTTGTGGGAGATGCTCACCGGTGGCGGCTATCTCGCCGCCGCCGCCCAGGACAGTCCGATCCGGCCGGCCGTCGCCGCCCAGCGGGAGCACTGGCGGGCGCTGGCCGAGGCCGGCAACCCGTGGGCAGCGCGGCTGCTGTCGGCCGCCGGCGGCGACACCCTCGCATCGGCCCAGCGGGCCACCGGCTTGGCCCAGGCCGAGCTGACCCTGGGCCTGTCGATCTGGCCGCCGACTGAGGCGGCGGCGGGCTGGCTGTACGGGCAGCTCGAAGCCACGGACCGGCGGCAGCGGTTCTGTGCCGCGCTCGCGCTGGCCCGGCTCGGCGACCCGGCCGGCGCCGCGATCCTCACCGACGTGCCCGAGGAGTGTAGGGAGTCGTTCTGGATCGGGTACGACCCCACGGGTGAGGCGCGGGCGGCGCTCGCCCGCCTCGGGGCGGTGCCGACGCCCGAGGAGTTCGCGAAGATCCCCGCCGTCAGCGCGATTGGGCTGGCCGCCGCGCTGCTCGACGCGCAGGGCCCGACGCCCGAGGTCCTGCGCGCGTTCGCCGCCCATGAACGGATCTGGGGGTACCTCAACTTCACCGAGCTGCTGGAGCGGCACGGCCGACCAGCGCACCGAACGCCACCACCAGCGCCGCGTTGACGGCCACGGTCAGGGCGGCGATGGCGGCGATGTGCGGTGACAGATCCGTGAGCCAGGGATGTTCCGGGTGCGCGCGGCGAGGAGATCGGCCAAGGTCTCGCGCTGCGCTGACGTCAAGTGCGGGACGGTTCCGTCGAAGAAAGCAGGCCGGGATGCACCGCAACCTCAACCAGGAGGTTCGTCCAGCGACGGAGCGTCCATGGGCCAGCGCGATCGACGCCCTCGAAGCAGCGGACCACCCGCCCCGCTGAAGACGACCAGGTGCGTCGGTCCGGCCCTCGCCTGGACGCCCGCGCCATGCCGCGACGGGCGCGCTCGCGGCTTTGATCAGGTTTCCGCACATGGCTCCCCCGTTGGTGTGCGGCGGCGCGGATCGGCAGCGTTGCGATCAGATGTGGGTAGCTTGAGACGTAGGATGTCTGGGCCGTTTGGCCGGCGTGTGACGTGTCTTGAGCGCTGCCGTCCAAAGTGGATGGACGAATCCACGAAATTCGTCATAATCGGGCAGTGGGGGGGGTGCTGATCAAGGCTGCGAGCTGCGTCTGACTGATGGAGGACTGCGGATCAGAAGGTTAGGGGTTCGAGTCCCTTCGGGCGCGCAACATCAAGAGGCGTTTGACCTGCGGAAACGTAGATCAACCGCCTCTCTTCGTTCGTCCACTGTGGACTTGAAGTGTTCCGAAAGTGATCGGCTGTTTCGGAAGGGTCCAGACCGGTCCGTGCTGGTCGGCGCGGGTCTGTGCTGCCTGGTCCACCGTTCCGAAAAGGGATCCGGCGGGTGACGGCCGGTGGGCGGCATCTGACCGGTTGTGGATTTTTGGGGCCGGTTGAAGACCCATCAGGGTGGTGCGGCAGACGCGGTTCGATCTCGGTGGCCGGGCCTGCGTCAGGTTGGGGGCCGGGCGCCCGCCCGGTGTTGCCCGGCGGTGGCGCCGCCTCGCCGGCTACGCCGCCGGGTGTCCTGCTGCGGGGCCGGTGCACGGAGCCGATGTGCGAGCATCCGATCTTTGTACTAAATGCGCCTGCTGCTGGCCAGTAGCGATCGCACGGTCCGCTGGGTGGCGGAACCTTCTTGTATGCCGTGCGCTGCCTACGGAGCAGCGGGGGTGAGCAGCCCTTTGACCACCTGCAGCTCGTCGGGTGCCAACAAGTCGGTCGCGTCGAACGTCGCAATCCACTCGCGCAGAGGGGGCATCCTGTCCGCCAACTGACGTTCCAGATCCTCCGTGCCTGTCGGCTCCGGCTGGTCGTAGCGGCGGCTGGTCAAGCCTGTTGCCGGTGGCGTACCGCAGCTGGGCGTCGGTGGGCCGGGTCGCGTCGAGGACAGTGGGCCGAGGACGGTGGCGTGCCGGGAGAGATTGGCGGTGAGGTCGAGATGCCAACAAACGGTCTCCCCGGAAATCGGTAACCGACAGTGTCCACGGGCGCCGCGGCCCCAGCGAGCCCCGCCCAGCGCAATAGACTTGAGCGCATGGGCACCGTCGGACTCGGCATCGACTTCGGCACATTCAACACTGCCGCCGTCGTCCGGACCCATGACGGCCGGACGAGTCCGCTGTTGTTCGACGGTTCGCCGCTGCTACCGTCGTCGGTCTATGCCGACCCGGCCGGGGCAATCGTCACCGGCCGTGACGCGCTGCAGAGCTCCCGCGTCGACCCGGCGCGGTTCGAACCGAACCCAAAACGCCGCGTCGACGACTCTGTCGTCCTGCTCGGCGACCGTGAGATCCCCGTCACCGACCTGATAGCGGCCGTGCTGTCCAGGGTCAGTGACGAGTGCCGCCGTGTCACTGGAGGAGCCAGCGGCGACAGGCTCGACGTTGTGCTGACTTGCCCCGCGTCGTGGGGCGCCACCCGGCAACTGGTTCTCGCCGATGCCGCCGCGGCCGCCGGGCTCGGCCGCGTCCAACTCGTCGCCGAACCGGTCGCGGCCGCTGCGTACTTCACCGGCGTCCTCGATCACAAAGTGCCGGTCGGGTCTGTCGTTGTGGTCTACGACTTCGGCGCGGGAACCTTCGACGCGAGTGTTGTGGCCCGAACGGGTGCCGGGTTCGAAATTCTCGTTGTGGAGGGCCGCGACGACCTCGGTGGGCTCGACATTGACAATAGCGTCGTAGAACACCTGCGCACGACTGGCGACCCCGACGTGTGGCGGCGTTTGCGGGAACCGTCGACCGTTGAGGAACGGCGGGCGCACGGGCAGCTGTGGCACGACGTACGGGAGGCCAAAGAACGCCTGTCGCGGCTGCCGACGGCCGACCTCGTCGTGCCATCCCTGGCCGCCGGCGCTCACCTGACCCGCGACGAGCTCGATGTCCTCGCCAGGTCCATCGTGGAGCAGACGGTTCGCATCACCCAGGGCGTACTGCGGTTTTCCAATATCGCCGAGAACCGTATCGCCGGGGTGTTCCTCGTCGGCGGCTCAAGCCGGATGCCACTGGTCGCGACCCTGCTGCACCGCGCCCTCAAACGGGCACCGGTCGTCATCGAGCAACCGGAGCTGGCAGTCGCGGCCGGCAGCCTTCTCGCCGGTGCCGCCCCTTCGGAGGCCTCGGCACCGGTGGGCACACCGCAACGGGACATCGACGTCGCCGACGCGCATGTTCGCGACGGCCGCTACACCGAGGCGCTCACCGTCCTCGACCGGGTCGTGTCCCGAGTTCCCGACGACGTGATCGGCCTGCAGCTGCGGGCCGAGACGCACCGCAGACTAGGCAAACTCGACGCGGCGCTGACGGATCTCGACCGGGCACTGGAACTAGACTCATCCGACGCACGGAGCTGGGCGCAGCGCGGGCTCGTCCACCGCGAACTGGAACGCTACGAACCGGCGCTCGCCGACCTCGGCGAGGCCGTCCGCCTTGCCCCGGACAACGCGACGTTCCGCGGTGATCTCGGCGCGACGAGGGTTCGCGCTGGCGACCCGCGGGGCGGGCTCGTCGACATCGAACGGGCTATCGCACTCGACCCGGGGCAGGCGTGGATGTACGCGGACCGGGGTGTTGCACGGCAGCGCCTCGGTCAACTGGCCGAAGCGCTGGGGGACGTCAACCGGGCGCTGCAGATGGATCCGCAGGGAAACCTGGCGTGGATGCTCGCCGAACGCGCCGCGATCCACCGTGACCTCGGCGACCTCGACGCCGCCCTGGTCGACTACAACGTGGCCGTGACGCTGAGTCCGGATGTTGGCTGGATCGCCGGTGCCCGCGGTCAGGTCCACCACCGCCGCGGCAACCTCACCGCCGCCCTCGCCGACCTCGACACCGCGATCCGGCTGTCCCCGGACCAGGCGTGGGTGTTCGAGGCTAGGGCCCGAGTCCACTACGACCTCGGCCACCGGGAGCAAGCCCTCGCCGACGTCGACACGGCGCTCGCCCTGCGCCCGGATGCTGCATGGATCGCCGCCGCCCACCGCGAAGTCCACGATGAACTCACCTGAACCGCAGCCGGTGCCGTTTCGTCAGCTCTGCGAGCGACGTCGGGGTCGGCGCTCCTGAGGCGTTGCCACCGGCTCCACGATGTCCATCACCAAACGATCGCAGGCGCGGTAGCAGCCAGCCGGGCTCATGCGGACGCGCCGCGCACCGCGGCGCAGGGCGGCGAAGTTGCGGCGACCCCCGTTCAGTTCGGTCTCGTGTACGAGGGCTCCAGTGAGAACCTGGGGGTTGGTGCCGGTTGCCAGTGGTAGGCGGCCGGGACGAAGCCGATCCCGCCGGCGACCTTGCGCAGCAGGAAGGGCTTGCCGTGGTCGTCCAGGGTGATCTGGTACGGCCGCCCGGCGATCACGAGGCCGATGTCGAGCACGAACAGGTTGTCCTCGGGTCCGCCGGCCGACATGACGTGCAGCGTCCTGCGGTGGACCTCACCGGCGCCGAGCGGGGCGGTGAGTCCCTCGTCCGGGCCGAGGGCCGCGTCGGCGCGCTTCGGGTCGGTCGAGAGCCACAGCTCGTCACCGGTCAACCCGGGCGGCGTCTCGGTGTCGGCAGTGCCGCAGTCCGCGTACATCGTGCCAGTCTCCGCGGGATGTCCGGTGAGCCGGCCGGCGATCCGCTCGATCCGGACGTCGGTGTCGGCCAGCGCCCTCACCTCGAGCACCAGGGCGAACTCGGCGGTTTGTGCGCCGCCGTGCTCCAGCGTCCAGTAGTAGGCGTCGGAGCAGGTGCCGCCGACGGCCTGGCCCGCAGCGGGCAACGGTCCGGCCAGGGCCAGCACCCACCAGGCGCCCGGCTCCTGGCCACGCACGCGCACCTTGAGCGATGCGCCCACTTGCGTCCAGTCGTCCGTGGCGCTGCCGGCGTCGCCTGGTGGCGCGGAGTTCCGGACGGGTGCAGCGGTCTCGGTGCCCGGAGGCGACGGCCGCCGCCCCGCCACGAACCATCCGAGTGAGAGTCCGACGACCATCGCGAGGCCGAGCACGACGATCCGCGGCCTGGTCACCAGTCGGTCACCTGCCCGCTGTCCGCGAGCCGCCATTTCGCGGCGCGGAAATCGAAGTCGTACCGCTCGTCGTAGCCGCCGGCCACGGGCGTGCTCCGAAACGGCGTGCCGTCGTTGTTGCGGACCTCCACCACCTCGGATTTCGTCACCTGGTCGGTGTCGGCGACCTCGAATTCGAGGACCCACTCGCAAAAGTCCCGGGCGGTCAGCGCGGTCACCTCGATCACCTGCGGTTCGTGCTGCGCCAGCTTGATGAACTGGTGCCCGCGCCAATAGCCGGTCCCCAGCTGGCCGTCGGGCTCGATCTCACGGGCGGTCACGTCGGTCGAGTCCAAGTCGAATCCCACCTCGGACACCGTTTCGGCGCCCTGGGGAGGGCCGAGCAGCAGGCTGCCGTGCAACGGTGCCGCCCGACGCAGCACCCGGACCTTGATGTCCTTGACGACGACTCCGTTGTACCGCTGTCCGACGATCGTCACGCGTAGCCGCGTGGCCGTCTGCCCCTTGGGATGTTCGGGTGGCGGTGTGCCCAGCTCGAAGCCCCCGGCACTCACCACCTTCTGATGCACGTCGCCGGCCAGCTCGCGCTCGCCGGAGAAGACCTTGTTCGGAGCCACCCAGATGTCGCCGTCCTGGTCGCCGTAGGCGAAGTCGACCGAGGCCGACAAGGCGGGCTTGCCCTCCGCGGTGACCCGCTGAGCGTCGATGGCTCCCTGCTGTTCTCGCGCGCCCTGTTTCGCGGCCAGAACATACGAGACAGCGGCGGTGACCAGAATGACGGCAGCAGTACCGGCCGCGTTCAGCGCCCAACTCCGGATGCGATTTTCCCTGGTACCAGCGCTTGAGTCACCGGTCGGTGACCCGGGCCGGTTCGGTGTTGAGGGTAAAACGCCGCCCTCGCGAGAGGACTCGAGCGAGGGCCGACGACCAGCCGGCGCTTGAGCCGTTTCGGCGGCTCCCTCAGGAGAGGCCCGTCCGGAACGGCGCCGAGTGTCGTTCTGCTTATGCTTGGAGCGGCCCTTGTTACGGCTGGGCACGCAAACTCCTCTCGATGCAGTCAACAAGAGCGGATTGACGCTTTCCCATGACAGCGTAAGGCTGCCCAGCAACCGCGGGTGCCGGCCGTCGAGCATCTTCGCGCAGCGTCGAATCGGCCGGCTCCGGCCCCTGGTTCCAGCGTGAGCGACGTGATCTACACGCCGACCGGAAGATGGATGAATTCAGCAACTGTCACGTTGGCGGGCCCTGGGCGACGACCACCCGGACACGCTCATGTCGGTGAGCAACCTCGCCAGCGCCTACGTGTCGGCTGGGGATCTGGGCCGGGCCATCTCGCTGTTCGAGCAGGCCCTCACCGGCTGCCGGCGGGTCCTGGGCGACGACCACCCGCAGATGCGGATTGTTGCGGGCAACCGGGAAGCCGCGCTGCGCTTAGCTCAGAACTGAGCCCGGTGCAGTGTCGGCACCCAACACCACAATCGCTGTTTCCGGCTATCGATCATGGCTGACACGAATGGCATATCTGCTGACAGCCGAGTGACGAGCAAGCGCTGACTACGAAGTGGCACGTCTCGAATGCCGACGAGGCCGGCCACAGGCCGACCCCCGTCGCCGCCATCAGTGAGCGCCGCATCGGCATTCACTTGCCGATGATGGTGTGGAACAGCTTGAGGGGATCCGCCCGCGGCGCCGCAGGCGACGAGTACAGCGGCCGGGGTGGGGCCGCCGCTGAGCGCGGAGAGGAAGTGAAGCACTCGCAACCGACAATGTCACCCGACGTCACGAATCATGGCTGGATGAAGAGAGGACGTGCGCGCCACGCCGTTTCGGGATCTTTGTGAAGGTGTCGCCGCCAACCGAGCGACGACCAGAAGCCGTCGGCACCTTCGGAGAACGCCACGAGCCGACGATGCGGATAGCGATTGTGGAGGAGATCGATGACGCCGTGGCCGCGGGTGCCGGATTCGGACGTCGTGTTCGAGGCCGGTGTCGAGCCGAGGTGGAGAGGGTGTCGACACCGCGACACTTACGCGGGATCGATCCGCAGCAGCACGCTCTTCGCGCTGGTTTCGGTCTCGGGCGTCGTGGCGAAGAGCGCGTACAGGCTGATGCGAGCCGGCCTGCCGGGGACCCGTATCGCGTAACCGAGCGTGTGCGACGCGAATGGCCCGGTGCGTGGCAGCACGTTTGCCGGTCCGAACGTCTCGTCGAGTTCGCGCCGTGTCAGCGTGCCGACCGCGAATCGTAGCTCCACGCTCGCACGCGAGAGCTCGCCGGCCGTAACCAGGCATTCGCTCGCACCCAACGGCGGTGGGGTCGTCGGGATGCCGAGCGCGCTGCGGATCTCGGCCTCGCTGCCGGTCGCCACCGCGCACAGGCGTTCGCCCATCGCGCGCAGCGCACCGACAACGGACGGCCTCTCGGGCGCGTCCTTCAGGATCGGCGCGAAATAGACCTTCAGGCGCGCGAGCTCGGGGTGATCCGGCGCCACGCCCTGCGCGTAGATCGCGAGCCCCTCGCTCGCGTGTCGCGCTGCATCGGCGAACCGCCGCTGCGCGTGGAGCAGCTTCGCGTAGAACAGCCTGCGCGTGCCCAGGATCACCGGCCGAGCCGGCGTGACCTGTGTTTCCGCTTCGATCGCCTGGACGATCCGTTGCTCGCTGCGCTGCTCGTCGCCGAGATCCAGCCACAGCGCCGACACAGACGCATAGCTGTCGGCGCGCGCCTCCGCGTCGGCGTCCATATCGGCGAGCATCGCGTCCGCGACCGTCACGAGTTCGAGTACGCGCACGCGATCCGTGTCCAGGCGCAGCAGAACCTGAGCTTCGGTGACCAGCTTCCTGACTGTCGCTCGTTCACTCATCGTCCCCACGTCCTCCAGTCGGTGAACGAAACGTCCGCGCCGTCTCCTCGCGTCGGTTCACGCCCGCGCGGATCGTTGGTCGAGGCCAGGCCGTTGGTGCGCAACAGTCCGGCACGGGGGAGGTCCCCGTCAGCGTCCGGCGGCTGGTTGTAGCAGGTCCGCGATCTGCCGCGCGTCGGGATGGCCGAGTTGCTCGTAGCGTTCGTACGCCTCCCACCACGCCTGTCGGGCGTGGTCGGGCTGGCCGGATTCGTGCAGCACGTGACCGAGTTCGACAAGCGTCGCCGCCTCGTTGTAGAGGTCGCCGAGGGTCTGGTAGAAACCGATGGCGTTGCGGTAGCAGCGGGTGGCCCGCTCGTGGTCGCCGAGGTGGCGGTGTGCGTGGCCGAGCGTGTCCCACGTGGCCGCGACCGCTGGGGGGTCGTCGACTTGCTGGAACATCGCCAGTGCCTGCTCGCAATGGTTGACGGCGTCGGTGTGGCGCCCGAGGAGGGTGTGGAACCAGCCGATGGCGTTGTGCAGCCGGGCCAGGCCGGTGGTGTGGCCGGCGGTCTCCGCGATCACGAGGGCCCGTTCGACGAGGGCGAGGCCGCGCTGCGCGTCACCTTCGGCCTCCGCTCCCCAGGCCATGTCCTCCAGCACGATGGTCTGCCCGGGGACGTCGCCGTCCGAGGTGAACAGGTCGAGCGCCTGCCGCAGCAGTGGCGCGGCTTCGTCGTGCTGCCCGGACCGTGCGTGGGCCATGCCCATGCCGTGCAGCGAGTGGGCCAGTGCCCCGCGGTCGCCCAGTCGCCGGGCCGCGTCCGCGGCGACCTGACCGGCGGCGCGCTGTGCCTGCCAGTGGCCCTGTCGCAGCAGGTACGACGTCAGGGTCCACACGAGCCGCCATGCGTGCTCGTCAAGACCGAGTGCTGCCGCTCGGGCGGCGGTGGCGGCCATCGACTCGTGTTCGGTGCGGAACCATGCGAGCGCGGCGTCGGCGTGACCCGGCGGCTCGGCCACGACATCGTCCCGCCGTGCGGTCAGCGTGATGGGCACCTGGAGCGGGTCGAGCAGGCGTGCGGCGGGGTGCGCGGTGTGCAGGTAGTGATCGGCCAGCCGAAGCATCGCCGCTCGGCGTTCCTCCGCGCTGTCGGTCGCCTGCGACTGCTCGGCAGCGTATGCCTTGAGCAGGTCATGAAGCACGTACCTTTTGGCGGTGTGCTCGCTGACGAGATGCGCCGAGACCAGCTCGGCCAGCAGCGAGCGGGTGTACACCGTCGGCAGGCCGGCCAGGCTGGCCGCCGCCAGCTCCCCGATGTCGGCGCCCGGATGCGTTCCGAGCAGGCGCAACAGCCGGGCGGCGTCCCGGCCGAGGGCCAGGTAGGACCACGACAGCACAGCCCGCAGGTCGGTGACGGGATCGCCGCCGTCGAGGGCGTCGAGCACCGTGGACGCGTCACGCAGTTCCGCCGTGGCCTCTGCAAGCGGCAGATGCCGGCGCGTGGTGATCCGGGCGGCCGCCACCGCCAATGCCAGCGGTAGCCGGGCACAACGCTCGACGATTTCGTCGATCAGGGGTTCCGCGGCATGCGGCGAGCCGCCGATGCGGCTCGTCAGCAGGTCCCGAGACTGCTCGACGGTCAGCAGGCCCAGGACCAGCGGGGTGGCGCCCTCGATCGCGACCAGTGACCGCAACGGATCCCGGCTGGTCACCACGGTCAGGCAGCTCGAGGCGCCGGGCAGCAGCGGCCGCACCTGTTCCGCGTGGCAGGCGTTGTCCAGCACGATCAGCAGCCGGCGGCCGGCGATGGTGCTGCGGTACACGGCGGCGCGTTCATCGGGGTCGGAGGGGATCTGCTGCGCCGGAACGCCGAGCGTGTTGAGGAACGCGCGCAGCACCGCAGCCGGATCGAGCGCGGGACCCGACGGGTCGAAGCCGCGCAGGTTGACATGGAGCTGCCCGTCCGGGAAACGCACAGCGGCGGTATGTCCCCACCGTACGGCCAGGGCGGTCTTCCCCACGCCGGCGGTACCGGTAATCACCGCGATCGAGGTGCCCGCAGCATCCTGTTCCGTGTTGCGTGCGAGCGCGTCGAGCTGGGCCAACTCGGGTTCGCGGCCGACGAGACCCGCCATCGCCGGCAACTGCGCCGGCACGGGCGGGCGACGAGGACCAGGGTGCCGCTCCAGCGCCGGGTCCTGCTGGAGAATCTGCCGCTCGAGCCCGCGCAGCGCCGGCCCCGGGTCCAGGCCGAACTGTTCGGCGAGATGGTCGCGCAGCCGGTGGTAGACGGCGAGCCCCTCGGCGCCGCGCCCGCACCGGTACAGCGCCAGCATGAGCTGTCCGGCGAGCCGCTCGCGTGCCGGGTGCGCCGCGCACGCATCGGCGAGCTCGTCCAGCAGCCGGGCGTGCTGTCCCAACCGCAGCCGAATGTCGAAGCGGTCCTCCACAGCTCGGAGGCGGGACTCGGTGAGGCCCGCGCCGAGCCGGTCGCGTACGTCGGGTTGTGCGGCGTCGGCCAGCGGCGTGGTGCCACGCCACAGCGCGAGGGACTGGTCCAGCAAGGTCAGGCGGCGTTGGTCCGAGGTTTCGGTGTCGGCCTCGCCGAGCAGCGTGCGGAAGTGTTGCGCGTCGACCGCCATCGGGTCGATCCGCAGCGCATAGCCGCCGCCGACGGCGACGATCGCGGCGTCGGCGGCGCTCACGGGTGCGAACGCGGCGCGCAGCCCCGACGCGCACACCCGCACCGCGTGCCGGGCGGTACGCGGAGGCGCCGCCGGCCACATCAGGTCGACGATCCGATCGACCGAAACGTGCCGGTTCGCCTCCAGAGCCAGGATCGCCAGCAGTAGCCGCTGCTGGCGAGGCCCGAGGTGCAGTGGCCCCTGCGGTGTGTGCGCCGACACGGCACCGAGCAGACACACCCGCACCGGTACGAGCGGTGGCTCGGTGGGCCGCGAACGCATGATCACCCGTCCCGCGTCGTGAGGTTGGCTGCCGCCGCTCGACGCTAGCTCGCCCTCACAACCCGGACGCCGTCGCGGCTTTGAACTGACGCTGATGTCGTTCTGAACCCGTCTGCCCATCCTTGATCGGAATGGCCCGGACCGGGCCGGTTCGCCTGGCCCGCGCTTCGCGGGCCAGATTTCGTGATCGGAGGACGAGCATGCGCCCCGCAAGTGCGAAGCGCTTGACACATTGGACCCTGCTGGCCGCGCTCCTGGGCGCCACCCTCACCGGCTGCGGGGCAGGCGCGGAGGACACACCGGGCACCCCCGCGACCGCGCAGAACGCGGCCGGCAGCACGTACCCGAACACTGACGAAGGCGCCAAAGCCCTGATGCAGGCGCTGGGGAC
Organism: Dactylosporangium sp. NPDC000244; assembly: GCF_040300725.1. Taxonomy (NCBI): domain Bacteria; kingdom Bacillati; phylum Actinomycetota; class Actinomycetes; order Micromonosporales; family Micromonosporaceae; genus Dactylosporangium; species Dactylosporangium sp. NPDC000244. The sequence goes on from NZ_JBEPEH010000034.1 coordinate 143,539, forward strand.
AGGCAACGACCCCACGCTCGTACAGCAGTTGAAGCCGACGACCGCGGACTACCAAGCCGTGTTCGAGGGCGACGTCGCGGCCAAGGCCGAGCAGTACTACAAGGCGAAGCTGTGGAACGGCAGCGAGGTCAAGATCGCCGCGAAACCGGAACAGACCGACCTGAAGGTCTTCAAGGCCACAACCGAGGAGATCCGGTCCTGGTCATCAGCCGTCGCGGCGAACTTTCCCGGCGGCTACCAGCAGATCGGCCCGCACCTGAAGCCCGGCCTCACCGTGTACCGCTGGAAGTACACCGAGCCGGGCGACGACCTCGGGCTCGCCTTCGAGGGCCTGGTCAACGTCAACGGGCGCTGGGTCTGGGTCCCCAAGGTGTGGCAGGTCCTGGAGAGCTGACGCTGCGCTTGCCGAGAATGTCGTCCGGGCAGTTCAGGCGGCATGTTCGTATTCGTGGGGGATGCCGCCGAGGTGATCGCGACGACACCGCGCTGGTCCAACTGCGGTGGCACCTCCAACCGGACCGCCCGCGGCTGGGGTGCCATGGCGCGACAAGTCCACATAATCGACGCATTCTGGGCCGGCGACGTGTGGCGGACTCGGCAACCGCAGGTGCTCGGTCGCCCGGCGGAGCGCATCCCGGCAGCCACGCCGCACGTGTCCATCCGCGCTCCGATCGACCTGAGACGCCCTGTCGCCGGAAGCGATCGCGAAGAGCTCCACAGTGGACGGACAATCCACTGGATTTCTGGTGTAATCGGGCGTGCTGCGCGAAGCTGATCAAGGCCCTGATCAGGAACGCCGGCCTATTGGACTACGGATCAGAAGGTTAGGGGTTCGAGTCCCTTCGGGCGCGCAACATCAAGAGGCGGTTGACCTGCGGAAACGTAGATCAACCGCCTCTCATTGTTTGTCCATTGTGGACCTGATGTGTTCCAAACGTGTTCGGCTGTTTCGGAAGGGTCCAGACCGGTCCGTGTCGGTCGGCGTCCGTCTGTGCCGACCAGTCTGGATCTTGGCGGCAACGCGGGTGGTCGAGCCGCTCTTCAGCAGGGCTGTCCAGGCTTCTGACCTCGGCCGGATTGCAGACCTCGACGAGAAGATCAGGTCCCGCCGCATGCCCCGGTGATCTTGCCGTGTTCGGGGTCACGGATGCCGGTCAGTCCAGGAGTCGCTCAACAAGTGAGGCGATCGGCTCATCGCGCCGGCCCGGCACTCGATGCACTGGGCCACCGCCCACACGCGACCGGGTCCGGTCCCCTCCAGCCTCGGAGGAGAGTCAGATCGCCGGTCTGCTGGCCGATGGTAACGATGCGTAATGACAACGTGGCCACCCGACGACCGCTCAGCATCTGGATCTATAAAGAGCCGATGTCCGGAAACGTGGATCTTGCGCTGACGCTGGCCGTGAACGGCACCGCGGGGCCGACGGTGAGCACGCCGTCGACGGGTGGCTGGGACGCTGCACCACCGCAGGCAACCCACCGCAGCCGATACGCGTCCGGATCTGCCGATGAGGGATGTCGCGATCGCCGTACGATCCATGGGCGCCCGACCAACGTTGAAGTAATGCCGCCCCGCCGATCCTCAAGGCGGAAGTGCCTC